>JAABRT010000070.1 GCA_011390805.1 Gemmatimonas sp. | reverse complement strand
GCCTCGGCACGAATGCTTTCGGCTTTCTTGCGAGCGGTTTCGATATCGGCCGGTGTCGCGTCCGGAGCGACCTGCACCAGGATATGACGCGCCGACATCAGCTCGCCCGTCGCGTACCGCTCTTCGTCGGACGGGCCGCTGGCCGTGTCAAATGACTTGGACACATCTTCGTAAAGCGTGCGCACACGCATGTTGTCGATGGCCGACCACAGTCCAGCGTCCATGACTTCCGGCGACGTCATGGTGTCGCCTCGGGCCGCGGCCAGACCGGCCAGCTGATAGTTCACCCACAGTTCGGCCACGCTGCGCGCGACTTCGGTTTCGAGCGGCGCCTGCGACGTGCTCAGCACCTCAGCCAGCTCGTCGACGGTCATCTCCTGCTCACCAACTTTGGCGGCAGTGTCAACGCTGACTGACGACCCACACGCGGCCGCCATGGCTGCAGCTACGAGTGCAATGGTCGAGACACGATACACTTTCATGAACACAACTCCGAAGATCGGGCGTTGGACGGTGGCGCCTGTGACAGCAGCCAGCCGCCCGTGGTGAGGTAAGGAACTGCGTGATTACGGGTAGTTACACAACAAGGGCGCGCAGGGCACGCACCAGGCCATCGAGCATCTCAGCGCCCCCGAGACGAACGAGCTTGAGCGCGAGAGGATTGGTACGCCGTACGTCCACCTGAAACTGCACATCATGGAACGCGGCTGATAGTCCCTTGAGTCGGGGGACGGCATCGCCGCGAAAGTTAACACGGGCATCGGACCCTCGCACAAGCACCCCATCCACCCCAAGCGCTGCCCCGAGCACGCGAAGCAGGGTGCTGGAGAACAGCGCCTCCGCCGCCTCCGGCATAGGCCCGAAGCGGTCACGGACTTCGGTGCGCAGGTCGTCAATTGCACTGGCAGTACGACACGCTGTGAGCCGCCGATAGATGTCGAGCTTCGCATCCTGCGCCGGAATAAACTCATCGGGCAGGTACGCCGGCTGATCGAGCGAGACTTCGGCCGGTACAAACGGACGGGCGCCTTTTTCCTGCGAAAGCTGTCGCACGGTCTCATCGAGCAGCCGAAGGTACAGGTCGAATCCGACGGCGTGCACGAAGCCCGATTGTTCAGCGCCCAGCAGATTGCCGGCACCACGCAACTCCATGTCTTTGAGTGCGACACGGTAGCCGGATCCGAGTTCCGTATGATGCTCCAGCACCTGCAGGCGGCGCTCCGCGTCGTCGTCGATCTGATCAGGCGCGATGAGATAGCAGTAGGCTCGGCGGTGCGATCGCCCCACGCGGCCGCGAAGCTGATACAACTGCGCCAATCCGAAGTGGTCGGCCCGATTCACAAACATCGTGTTGGCGTTGGGCACATCGAGGCCGCTTTCAACAATGAGCGTGGAGACCAGAATATCCACTTCACCGGAGACAAACTGTTTCATCACGGCTTCAAGCTCGCGCTCTTTCATTTGCCCGTGACCTACCGCAATACGGGCCCGCGGCACCAGTCGCTGCAAGTGATCGGCAATGGCAACGATGGTCTCAATGCGATTGTGCACAAAGAACACCTGTCCACCGCGATCGAGCTCGCGCGAAATGCCCTCTTCGAGCAAACCGTCATCCCAGGGCTCAACAAAGGTGAGCACGGGTGAGCGGTCGCGCGGCGGCGTTTGCATGAGCGTCATGTCGCGCAACCCGGCCAGCGACTGATGCAAGGTTCGCGGAATGGGCGTTGCGGTGAGCGTGAGCACATCCGTCTCGAGCTTGAGCTGCTTGAGACGCTCCTTGTGCTTCACACCAAAACGGTGCTCTTCGTCAACAACAATCAGTCCCAGATTGGCAAACGACACATCGGGACTCAGCAGCCGATGCGTGCCGATCACGATATCGATTTTCCCATCTTTCAGCTGTGATACGACCGCGGCCTGTTCCTTGGCCGTCTGGAAGCGTGACATCACGTCCACTTTCACAGGGAAATCGGCCAGGCGATCGCTGAAGCTGCGGCCGTGCTGTTCGGCGAGAATGGTGGTAGGCACGAGCACCGCAACCTGCCGCCCATTCTGCACCGCCTTGAAGGCCGCGCGAATCGCGATTTCGGTTTTGCCGTAACCCACGTCGCCCACCAGCAAGCGGTCCATGGGACGCTCGCCTTCCATATCGCGTTTCACATCGTCAGTGGCTTTGCGCTGATCGGGCGTGTCTTCAAACAAAAACGAACTTTCGAGCTGACGCTGCCACGCGCCGTCGGCGGAGTGCGACGGACGCGCGGCGACTTTGCGACGCGCGTAGAGCTCCAGCAGCTCCTGGGTCATCTCAAAGATGGCCGCGCGTGTTTTCTCACGTTGCGCCGCCCACTTCTTGCCACCCAACCGGTGCAAACGCGGTGGTGGCATATCACCACCCACATCACCGGCCGAGCGATAGCGTTCGATCTGATCGATGCGGTACAGCGGTACGTTCAGCCGATCGCCACCTTCGTATTCAATAACTGCGGCTTCAATCGTTTGTTCACGAAAGAAGACCCGTTCGATGCCGCGATACAGTCCGATACCGTGCTCCAGATGCACGACATAGTCACCGGGCTTGAGCGCGCCGATGGTATCGAGTGCGGCACCGGTGCCGTAGCGCCGCGCGCGACGCAACCGTCGATCACGGCGGAAAATTTCGTGATCGGTGAGCACGCGCAGGCGGCCGGGCACCACAAAGCCGCCGTCGAGTACTCCAATGGTGAGTGCAGCAGGCGTAGGCCCGTCTTCACCAAGCAGTTCATCCAGTCGTTCAGACTGACCGGCGTTGTCGCACAGAATGACGGTGGGTAATCCATCACGCACCAGCCGGCGCAGCACGCGCAAATCACGCGAGATAGACTCCGGTGCGCTGATGGCAAAACGGATGTCGGCGGCCAGTGCGTCAACATCACGCGAAACCGCTGGTGCGTCTTGATCATCGCGCGTGCGGCGCTCTGACTTGCGCAGCAACGCGCCGGCCGCTGGTGCCAGACGCAGCGTGGCAAAGCGCGACAGTGCACCGCTGATTTCCTGCGGACTGCGGAACAGTGCATCGCGCGGTGGTGCTTCTTCGCCACGCCGGCGTGCGAGGTCAATGTGATGCGCACTTTCATCCCACGTGCGCTGCAACTCCGGTTGCACGCTGCTTCCGGCGGGCACCACCACAATCGTGTCGGGGCCAAAGAGCTCCACCAGCGACACGCGCTCGGTGCCGGCTTTGCTTTCGCGCACACGTCCGTCTACGGGCAAAACCAGCGCCATCTCAGCGGGGCGCGTGGTGCGCTGCGTGTTCAGATCAAAGTGTCGCAACTCAATGACATCGTTGCCCCAGAACTCCAGGCGCACCGGCTCGGCCATGCCAAAGCTGTAGATGTCAAAGATGCCGCCGCGCACGGAGTATTGCGCCACATCTTCAACCATCGATACGCGTTCAAAACCGATGGATTCGAGATGGGCTGACAGCTCCTCCGGACGGCGGACATCACCCTTGCGCAGCTCTAGCCGTGATTCACGCAGCGCGGCTGGCAATGCTGTGCGTTCAAGCAGCGCACGTGAGGTGGTGAGCAATACACGGACGGCACTGCGCCCAAGCAGCTCAAGCGTTTCCACACGTTCGCCGGCCACCTCGGCGTGCGGCTCCACTTCCCCGAAGCCTTCTCGCGGCGGGTAGAGCGCAACAGGAATGTCGTCCACGAGTGTCTGCAGGTCGGCCAGCCAGCGTTCGGCATCCGACAGCTGATCAGTGACCACCACAAACGCGCGATGCGACAATTCGCGCGCGAGCGCGGCAACAAATACAGCGTCACTTGAGCCGGCTAACCCGCCAATGCGCAGCGAGCCGCCCGCCAACGGCAGCTGTTCGCGGACTTCGTGATACGCCGGCAGACCCGATACAACATCAAGCAGTCGAGGTAGTGCCATGGCTACTGAACCGGCGCACGCATTGTCACGCCCGCACAGGCGCTGCGCGCGGGCTCCACATGCCACGCGCCACCAGCGCTTCGATCGCCAGTGCGATCACCGCCACAAGAATCAACGGCCAGGTAATGGGACGCCCCCCGGACCGACGAAACACCGCCGAGTTCACAGAACCCGGACTGTCTATCACCTGCACCGTGGTGCCGGCGACCCGCTGCTGCCAAACCCCTGCTCCCCACGCATCCACCTCAGACTCTTCGATTTCCGGATTTACTACCAGCGCACCAATCTGGCGCGCGCCTCGGCGAACAAGGTACACACCGGAACGTCCGGGAACGGTGATGCGGTTGCCGATCACCGGCTGCAGCGTGCCATCCGGCAACTCGAGCCCGTCAGCGCCGGGCGGAAGCGGGATGGTATCGTCGGGAGCGGCGTTGATAACCGCGCCCCCGTCTCCCAGACTCTGCCCCAGTACATCGCGAATCCACGGCACAAATCCCGCCTGCACGGGTGCGGCGGTCGCACTGAGGGTGAGCGGCGATGCGACGATGACGTACGACGTACCCGCCACCATCCAGGGCGCGCCACCGGCCACGGCTAAAACCTGTCCGGTGTCGGCAACGGCCGGCGAGCTTACACGCGACAGTCGATAGCGCAGTGAGACGCGCGCGCCATTGAGCGTAAACTCCGACGCATTGAGGCCGGCTGCGTTGCTGATCTGCACGGTATCGCGCATGGCCGCACCAAAGCGCCATGGAATGCCCGCCAGCTCGAGGGCACGGTTGGCAGCAACGAGTCCGAGTGGATTCTCCGGAGCGATACGCAACGCCGGACCATCATATATGTCGGTGGCGCTGATCACGGCCACGGCGCTGGTCGCCGACGCGCCGGAGGCCGAGGTACCATCGCGGCGCAGCCGTCCGTCAGCCACGAGCGCATCAACAGCCGCCGCGACAAACGGCCCCGCGCTGGGCGCGACCCTTACGGCCGGCGGCGCACTGGCCAGTACCGCAAAAAAGCGTGCGTTGTCACCGGGAAAATCATCTGCGTCGAGCTCGACGCGGCCGGTCAGCCAACCCGTCTCCGTGGCCTGCGCGCCGGCATCAACCGTGACGGGTGTGGTAAACGACGCGGCAGCGGCCGTCCCGCGAGCGACCGTGCGATCACCAATGAGCACACGCCAGTTCGAAGAATCCGGCGCGCTGAGAGTGGCCGACACGCGGCCATTCGGCACCCACCGCGCGGGGCTCAGTGTCACGCTGTGCACAGTACGATTGGGCGGCAGCGCCAGGTCCGGCGCATGAACCACCACCGGTATGCCGCTGGCATCGATGAGCGAGTCCGTGGCGCCGCCCGCCGCCGTACGCTGTCCGTCGGTGAGCAGGAGTACGACGGGTTCCCGTGGCGCACCGGCCGCAACCAGCGTGAAGGCGCGCTTCAGCGCACCGGTGAGATCGCCGCGTCCTTCGGCCACCGTGGCCTCGTTCACGGCGAGCGAAAGCGCCGCCGCATCGCCCGTGACCACCTGACCACCACTCGTCACCAGCCAGGCGCGATCGTCCGGCGTGAGCTCGCCAATCAAATCACCGGCACGCTGCTGCAGTCGTGAGAAGACAGTCTGTCCGTCTACGACGGCGCCGGTGCTCATGGACTGATCAAGCACAATCGCCACGGCGATTGGTGGATGACCGGCTCCGCCGATGCGCGCGATCGGGCGTGCCACGGCCGCGACCAGCGCCAGTACCGCCAGGAGGCGCAACAGCAACAACCAGCGATTGCGCATCGTGCGTTCGCGACTGTGTTCGCGTTGTGTCTGCTGCAAAAAGCGCAGCGCCGGAAACTCAACGCGGCGGGTGATTCGTCGGCGCAGCAGATGAACGAGCAGCGGCACGCCGGCCAGCGCCACCAATCCCAGAAAAAACGGTGCGAGAAAACTCACGCGATGGGCATCCCGCCGCGTCCCGAAGCACGCACCAGCGCACGCATCGCCATGCCATAGGGCTCGTCGGTCATGGCGAGTGCGTAGCGCGCGCCAACCTGCAGCACACTGCTGCGCCAGGAGGCCAAAGCGCGTTGCACGGTTTCCTGATAATCCGCGCGGATTTCCGACGGCGTGGCGGGCATGGCGTCGTCAGACTCCGGATCGGTGAACAACGCTTCGGCGCCATCGGCGAAGTCACGTTCCACCGGATCGAGCACGTGCAGCACCAGCACCTCATGCCCCCGTGCGCGGATGGTGCGCAGCTGTTCGATGACCGGCTCCGGATCTACAAGCAAATCGGACACCAGCACCAGAAATCCGGGGCGGCGCAGCAGATGCACCGCCTGCGCCAGCGCCGGCACGAGATCGCTGCCGCCCCCGGGTCCGGGGGAGGCCAAGGCGGCCGCCATGCGAAACCATTGCCCCGTTCGCGTTGTGGGCGGCACGACGGAGCGCAAACTGTCGTCGGCGCGCACCAATCCAACGGCATCACGCTGCCGCAGCAACAACAGCGCGAGCGCGCCCAGCATCTGCTCAGCGTAGGCGAGTTTGGTGAGGCGCGTCGCGGCACCGGTCCAGCGCATCGAAGCACTCACATCGAGCACCAGCATGGCGCGGGTATTGGTTTCTTCCTCGAACTGCTTGACCACCCACCGGTCGGCGCGCGCGGCAATGCGCCAGTCGAGATATCGCAGATCGTCGCCGGGTTGGTAGGGACGATGCTCCGCGAACTCCACCGAAAAACCCTTCCGGGGTGACCGATGCAGACCGGTGAGAAATCCGTCCACGACCCATCGCGCTACCAGCTCGAGATTTCCGAGGGCGGCGAGAGCAGATGGATCGAGCAGATCAGCGCGGGAGGGAGTCATGCAACGGGGAATAGTGGCGAAGCGGCGTCTGCTATCCAAGCGGCGGCACGCACTCCGTGGCAAATCGGTGCCGGCGCGAGATTGGCGAAACCCTTCGCGCGAGGCGGGGTACCAAGCGTAGCTTATATCACATAGCGAGCGCGCCGCCGCGCCGTCTCCCACCGTTGAGGTCTCGCATGAACGTATCAGGAATCAGGTCGCTGATGGCACGCAATGCCGGCATCGCACTGCTGGGAGCATTGCTCATGCCCGTGGCGGCTGCCTCTGCGCAGGAATCGCTCCCCAAGGTGCGGCTCACGCAAATCGTAGACCCGCAGTTTGGATACGGCAGCGACGCGCGCGTGCGGCTCGACCGCGATGCATTCCTGGTGATCATCGAGTTCGGCGCCGACCGTCGCGCCCGCATTGTGTATCCGGAGTCTCCCGAAGAGAGTGCGTTTACAGCGGGGCGCACCCAGATGTTCGTGCCGTTGCCCAGCGCCGACGCCATGTTTGTGCGTACGGCGCGAGTGATGGTCCCCACGCTGGTTGCCATCGCGTCAGACCTGTCGCCCGACCTGTCAACATTTACGGCCACCGGGCGTGCATGGGATTTCGATTACGAAATCCCACGTGGTACGTCGCGTGTGGAGATGGTCCGTGCCCTGGCCGCGATCATCTACGGCGGTGAAGACATGCCGTACTCGTTCCAATTGCAGGATCTCGCGCCTTCGCTCTCGCCGTTCGCGATCAATGCCCTGAACTCCTGCGGATACCTGTTTGCGTCGGAAATCTCCCCGGGATTCAACAACTTCCTGTGGCAGACGTTCGGGCCGTATCCGCTCGGCTTCTTCCCGAACGGCGGTATCTCGCCGTGGTCGGCAACCATGGGCGGCGGTGCCCGTTTCGGGCTGTTCCCGATTGGCTTCCGACGCTACGTGGACAGCGGGCTATGGGGCCAGTTCGGCGCAGGATGCGCTCCAATCAACAGGCAGCGGGTGTTTTACGCCTTCGGCCCGCGCGACGTGCCGCCCGACAATGGCGAGGAAGTCGCAATAGTACCACTTCCCAAAGATCGCGACCCGCTGGATCGCCCTCCCGTGGTACCGGATGTTGGTATTCGCCCCGCATCACCGTCTGAGCAGGCGCGACGCGGCGCCCTGGTGGCCGATGCCGCAGACAAGGCGGCGGCAGCCAAGCCCGGCACGCCGGTACGCAGTGAGGCTGAGCAGTTGGTGCAGCGCAGCCAGGTACTGGACTTCATCCGTCGCGTGTCGGCACAGCAGGCGTTTGGCATGAACGGCAGCCGCGTGGCGGCGGAAAACGGTGGCTATCGGCGTGTGCAGCGAAGCGGCGGTTCTACGAGCGGCTATGGCGGCGTCGGTCGCACCTCCTCCGGAGGCGGCAGCACGGGCGTTGGCTCGTCGGGCAGTGTGGGCAGTTCCGGTGGCAGCAGCGGCTCGGTGGGCTCAGGCAGCTCATCGGGTGGCGGTGCCGGCCGCGGCGGTTCCGCCGGCGGTGGCCGCTCCGGTGGCGGCGGGCGCAGCGGACCGCCGATGTAAGGCGAATTACCGTCGCAAGCGCTGTTCAGCGGCCCCACCTGCTTGGATCTGCGGGTGGGGCCGCTACGTTTGTAAGGCTAGGCTAGTGCGCGGTGCGTCCGCCCGCGATTGCGCCCTCGGTAGTTGATCACCGGCTACCGTTCCCCGTTGCTCCAAGTGTCCGTGCAGCTTGATCGTATTCGTAACTTCTGCATCGTTGCCCATATCGACCACGGGAAGTCCACCCTGGCCGATCGACTCATTGAATACACCGGCACGCTGCAAAAACGCGAGATGAAAGCGCAGATCCTTGATACGCTCGATCTCGAACGCGAACGCGGCATCACGATCAAGCTCAATGCTGTGCGTATGGCCTACGCAGCGGCCGACGGCATTACCTACGAACTCAACCTCATCGATACACCGGGACACGTGGACTTCACGTATGAAGTCTCGCGTTCGCTCGCCGCGTGCGAGGGGGCGATTCTGGTGGTCGACGCGTCGCAGGGCATTCAGGCGCAAACGCTCTCCAATCTCTTTCTCGCGCTCGACGCCGGTCTGGAAATCATTCCCGTCCTCAACAAAATCGATTTGCCGGGCGCCGAACCTGAGCGTCGTCGCGCCGAAATCGTGGAGCTGATTGGCTGCGCGCCGGAAGACGTGCTGTCGGTGAGCGCCAAGGAAGGTGTGGGCGTGCCCGAGTTGCTGGCGCAGGTTGTAGATCGCGTGCCGCCGCCCAAGGGCAACCTGGACGGACCGCTGCGCGCGCTCATCTTCGACTCGTACTACGACAAGTACCGTGGCGCCATTCCGAGTATCCGCGTCGTTGACGGCGTGCTCAAGAAGGGGATGAAAATCACCTTCGGCGTTTCCGACAACGTGTATGAAGTATCCGAAGTCGGTTCGCTGCAGCCGCGTCAAACCCCGGTTGCATCGCTCGGCGCGGGCGAAGTCGGGTACGTGATTGCATCCGTACGGTCCGTGCGTGAAACGCGCGCCGGTGACACGATCTTTGATGCGTCCAATCACGCCGAAGAAGCGCTGCCGGGTTATCGCGAAGTGCGCAGCTTTGTCTTCGCCGGCATTTTCCCCACCGACACGCAATCGTACGAAACGTTGCGTGACGCGCTGGAAAAAATGAAGCTCAACGATGCGTCGCTGCAGTACGAGCCCGAAACATCAACCGCACTCGGCTTCGGCTTCCGTTGCGGCTTTCTCGGACTGCTGCACATGGAAATCGTGCAGGAGCGGTTGGAGCGTGAGTACGATCTTGACCTGGTGACCACGGTCCCGAGTGTGGAGTACGTCGTGCACCTCACCGACGGCACCACCATCAGTGTTGAAAATCCGGCGCTGATGCCACCGGCCGTCACGATTTCGAGCATTGAAGAGCCGTACGTGAAGGCGCGCATCATGTGCCCCACCGAATACATCGGTGCGATCATGACGCTCGGCAATGACCGCCGCGGCATCTACAAGAACATGACGTACGTGGACACCGCGCGTGTTGAGTTTGACTGGGAGTTTCCGCTCGGCGAAATCATTCTTGATTTCTTTGACCGGCTCAAGAGTGTGAGCCGCGGCTACGCTTCGCTGGACTACGAGCTGATCGAAAACCGTACCAGCAAGCTGGTGCGCCTTGACATGCTCATCAACGGCGAACCGATTGATGCCTTCTCCGTGATCACGCACGCCGACAAAGCGTACGAGTGGGGACGCAAGGTAGCCGAAAAGCTGCGCGAGCTGATTCCGCGACAGCTCTTTGAAGTGGCTATTCAGGCGACGATCGGACAAAAGGTTATTGCGCGCGAAACGGTAAAGCCGTTGCGCAAGGACGTGCTGGCGAAATGCTACGGCGGTGACATTTCGCGTAAGCGCAAGCTGTTGGAGAAGCAGAAAGAGGGAAAGAAGCGCATGAAGCAGGTGGGCAGCGTGGAGATTCCGCAGGAGGCGTTTCTCGCCGTCCTGCAAGTGGACTGATCCACCCAGCGGTGGCTTCGCTCGTTATTCAGACATCGCTGCTGGGCGAGGTGGTGCTCACCACGCCCCTGCTGCACCGGCTCGCGCAGCGCGGGCCAGTAGACGTAGTGGCCACACCGCAGGGGGCCCCGCTGTTGGCCGGACACCCTGCAGTGCGCGACGTCATCGTGTTCGACAAGCGCGGACTTGCTCGTGGATGGCGCGGTCTCATGCAGACAGCACGCGCCATCAGGTGGCGTGCCCCTGGTGAAGCACGCGGCACGGAGATCGCTTACATCGCACAGCGTTCACTGCGCAGTGCGTTGCTGGCCTCCGTGGCAGGTGTGCCTGAGCGCGTAGGATTTTCCGCGTCGGCGGGGCGTGCGCTGTACACCCGGCAGGTCGCGTACAATCCCGACGTGCACCATGCGGAGCGCCTGTGGAGTCTGGCCTCCGGGCCTGATGATGACGTCAGCCCTTCTGCGCCGTTGCATCCACGGCTGTACCCATCGGCCAACGATCACGCCGCCGCCGCTTCGCTGCTCACATCCGCCGGCGTGGCGTCAGGCACCCACTTGCTCGTGCTGGCACCCGGCAGCGTGTGGGCCACCAAGCGCTGGCCCCGTTACGCCGAGTTGGCCGATGCGCTGGCGCGCGATCCTCGCACGGCGCGGGCGCGACTGGTGATCATTGGTGGCAGTGCCGACGGTGACGCGGCGCGTGCCATTGGCGAACACGCGCAAACGGCTGGTATGCCACTGCCGATCGACGCCACCGGACGACTGCCGTTGCTCGCCTCGGCCGCCTTGCTGGCGCGGGCCGGTGCGCTCATTACCAACGATTCACTGCCGCTGCATCTGGCCTCTGCAATGGGAACGCCGACGGTGGCTATCTTCGGTCCAACCGTGCCCACGCTCGGTTTTGGTCCGCTGGCACCACACGCTGAAACGTTGGGTGTTGATTCGTTGAGCTGTCGTCCGTGTCATGCGCATGGTCCCGATGCTTGTCCTCTCGGACATTGGCGGTGCATGCGCGATCTTTCGGTAGCCCGCGTGCTCGACGCCGTTGTCGATGTGATGCGTGTTCCGCGCTGAGTTGATTCCTCTCGCCCTGCTCTGTTTATGACGGCTTCCCCGGTGTACATCATTGGCGTTGACCTTGGCGGTACCAACATCGTGGTTGGAGCCGCCCCCGCAAACGGCGGCACGATGAGTGGCGTGCACTCCGAGCCGACGCGCGCTGAAGAGGGCGCCGATGCGGTCACCGCGCGCATTGTGCGCATGGTTGAGGAAACAATCACCGTCACGAGCCAGCAGGCTGGTGTCGAGCGCTCTGCATTCGTTGGCGTAGGCATTGGCGCCCCCGGGCCGCTGGACCGCGAATCGGGCGTTGTGCTTATCACCCCGAATCTCGGTTGGACCAACTTCCCGCTGCGCGATCGGGTGTCGGCCGGCGTGGGGTTGCCGGCGGCGCTCGACAACGACGCCAATTGCGCCACGCTTGGCGAATGGTGGATTGGCGCGGCACAGGGTGCGCAACATGTGATCGGTCTCACGATCGGCACCGGCATCGGCGGCGGACTCATTCTCAACGGCCAGCTGTATCACGGTGCGTCAGGTATCGCCGGAGAGCTGGGGCACATCTCGATTGAAGCCAACGGTCGCCGCTGCAACTGTGGCAACTACGGTTGTCTGGAGGCGTACGCATCGGGATCGGCGATTGCCACTCGTGCGCGGGAGGCACTGGGCGGTGGCGAGCCGTCGTTGCTGCCGGATCTGGTCAACGGTGATTTGTCGCGCATTACCGCACAAACCGTGTACGAAGCGTCGGCGCAGGGCGATGGTGTCGCGCGTCATGTGGTTCGCGACACCGCGCAGTTTCTGGGCGTCGGCATTGCCAGCCTTGTGAACATTTTCAATCCGGAAGTCGTGGTGGTGGCCGGCGGAGTGACGCAAGCCGGTGATGCACTCTTTGAGCCACTGCGCGCAGAAGTGCGACGCCGCGCTTTCACACCGGCGGTGAATGTGCTGCGCATTGTGCCGGGAGAGTTGCCCGGCACCGCCGGTGTTGCGGGCGCGATCGCCACCTTTGCGCAGCAGCACCGCGTATGAAGCGTGTGGGGGTGATCGGCACGTTTGTGTGGGATGTGATTTATGGACGTGACCAGCGCACCGTCCCGATTGAAGAGTGGGGCGGTATCACATACGCATTGGCCGGCCTCGACGCGGCGTTGTCTGACGACTGGGAAATTGTCCCACTGCTCAAAGTGGGCGCCGATCTGGCTGATCGTGCTCGTACGTTTGTGCACGGATTGCGACACATCGCGCCGGACGCGGCCTTGGTGGAAGTCCCGTATCCCAATAACCGCGTGGAGCTGCGTTATCACGATGCGGAGCGACGCAGTGAATATCTGAGCGGCGGCGTACCGGGCTGGACGTGGCTGGGGCTCAAACCACTGCTCGAATCAGCGCGCCTTGATGCGTTATACGTGAACTTCCTGAGTGGCTGGGAGCTCGATCTGGAAACGGCGCAGCTGCTGCGCGCGCATTTCTCCGGTCCGATTTATTGCGACTTGCATATGCTGGTGATGGCCGTGCAGCCCGATGGGTTGCGCGTGCCGCGACCGTTGCCCGACGTGGCCGCCTGGTGCGCCTGCTTTGATGTATTGCAGGTCAATGAAGAGGAGATGGCCATGATGGCGCCCGATCCGATGATGCTGGCCGCAACAGCCATGGCGGCCGGTGTATCGTGTCTGTGTGTCACGTTGGGCAGTCAGGGCACGGTGTACGTGGCCGCGCCGGGCTTTCATGCGCTCGCCGATATTCCGAGGCGCGGCGCCGTGGCCACCAGTCCGCGCGGCGGTTTTGGTGGATTGGGCGCGCTGCGTACAGCGCGTTTGCCGGCCGCTGCGGTCAGACTCACTGGCGACGGCGATCCCACCGGCTGCGGCGATGTGTGGGGTGCCACCCATTTCTCGCGACTGCTCTCGGGTGATAACTTGGAAGACGCCATGGCGAGCGCATCGCGCGCGGCCGCCAGAAATGTTGAACATCGCGGTGCTTCCGGCCTCGCGTCTTACCTCAGGGGAGAACTGCACACCTCGTGACGACTGTGATCAACATCCCGCCGTCGCTTGATGAGCAGTCGTTCGAGCACGTGATCGAACAGCTGGCGCCGTTGCCTCCCGATCAGAAAGTGCTGTTTGACGCGCGTCACGCGCGCTGGTCGTCTCCGTTTGGACTCACGGCGCTGCTCTGCGCCGCGCAGTCGCGCACCGAGCGCGCAACATTTGCCGTACCGGAGCATCCTGACACTGTGTCCTACTGGGCACGCACCGGTTTCTTCCGGCACGCGGCCGAGTTGTTCGAGTTGCATGGTCACGTACCGCGACCGCGCGAAGGGCATGATTCCGATGTCTTGCTGGAAATCACGCCGGTCACACAGAGTGATGACGTGCACACAGTCGTGGGACGCATTCAACAGAAAGCAGCCGACATTCTGCACGGCCAGCTGCATCTGGAGACCGCGGCCACGATGGGCTTCGGCATGACGCTCAGCGAAGCGTGTCAGAACATTGTTGAGCATGCCGGCCAGGGCGGCTGGGTGGCCGTTCAGACGTACAGCTTTCGCAGACGGCTGGGACGTCGTGTTGTGGTGATCGCGGTGTGCGATGCAGGGGTGGGGTTTCGCCAGTCGCTGGAGAGTTCGCCCGGCCACACGCGCGACGACCGCTGGGGCGATGGTCGCGCACTCGAATCGGCGGTGGTGCACGCAGTCAGCCGGTTCCGACACGGCGACGCGGGGCGCGGTCAGGGATTGGCCGGCATTCGTCGTTACGTTTCGCGTTGGGATGGAAAGTTGAGCGTGCGCAGCGGGACGGCGCGTATTGCGCTCGTGCCCTCATGGGACGAAGATGAACCGATGCGCGAACGCCTTCCGGCATTTCCCGGTGCACAGGTGCAAATCATGATTCCCGAGCGTCTGGCGGGTGATCCCGCTCCGGCCGCCCGCAGTCGCGGCAGTGAGCGGGCGGGTGAGCGCAGCGACGGGCGCAGCAAGTGATGCATCACATCGATGTGAGCCGCGTGCTGCGTGGTGCTGTGTGCGAGTTGTATTCCAACCTCGTCACGCGCCCCACCGGTGCGGCCGTACGCACCGCGATCGAGGCGCTGCTGGCCGAACGTAATCCGCCCACCATCACAACGATCGATTTTTCGCACGTGAATCTGCTCGATTTTTCCTGCGCTGACGAGATCGTTGCCAAGCTGCTGCTGAGCCATGTGGACGCCGACGTGCACGATCGCTACGTCTGTTTTCGCGGCATGCGCGAAGATCATCTGGACGCTGTTGAAGCGGTGCTCGAGCACCGTGCGCTGGCGCTGGTGTGGGATCGCGATGGCTGGCCCGAACTGCTGGGACGTGTGGACGCAGATGAGCGACGTCACTGGGACGCGGTCCGGTCCGGGGGACCGGTGTGGGCGCCCACCGTGGCCCGCACGCTCGGCAACACCGCCGCTGATGCGGAAGCGCGACTCACGCAGCTATGGCGTCGGCGGCTGCTTATGCGGCAGGACAACGGATTTGTGGTGCCGAGAGGCGTAGGGGGAGTGGCCGCATGAGTCTGGGCGGTACCGGGGGCGGAAGCGGCGCCCCGCGCATCGGTCGTGGTGCTTTTTCCGGTTTCGCACCGCCACTGCAAGTCGTCGGCTATATAGGCACGCGGCGTGGTGACGAAGAGCGCGGGCCGCTTGTACGCATGCGTGCCGACGACGCACTTATTCGCCTGCTCACAGACGGTGAGCTGGTGCGCGTGATGGGACCACGGCGCAGTGAGTTTGCTGAGTTGGTGATTGACGACAGCCTGCCGCGCGGCGGCGTTGTAGTGCGTGATCTCGCAGGCGTCAGCGTCACAGAGATCGTGCGCGTCATCAAGGCAGATTTCGACTCGCCGCGTGTGACCTGACGGGTATTCGTCATTTCTCTTTTTTCAGTGATCCGGCATGACTGATCGTTCTGTTTCTGGTGCGTCAACCCTGGCGTTGGCGACGTTGGCTATTCACGGTGGACGTGCGCACGCAGCACCCGGCGACGCAGTTGTACAGCCGCTGGTGCAGAGTGTGAATCACGTGCAGCCTGTCGGCACCGCCGATGGCGTGCTGTACACGCGCTACGCCAACACACCGAACGCGCAGATTGTGCAGCGCCGCATCGCGATGCTCGAAGGGGCGGAGTCATCACTGGTGCTCGCCAGCGGCATGGGCGCGACATCATGCACCATGCTGTCGCTGCTGCGCCCCGGTGATCATCTGGTCACCAGCAACTGGATTTACGGCGGCACGCGCAAACTCTTTGATCACGAGTTGCCGGCGATGGGTGTCACTGTCACCTCCGTCGATCCCACGGAATCCCGCGGATGGCGTCGCGCCATCACCAAACAAACGCGCGTGATTTTTCTGGAGTCGCCTGTCAATCCGACCACGCGTGTGTTGGACATGCGCCCGCTCACGGCGTTGGCGAAGGAATCGGGCATTGCGCTGGTGGTTGACGCAACGTTCGCGAGCCCCATCAACTTCAGGCCTCTTGAGCACGGCGCCGATGTGGTGATTCATTCCGCTACCAAATATCTGAACGGCCATCACGATATCCTGGCCGGCGTGGTGAGTGGCACGGAATCGATGGTGGACGAAGTGCGGCAGAAGATGATGGTGTGGGGCCAGGCCCCCGATCCGTTTGCACTCTGGCTGCTTGAGCGCGGACTGAAAACACTCGACGTGCGCGTCCGTCGTCAGAATCAATCGGCCATGCGTGTCGCTGAGTGGGCCCAGTCGCATCCGGCGATCGCGCGCGTTCACTATCCCGGACTGGAATCGCATCCCGACCACGCGTTGGCCAGAGAAACGCTCGATGGCTTTGGTGGCATGCTCGCACTCGAACTTGCCGCCGGCGGTGACGCCACACCGCAGGTGCTGGAGCGTTTGCGACTCATCACACACGCACCCAGCCTGGGCGGTGTCGACTCGCTTGTGAGCGAGCCGCGCTACACCTCGCACGCGCACATGACACCCGAAGCACGCGCCGCCATTGGCATTCCCGACGGCTTTCTGCGATTCAGCATCGGGCTCGAAGACCCCGACGACCTGATCGCCGATCTCGCCCAGGCACTGGAGTAATCGGGATGTCTGGTGTGCTGCGGCTCGATGACGTGACGAAGGAGTATCCTCGCACCGGCGTGGCACTGAAGAATGTGTCGTTTACGGTAGACAAGGGTGAGTTTCTGTTTCTCACCGGTCCCAGCGGGTCGGGCAAGAGCACGCTGCTGAAGCTGCTCTCCTTTGCCGAGCGTCCGACGGCGGGCGAAGTCAAGGTGAGTGGTTTTTCATCGGCGACATTGCGCGACCGGGATATTCCGCAGCTGCGTCGCCGTCTTGGTATTGTGTTTCAGGATTTCCGATTGCTCACCGATCGTACGGTCGAAGCCAACATTGCATTTGCACTGGAAGTCACCGGCACGCCGGCGTCCTCCATTGGCGGTAAAGTGGGACGGCTGCTCACACAGGTTGGACTGGCCTCCAAGGCAACCTCCATGCCGCACGAACTCTCGGGCGGTGAACAGCAGCGCGTGGCCATAGCCCGCGCACTGGCCAACGATCCGTTCCTGCTGCTGGCCGACGAGCCAACCGGGAATCTCGACGAACGCGCCACCCGGGGCATATTGCAGTTGCTGCGTGAGATCAATGCGTTGGGCACGGCCGTGATCATGGCCACGCACGATCTGTCACTCATCATGCGCAGCGGGTATCGCTACCTGGAACTCGACCGCGGCTCACTGCACTACGACGGTACCGATGCGCGCACGCTCTCGAGGCACCAATGAGACTTGCGTTTCGCGAAGCATTGTTGGCGTTTCGCCGTACGCCGCTCATGAGCATGCTGGGCATCACCACTATCGCCTTCTCGCTCTTTGCATTTGGCTTGTTCGGTCTGGTGGCGCTCAACATCCGCGAAGCCTTACGGCTGGTTGAAGATCGCGTCGAGGTTCGCGCGTTTCTGGTGGACGGAACGTCGGAAGAGGCGATTGCTGCGGCGCTCGGTGATGTCGCGGCTTTTCCGGAAGTGCGTGAAGTCGGCTACGTAAGCCCCGACTCGGCGTTGGCGCGCTCGCGCGAGGAGCTGGCTGAGTTCCGCGATGTGTTTGATGCATCGGTGCTGCCCGGATCGCTCGAGATTCGTTTGCGGGAAGGCTTCCGGGATCCCGTAACCGTGCAGGCGCTGGCCGATCGCATTGCCACGTATCCGTTTATTGACGACGTGCGTTTTGGTCAGGAGTGGGTTGCCAAGCTGTATCGCGTGCGCACGTTATCCGTGCTGGCCGGTACTGGACTGGGCATCGTATTTGCCCTGGTGGCCGTGCTCATTATTGGCAGCACTATTCGCATGGCCGTGCTGGCGCGTGCGCGTGAGATTGAAATCATGCGTCTCGTTGGCGCCACCAACGCCTTCGTGCGCATGCCATTTCTTATTGAAGGCGTGCTGAAAGGCGCGCTGGGTGGTGCGCTCGCCGTTGGCCTCACGTGGCTTACGCATACCGGTGTGTCCCGTGCGCTGTTTGAGACCGTGTTTTTCACCCCTGCGCAGGCATCGTTAGGTGTGCTGGCCGGAGCACTGCTGGGCTTCTTTGGCAGTCTCGTGTCGGTGGGACGGCATTTGCGCGCGGTCTGGAAGGACGCGTAGTGAGCACGCGACGGACAATCGCGCTGCTTGCACTGGTGAGTGGAATCCTCGGCGCACCGCTGCCGGGAAGCGTTGCGTCATCGTACGGAAGTCGCGTTTACACGTTGCCCGGTACACTGCATGCGCAGTCCGCGCAGCAGCGGTTGCGACAGCAGCAGCAGGAGTTGCAGAAGCTGCGGCAGGAGCGTGAACAGCTCGAGAAACGCATGACCACGTTGCAGCAGAGCGCGCGATCGCTGGCCGATGAAGTGGTGAATCTCGACCGTCAGGCCGATGCAACGGCGCGACTGGTGAGTGCACTTGAGCAGCAGCTGGTAGAGATCACGGCTGAGGTGGACTCGGCGACCGGCCGACTGGTGCGCGCCGAAGATGAGTTGCTCAGCAAACGCGCCGTGCTGCAGCGACGGGTAGTGGACATTTATAAGCGCGGAGCACTGTATTCAGCCGAAGCCATGCTCTCCGCCCGCTCTTTCGGTGAGCTGGTGGCCCGCTACAAATACTTGTACGAAGTGGCGCGACGCGATCGTGGGCTGGTGGCGCGAGTGGAAACGTTGCGTGACCAGATCTCCGACCAGCGTGATCTGCTGGTCCGTCTGCAGGATGGGGTGATTCGCAACCGCACC
>JAABRT010000006.1 GCA_011390805.1 Gemmatimonas sp. | reverse complement strand
CAATGTCCCGGGCTCTCATTAGCGGAGCGGCAGTGGCGGCGGCCGAGGCGTGTGCAGAGCCCACATTGAATGCGTTGTTTGCGCTTGGCCGACTGCCGGTCCGGGCGTTGCGCACGCAGATCTCCATGCTGCTGCGCACCGGCGGAGACGGTGAACAAGCCATGGAAACGCTAGCACCCGCGTTGCTCATTCCGCAGCGAGATGTTGAACTGTTGCTGCCCGCCACTGTTGGCGACTACACCGATTTTTACGCATCGGTGCACCATGCCACCAACGTGGGACGCATGTTTCGTCCCGACAATCCGTTGTTACCCAACTACAAGTGGGTGCCGATTGGATATCACGGTCGCGCGTCGAGCGTAGTGGTAAGCGGCACACCGGTGCACCGTCCCAACGGACAGCGCAAAGGGCCAGCAGACGATGTGCCCACGGTTGGTCCATCGCGATCGCTCGATTACGAACTTGAAGTGGCGGCGTGGATTGGCCCCGGGAATGAGCTGGGCAGCACGATTGATATTGCCAATGCACACGACCATATCGTGGGCTTGTCGCTGCTCAACGACTGGAGTGCGCGCGACCTGCAGGCGTGGGAGTATCAACCGCTCGGCCCGTTTCTGGCCAAGAGCTTTGCCAGTACCGTGAGCCCGTTTGTCGTCACGCTTGATGCGCTGGAGCCGTTTCGTGCGCCGCTGGCACCGCGGGCGCCTGATGATCCTGAGCCGCTGCCGTATCTCACGCATGCGCAGGATCACGCGCGCGGTGGTTTTGGCCTTACGCTTGAGGTGTATCTCTCCACCGCCCGCATGCGCGATGACGGCGCAACGCCCGTTCAGATTTCACGCGCTTCGTTTCTCGATCTGTACTGGTCGTTTTCGCAAATGGTCACGCACCATTCAAGCAACGGTTGCAACCTGCGGCCCGGCGATCTGTTGGGCAGTGGCACCGTCTCAGGTGCAGCCATAGAGCAGGCCGGGTGTCTGCTGGAGCGCACAAAACGTGCGAGCGAACCCATCACGCTGCCCAACGGCGAAATCCGTGGCTTTCTGGAGAACGGAGACGAAGTGATCCTGCGTGCGTTTGCCGTTCGCGATGGTGCGCGTCGCATCGGGTTTGGTTCGTGTAGTGGTGTGGTGGTTGGGTAAGGTGTCACTGCTCATGTGCACGCGAACATTCGTCGCACGCAGTGCGCTTGCCTTGGCCCTCACGACTGCCGCCGCCGGTGCGCTCGGCGCACAGGGTATCATCGCCGGGATCGCACTCGATGAAGAAACCGGTACCGCCATGCCCTGCATCGATGTGTCGCTGACAGGAAGCGACGGCAAGGTTGTCACGAGCACACAAACGCTGAGTGACGGAGCCTTCGGTTTGCCGGCGCCCGACACAGGTGTTTACCGCTTGCGCTTCAAAATGTGGGGTGCGCATTTGTTGTTCGCACCCGAAGACACACTGGCTCCCGACGCAAATCGCGAAACCATTCATCGCCTGGGATTCCGGATCGCCAGCGATGAATCGGGAGTTCGTCGCTACGCCGACAGCAATCCCAATCGTCCGCCGCGACCGGTGAACGCCAACGCGGCGCCTGAGTATCCCTACGCCGCCAAACAGGATCGTCGTAGTGGCGAGGTCGTGATGCGTTATCTCGTTAACGACGATGGCACGGTGCGCGAGGATTTCACCAGATCGGCCGGCCACACCGACGCAATCTTTGAACGCGCGGTAAGAAAGTTCGTTCACACCACTGAGTTCAAGCCGAGCTCTCGCGATGGTGAACCCGCGTGCGCGCTGGTGCTTCAACGATTCAAGTTCTCGTTAGCGCCGCGGTAGTGGCCCGGCGGGAATCCCAGCGATGGGCGAAGACTGCGCGTAAATCCTCACAGGGTTAGGAACGTACGACGACACCCGACCGCCCACTTGATGCACCCCATCCCCAGGAAACAACCGCTCATGCAGAGCTCCAGTCCACTCCGCACCGCGCTGCTGGCTGCTGCCATTGCCGCTCCCACGCTTACGCTCTCAGACGTGCAGGCGCAAGCTGTCAACCGCTACGGCAACCCCGAAAAACTTGCGCCGGCACCCACCGCCGCTGACATCACGCAGCGCGATCTGCAAATCCGACTCTACCAGTTTGCCGACGATTCCATGATGGGGCGTCAGGTGGGCCGACTCGGCAACCAGAAGGGCACTGACTACATCGCTGCAGAGGTAAAGCGCCTGGGCCTCGTGCCCGCTGGCGACAACGGCACCTACTTCCAGGTGCTGCCGTATCGCCTGCGCAAGTTCACGTCGAGCTCGCGCCTTACGGTGAATGGCAATCCCATCAGGTGGAATGACGAGTTCGTGGCCGTTCCCGGCGCGCGCGCGCCGCAGCCGATTGTAAACGCCGACGTGATCTTTGGTGGCACGCAGGGTGACACCACAACGCAGATCACGGCCGCGCAGGCAGCCGGAAAGTTTGTTGTGTTGCTGCCCGCGCCCGGCAGTCGTGGTGCAGGCGGTCCCGTGGGGCAGCGCGCCTTTGGCGGACCGCGCGGTGGTGCAGCCTCTGCCAGTCGCTTTGACGGCGCCGTGGCCGTGGCCACCGTCGATCTCGATGCGCTCACTCCGGCGCAGCGCGCGGCCATCAATGAGCCAACCGTTGCATCGCAGCCCTCCATGCCGCGCATAGCAGGTGGCGCAGACGCCGATTCACTCACGCTGCTCAAGCGGCAGTTGAGCGCGCTCATGCCACCCGCGCAAATCCGCATCACATCAGCCGCTGCAGCCCGTTTGTTCGCACGGGCGAACCTTGACGGACTGGCCGCAGGAACGCCCGGCGGCGTGGTCAACGCCATGCTCGACTTTGTTGAGCTGCCCACCAACTACGGTCGCAACGTCGTGGCAGTGATTCCCGGCAGCGATCCCGTGCTCAAGAATCAGTTCGTTGCAGTGGGCGCGCACAACGATCACGTGGGCTTCGCACCGCCGGTAGACAAGGACTCCATCAAAGCCTTCAACGATCAGAAAATCCGCTGGCAGATCGCCAACGATATGCAGCAGCCCACCATTGAAGCGATCCAGTCGTTCCGTGTGAACATGGACAGCATTCGTCGTGTGCATCCTACGCCGCGTCTTGATTCCGTGAACAACGGTGCCGACGACGATGGATCAGGCTCCATGGCCGTGCTCGAGATCGCCGAAGCCATCATGGCAATGGACGTGAAGCCCAAGCGTTCAACATTGTTCGTGTGGCACACCGGCGAAGAGGGCGGACTGGTAGGATCGGCGTACTACATGCGTCATCCTACGGTGCCTGTTGATTCAATCGTTGCCGCCATCAACGTAGACATGATCGGTCGTGGCCGCGCTGAAGACCTGCCCGGTGGTGGTGATGACTACGTCGCCGTGATCGGATCAATGTTTGACTCCAAGGACCTCGGCGAAACCGTGCAAGCCGTGAACAAGAAGCGCGACAAGCCGCTGGACCTCGACTACAAGTTTGACGAGCCCACCACGTGGGGCGGATACAACAACATTTACGCGCGCAGCGATCACATCAACTACGCGCGCCAGGGTGTGCCGATCGCGTTTTTCTTTACCGGACTGCACGGCGACTATCACCAGCGCAGTGACGAAGCGCAGTACATCGACTATCCGCACTACACCAAGATCACGCAGTTCATCAAGGATCTCACGATCGAAGTGAGCAACGGTCCGCGTCCCCGGCTCAATGGCACGAAGCCGCTTAAACCCAAGGTTATTGGATGAGTTATCGCCTGACAGCACTCCTGAGCATCGCCATCCCGACTGCACTCGTCGGCGCCGCAGGTGTGCTGCACGCACAGCCGGTCAGCGAAAGCAGACCAAACGCGGTGTTCTCCGCGTTTGTCGGCGCGGGCACCTTCGCCACTGGCGTAGACGTGGTCGACAACAGCACGAGCGCCAGCGTGCCGCTGCTTGGCGCTGCGGTAGAAGTCGGCGCAGGACGCCGCTTTCGCTTAGCCATGTCGGCAGGAGCCGGTACGTCGCTCGGAGGCTCGCCTGGCAGTACGCCGTCGGGCGTGTTTGGTGATGCCGCAGCGCTGTGGCTGGTTACGCCGCAGGATCAGGCGTGGGGAGTCTTCGTGGGACCGGGCGTGACGTACACGCGCTTTGGTGGGGCCGGACGCGCCGGCGCGGGCGGTGTGATCAGTGCGGGTGTGCGACGAGGCATCGGACCGCGCCTCACGATTCGAACACACGCCATGTCGGGTGACGAAATCGGCGTGACAACGCGAGCTGAGTTCGGGCTGGTGATCACGCGATAGAGGTCGTGCTGTGTTTGCAATCGAACTGCGCGGATATCACGGTGCAGCACGCCGGCAGAGCATGCGATAAACAAAACGCGCCGCGATCAGTATCGATCGCGGCGCGTTTTGCCTTTCACAACATCCGCAGCAGTCGCGGATGCATCGCTCGGCGGTTGAGCTTACATCACCTGCGTGCGCAAGCCACTCAACGCCTTCTTCATCAGATCCACTTTCTTCGCATCGCAGCTGCGCTCAAGCTCAATGTCTGACTCAAGACGCGTGAGCGCCATGTTGCGCGCTGCACCCGTGGCACGTTCGGCGTTAGCGATCGCTGAACGAATGGTGGAGATGCGTGAATCGCTCACGCAGCCCTTACGCTCAAGCTGATCGGTGTATGCCTTGACCAGCGGGAAGCTGGCCGGCCAGTCGATCTTGGGCTGCCCCTGCGCGTTCAGGTACTCCCACTTTACCGTCTTGGCCGCATCGATTTCGTTCTGCGTGACAAAGCGGCTGGGGGTGAGTTCGGCCACGTCCAGACCACGCGCGATTTCAGAGCTGACAATCGCACCGTTGTACCAGTACGCAGACCACGATCCGCCGCTCACCAGACGTGAGTCATCAATCGGGCCACGGTCGTACGACGCGATTTCAAAGGGCTTGGCCGGGTCAGTCCAGTCAAACACCGAAATGCCGCCCTGATACCACGCCTGCACCATTACGTCGCGACCCGGAATCGGGATGAGCGAACCGTTGTGGGCCACGCAGTTTTCCGTCTCCGACTGATATGACGGCAGCTTGTAGTAGCTCTTGAACACGAGCTTCTTGTTTTCAATCGCGAAGATCGCGTTCGCGCCCCACTCCGGCTTGTCGCCTTCGCGGCACTTCGGACCACCACCACCGCCCCACTCGTCGGAGAAGAGCAGCTGCGTGCCATCGTTGTTAAACGTGGCCGAGTGCCAGTACGCGAAGTTGGAGTCGGCCACGGCATCAAGACGCACCGGATTCACCGGATCGCTGATGTCGATGAGCAGACCATGTCCTTCACAGGCACCGCCGGCCAGTCCTACTGCCGGATACACGGTGATGTCATGGCACTGCGCGCCTTCGGAGACCGCTGCATTAGGGTTGGCCTGACGAGGCGCGGGAGCGTTTGCGTACACACGGTTCATGATGCCCTGAATCGCACCACGCAGCGCGGCACTGTCGGCGGCTGTTGGCGCGCCCGATCCACCACGCGCTTTCACGGTGCTGTCGAGCAACGTCATAACCATGCGACGCGGGACTTCACTTTCCTGACCTGACTGCGGATTGCGTGCGATGAATGCGCCGGTGCGACGGGCGTTTTCGAGATTGCGCGCAGCCGCCGCCATATCAGCCTCCGACGGTCCATGACGCGGCGGAGCCTGCAAGCCGGAGAAAATGTTGGCCTTGCCTACAACGGCCGCCTTGGACGGATCGGCCAATGGCACCTTGATGATTTCAATGCGCAGGCGCGACGAGTTGGGATCATCACTCGCGGCGTCACCAACGCATCCCGCCAGTTCTTCGGATGAACGAATGCTCGACGAACCTGACACGTAGATGTAGACGTTGTCTTTGTCCTTCGGATCTTCGAGTACTGTGTGCGTGTGCGAACCGCGGCACGTCTGCACATTGGCCACCAGCTTGGGCGACTTGATATCACTGATGTCAAACACGCGCACACCGCGCATACGCAGCGGGCTTACCGTTTCACGCACGCCACCGGGCATGCAGTCAGTACGACCATTCTGTGCTTCAGCCGACATGAACATCAGGTTCCGGTACACTGACACGTCGTTCTGCGACGCGGGACACGGATAGGCGGTTACCAGCGTGGGGCTGTTCGGATTGGACACGTCCCAGATCACCGGGCCGTTGTAGTTGCCCTGAATGGCGTAGTTGCCGAGGAACGCCAGATCGGAGTTGGTCACACCCAGGAAGCCTTCCGGGGAACGCGCCGTCGCCGTGAGCTTCATGTTGGAGATCGCTTCGCCGGCATCAAACAAGCCGGCCTTGAGTCCAACACGCGGATCGGTGGCCGGATTGCCGGGTGTAGGTGCAGGCGTTGGTGTGCTCGACGAACAGGCGGTCACCACGGCCAGCGTGGCCACGGAAGCCAGCCGAGCGGCGTGGGTGAGACCGCCGGGGCGGCGGAAATGCGACATGGTCATGCAAAGTCCTCTGTGTTGGCGAACGTGAAGAACTGCGTACAACGGTACTGCCGATCGCGACTCACCGGAGCGGTGGCGCGAATCCCAGCTCGAGCATCATCGTGAGCATGCGACGAATCTCGGTGGACTGATCCACCTCAACATCGTTGGCAAACTTGAAAATGGTCTCGTCCTGTCCTGCTCCCGGTGAAGTGAACAGCTCCTTCACCATGGCCACAGCTCCCTGATGATGCCGCATCATGAAGGTGAGATACAAACGGTCAAACTCGCTGCCGCGGGCGGCGTCCAGCTCGGCCAGCTGCGCTGCAGTGAGCATGCCCGGCATTGATGCCATGCCCGGCATGGACGACATATCGTGCCCCGGCATGTTGTGCCCGGGCATGTTGTGGCCGGCGTGTGCATCACCAGCCGCCGATGCGGGGCCCATGGTCACGTTGCCCATGGAGTCAACCGTGGGCGGCACCTGATTCCGGTCTTCCAGCCAGTGGCGCATGATCGTGATCTCGTCGTTCTGCGCGTTGATGATGCGCTCCGACAGACGGACAATCGCCGCATCAGCGCCGTGCGACTTGGTCCATTTGGAAATCACAATGGCCTGCGCGTGATGATGAATCATGTCGCGCATGAAATCGATATCGGCCTGCGTGTACGGATAACGCAGACTGTCGGCCCGGGCGCGCAGAATGGCGCCTTCCAGGCCGGGCACGAACTCAGGCTGTGCAGGGCGCGCGCTGGCGCAGCCGACCACGAGGGCAGCGCTGGCGGCAATTACTGCGGGACGGAGCAACAGTCGGATGGGATGCATGCGGGAGGGACGGGAAGCACGGTCAGACACTGACGGTCGCGGCGGGAATCTGTTTGACACCCTGACCGCCCAGACGGGTTGCGCAATCTGACACCGGCCGCGTCGCCTGAGGTCCAATCTGTAATCTACTCCGGTTGATGCCGCATGGGGGGCGTGTCGACGGTGAGAAAGAGTAATGCGACCGGAGCAGCTTCTTCGAGTCGCACAGACTCTGCTTCCGCCTGACCGTTATCCGGAACTGCACGGACGGAGATTTCCACGTCGAGCGGTACGCCACACAAGCTGAAAGTACCGTCAGATAGCGAGCGGGTCTCAAGTCGCTTGTCTTGCGCGCCCAGAGAGTTGGCCCCGGATCTGACCTCTTTCCAGTCCGCAACCACTCGAACATTGGCCAGCGCCGTGGCTCCTGAATCAGTGAGTCTGCGCACGATGCCAGTGATGCCTCCACGTGTGTCTGCGCCGAGTTCGGCAGCCGCTGCATTGCAGCGCGAACGCGTCGCCTTTGATAGGTCCGGGAGCAACACCACAACGTCTTCTCTGTCGTCCGTCACTGTGAGCGCCGCCGATGCGCGCGCGCCGACCGCGGCCAACGAGTCAGTCCACGCCTCAATCTGGTACTTGCCCGGCAGCACCTGTGGCAGGGCAAACCGCCCCACGGAATCCGTGGTTGAAACCGCACCCGTTCCATCCAGACGCACTTGTGCGCCAGCGACCGGTCGATTGGACACCGAATCACGCACCACACCCGCTACGCTCACCAACGGTGCACTGTACAGCGTATCCCGGTTTCGCCGCAGCAGCAGTGTGCGCCCGCCCATCACATTCAACGCCCGCACCTCCAAGCCGGACGCAAACAGGCCACGCCGTTCTGCCAGCACCGGTACGCGAATCTCCCAGTTGGTAATCACCACCGTGCCTTCGGCCAGACGCGAGAACTCGAGTAAACCTCCCGGCTGACTGCCCGATCCCATGCGGACATCCTGCATTCCCGGCACATTTACGTACACAAACTCCAGGCGCCGCAGCTCGGCCGATTCACGCGACAGCCACAACACGCCGCGCACCTCCGCCATGTTGCGTCGAGACGGAGCAGGTGTGAACAGAATCCCGATTTCCGATGAATCGCTGCCGGTCACCGGCTCAATACAGTGGTCTTCAAGAAACGAGTCGGAGAGCAACACATCCACACTGGGCGCCACAAAGGTCAGCGTGTCAGTCTCGTCAAGGAACGCGTAGCCATTTTTGCGAAGCCTATCTACAGGCAGCGAACGCCACGGCTCGGCCACCCTCGCGGTGCGCGTGCGTACCTGCTGTGACCTGACGCGCCGCCCCGACCCGTCAAGCTCGCGTTGCACGACAAGCGTGGTCGCCGTGAAGCCCGATGATGAAGAGGTGGACACGTTGGCCATAGACGCCATGGCCTGTTCCCACGCAGCACGTTCCGCTTGACCGCCAATCACCAGGGCACGACCGCAGCTTCGGCGCCCCTGCACGTTTACGCTGTTCAACTGCACGCGCGCGCTGCTCACAACCAGTGTCTGATTGACCGTGTCGCCGGCCGCCAGTGTAAAGCTGTCAGAGAGCGTGGGCACATACCCGATGCGGACCACGCGCAAGCGGTACATGCCGCCCTCAGAGCCCCTCACCTGAAAGTCGCCGCTCTCGCTCGTGACCACTCGATCGGTTACCGACTGCGCAGAGTCCAGCAGCAGCACCATTGCCCTGGCAACGGGAAACTGTGCCTCGTCAAACACTTTGCCACGCACCGTTTGTGCGCTGGCGGTGACGGACAGGCACAACAAGGCCACCAGTGCGGCACAGCACCGCGCGATCGGCCCGTGCCCCTGCCGCTTCATGCGGCCAACGCCGTCAAAACAACGGGCGCCGCGTCCGTGCGGATCATGAGCGTATGCTCGTGGTGAGCGCTGAGCGAGCGATTGTGCGTGCGCAAAGTCCATCCGTCGGCCTCCTCTACCACCCGCGATGGCTTCAGTGAGACCATGGGCTCCAGCGCAATCACCAGTCCCTCGTGCAGCACGTCGCGCGACTCGGGATCGGCCCAGTTGGGCACCATGGGGTCCTCATGCAGTTTGCGGCCGATGCCATGCCCGGCCAGCGTGCGAAAGACACTCGCGCCCTCGGCGCGTGCCGTCTGCTCCACTATTGCTCCCACGTGTCGCAGTGTCCGCCCGGCGCGCGCTGCCTCCATACCCCGCTGAAAAGACACGCGGGCCGCGCGCATCACCCGCCGAGCGTCGGCGCCGACGGTGCCAACTGGCACTGTCACGGCGCTGTCGGCCCAGTAGCCCTCAAACTCCAGCGTGACGTCGAGCGTGACCAGGTCACCGTCGCGCAGAACCTGCGCACCCGGTACACCGTGCACGATCTGCTCGTTCACCGAAATGCAGGTGAACCCCGGAAACCCATACGTAAGCTGCGGGGCTGAGCGCGCTCCCTCGCGTTGCGCAAATGCTGCGCCGATTGTGTCGAGCTCGCCGGTGGTTACGCCCGCCCGCACGTGCAAACGCATGGCCTGAATCGTACGAGCAACAAGCTGGCCCACCCGCTGCATGCCGTCGAAATCAGCGGCTGATGCTATCGTCATATCAGGGCGTCCCGTGATGAGGAATATTCCGGTCCACATTACAATGTGATCAGCGACTTGCCAATAAACTTCCGTTTTCATCTCCATGACTGATCTGCTCGCCGCGCGCAGCCAAATGGCCATGTCGCTCGGCTTTCATATACTTTTTGCGGTGGTTGGCATTGGTATGCCGGCGCTGATGGTGATCGCGGAGTACCGCTACCAGAAGCACGGTGATCCGCTGCTCAAGGAGCTGGCCAAGCGCTGGGCCAAAGGCACGGCGATTCTCTTTGCCGTGGGCGCTGTCTCGGGCACTGTGCTCTCGTTTGAACTCGGACTGCTCTGGCCCACGTTCATGGAGCACGCCGGCGGCATTATCGGCATGCCCTTTTCGCTGGAAGGACTGGCCTTCTTTACCGAAGCCATCTTTCTGGGCATTTACCTCTACGCCTGGGACCGCATCTCACCGCGCGCGCATCTCGCGGCCGGGGTCGTGGTGGCTATCAGCGGCGCCATGTCCGGCGTGTTCGTGGTCACGGCCAACGCGTGGATGAATGCGCCCGCCGGTTTTGATGTGATCGACGGTGTAATCAGCAACGTTGATCCGATCGCCGCCATGCTCAATCCGGCGTCGTTTACACAGGTACTGCATATGACGCTGGCCGCGTACGCGGCGACGGGCTTTGCCACCGCGGGTATTCACGCCATCGCACTGCTGCGCAGCACACCGCACAAGGCGTTTCATCGCAATGCGCTGCAGATCGGATTGCTGGTGGGTGTGCCGGCGTCGCTGCTGCAGCCACTGTCCGGCGATTTGTCAGCGCGCCATGTGGCTGAGTATCAGCCGGTGAAGTTTGCGGCCATGGAGGCGCATCATCACACCGGACCGATGCCGTTTGTGATTGGTGGATGGCCTGATGTCACAACCGGTACCAACCGCTTCGCCGTTGAGATTCCGGGCGCCATTTCACTCGTAATGAAAGGTGACGCCTCGGCCAGCATTCCGGGGCTGGATGCCGTGCCGCCCGAAGACCGCCCGCCCGTTGGCATTGTGCACGTGGCGTTTCAAATCATGATTGCCTGTGGTGTGGTGATGGGACTGGTTTCCATGTGGACGCTGCTTCGTATCTGGCGGCGCAAGCGCGGTCGCGGTCCGTCGTTGCCTAACGACATCTGGTTCTTGCGTGCGCTCGCTGCCACAGCACCACTGGGCTTTATCGCGATTGAAGCTGGATGGACCGTAACCGAGGTGGGACGCCAACCCTGGATTGTGCAAGGCTTCATGCGCACCGCTGACGCTGTGTCGCCAGTGCCGGGACTGGTGGTGCCGTTCATCGGCTTTACGCTGCTGTATATCGGCTTGTCGATTGCTGTGGTGTGGCTGTTGTACCGGCAGATTCTGAAAACTGGTGTGAGCAGCATGCCGCGCGCCGGTCTTACGGAAGAGCTGCCCGTTCCGGTGGCCACATGAACGCAGCGGAAACGCTGCCGCCGCTCTTCACGCTGCCCCACGCGGTGGCCGGCGTGATGGTGCTTTCGCTCAACGCGTATGTACTGCTGGCCGGTGCAGATTTCGGCGGCGGCGTGTGGGACCTGCTGGCCAGTGGGCCGCGGCGCGACGAGCAGCGCACTGCCGTAGCCGACGCCATCGGGCCGATCTGGGAAGCCAATCATGTGTGGCTCATTCTCGTGGTCGTATTGCTGTTCACCTGCTTCCCGCAGGCCTACGCGCATTTTTCAACCGCGCTGCACATCCCGATCACACTGATGCTTGTTGGCATCGTGCTGCGCGGCTCAGCCTTCACCTTTCGTAGCTACGACAGCAAGGCCGACACTGTGCAGCGGCGTTGGGGACGCGTGTTCGCGATTGCCAGTGCGGTGACACCCGTCTTGCTCGGCGTGTGCCTGGGTGCAGTGGCCAGTGGCAATGTGCCCATCACACCGCCCGATGGCACACGAACATTCGCGGAGCTGTATCTCACCCCGTGGTTGACGCCGTTTACTCTCGCCGTCGGAGTGCTCACGTTAGCGCTCTTCGCGCATCTCGCGGCGGTGTATCTCACGTGGGAGAGTGACGATCCCGCGCTCGAAAATGATTTCCGTGCGCGTGCGCTGCAGGCCGCCGTGTGTGTGTTTATTGCCGGTACTGTAACAATCGTGCTCGCGCGCAACTACGCGCCACTCGTCTTTGCCGGCTTGACCTCGGGACGCGTTGCGTTGGGTATGCACACCGTCACGGCCATTGCCGGTCTCACAGGCGTATGGGCACTCTGGCGCCGACACTGGCTCACCGCCGTGTTCGCCGCTGCCGCACAAGCGTCGTTCCTGGTGTGGGGTTGGGCATGGTCGCAGTTTCCGTGGCTTGTCCCGCCATCGCACACCATCACACAGCTCTCTGCGCCGCGGGTTACACAACAGCTTATCCTGCTTGTGCTCGGCGTTGGAACCGTAATCCTGCTTCCGAGTTTTGTTTATCTGTTCCGGGTATTCAAGCGGCGTGAAGGCGCACACAGTGCGTCGCACGACACTGCATTTGAACGCCTCGACCGCTGAGCGACGCAGCCAGCATACTTGCCGCAACCGTCGGCAGACGCAACATTCTTTTATGCGCCCTGACCTGATTCGCGTCGTTTTAGTTGACGATCATGCTGTAGTGCGCACGGGACTCAAAGCCATTCTCGCCACCGCCAAAGACATCATGGTTGTGGGTGAAGGAGCCACCGGTCGCGATGCGTTGACATTGGCTGAACGTTTTGATCCACACGTCATCGTCATGGACTTGTCCATGCCGGAGATGGACGGACTCACCGCCACACGCGAGCTCGAAAAGGCCGCTGCTACGCGGAATGTTGAATCGGGCACCCCGGCCACGCGGCGCGTGCTCATGCTCACTATGCACAGTGAAGACGAGCATCTGGTTGCGATGCTCGAAGCGGGAGCCGGCGGCTATCTGCTCAAAACGGTTGCTGAACGCGAACTCGTAGACGCGGTACGCACCGTGGCTGCCGGTGACATTTATCTGCAGCCATCGGCCACCCGTGTGCTCGCGCGCAAAGTCGCAAAAAAGGAAGAGCACGCCGATGAACGCTCACGGTTTGATCGCCTGACCGACCGCGAACAGGTGGTGCTTCGTCTGTTCGCGGAAGGTCATACGGCGCCGGAAATCGGCGAGCAGTTGTCAATCAGTCCCAAAACGGTTGACACATACAAGCAGCGCATCAACGAGAAGCTGCACATCACGCACCGTACGGACTACGTGAAGCTGGCGCTCAGACTCGGGTTGCTGACTACCGACAGCTAACGCTGCGGCGGCGTTGCCGCAGGTGGTGTCGCTGCAGGTGGTACCGCTACAGGCGGTGTCGCCGCCGGCGGGTGATGATGATGCATTGCGCCGCCCAGCATTTCGCCCCAACCCATGCCGATGTGTTTGCCGGTCATATCGTCGTGCTGCATCACCGCGCCGCGAGATACCGTTGGCGTGGGAAACTCGGCCGCAAATCCTACCGCCGGTCCGCCCTGGTTCTCCACACCCATCTCAATCGACATCACGCGCCATGCGCTGTCCGGCATGACATATGATGTGTCGTCACGAAACCGGGATGCTGCCAGCATGATCTCGCGACGTTTGTCGCTGTCGGCCACACTGTCATTCGCCAGAATGTCGCTGATGACATCATGCATGGAATGCAGATTGTCAAAAATGATGGCAATTTTCGGGTAGCGTGCAGCAAACGTTGGTGCCACCGCCGCCGTCATAGGCATCACATGCGGCATGCGGCTCGGCGCTTCTTCAATCATTGCACGGAAGCGATCGGTTGTCGCACGCAGCATGCTGTCGCGCGCTTCCGGTGTTGGAGCTACCAGCAACGGCTCGTACAAACCAACCTGCAACCAGTGATAGGCCCAGATAAGACCGTTGAACTTGGGATAGTTCTTGCGGAAGGCCAGTGAATACGGCATTTCCTGCATCAGCTTCATGCTCTTGGGCTTTTCACTGAACGCGAGATCACGACGCGTGAGATACGTGGCCAGAATGCGCTCCGTCTCACGGTCCTTGGTGGCTTCATCAAGCCGGCCATCCGACCAGATGTCGTAAATCTGACGGTGCAGAATATGCGCCCACTCAAACATCATTTTTGCTTCCGGTGCCAGACGCGCGTAGGTGGGAGCAACGGCTTCTTCGGCCAGCGGTAAACGCGGCGGCTTGACCAACAGCTTGTTCACCAGAAAATCAAACTCACGGCTTTCCAGTCGCGGAATCGCCTCGCTCATCGGCTCACGCCAGAGCACTTCATACAAAATCGCGTGACCGTAGTCGAACGCGTTGAACATCTTGGCCGCGTCGGGATAGATGGTCAGGAAACGCCAGTTCCAGCTACCGCCGGGGTAAAACTGTTCGGTGGTAGTCACCCACTGTGCCGACAACGTCTGCAATGGCGCTGCAGCGACGGTGGCCAGGGCACTCAGCATGGCCACGCATCGCAGGCGGGCACGCACTTTGGTGTTATTCATGAGATCTCTGCTCCAATGTCAGAAAAGGCGACGGCCGAGGCCGAGCGCAACTGCGCTGCCAAACGTGATTGACCAATGCTGATCCACTCCGGTGAACTGTCGTCCGACACCGAGATCCATCACGATTCTCGGCGAGAACTGATGACGCACACCGGCCGCGGCGCTCCAGCTCACGGGATCACTCTCGATCATGCTCTGCCGGGCCACCAGCTCCATGGCCAGCAGCGAAAACTTGAGTGGAAACGCACGGTCTACCGACACGCCAGCCAGCCAGCGTGGTACATCTTCGGCCACCGGCCCGGTCGGCACGCCGCTCGTAGCATCGGGCGCCGACCCGAAGGTCACGCTCGCATTGCCGTGCACACGCAGCGCACCGAACTGCGGTAGCGTGCGCGTGACGATACCGGTGACTGACGGATAGGCTTTGTCGGGGCCGAGCGGTCCGGCCGGAAGCAACACTTCGCCACGCACGGCGAACGCCGGTATGCGTGTTTCAACGTTGAGCTGGTGCATGAGCGACAGATGCACGCCCGCCAGGCCATTGATCTGTCCGGCGCCGGGCAGCGAAGGGTCGAAGATTACGTCAGCGGCCGGTCCGGAAACGCTTGCGGCCGAGGCCGAGGCCGCTGCGGGAGGCAAAATGCCAACCGTGTTCGGCCGGTCTACCGATGCTATCGGAAAACCGATGCCCAGATGCGTACGCGGCAGCAGGCCGAATGCAATCTCGGGTTCAACTGAGGCGCGCCATCCGCTGCCACGGTGACGCTCCAGCCGGAGCGGTGCGAACTGCAGCTCAAGCGCACGCCACTCCACAACGGTTGCGTCCTGGATGCGCAACGGGCGGCCGCCGTCTGTATTGAAAAAGTCTGTCTGCGCATGTGCGACAGCAGGAAGGAAAGCCAACGGCAGCACGAGTGCACTCATAACAAGCTGAGTACGCAAGTGCGCACGCCGCGTGATGCGGGTAAAGCAGTACACGAAGACTCCAACGGTGAAGGAGGGACGTCAAACTGATATGTTTGCGTCAACACGTCGCGCCAACCGGGAATCGGTTGGTCGCGTGAGCCTTCACTCAGCTTCGCGGAGGGGGGACTTCGGGGGCGCGGGAGGGCCCGGGTGACTGTTGCACACCATCAGCCACGATCACGCGTGCGATCGGTTGCAGCGGTGCAACTGAGCGCTGGTCGGGCGTCGCACTCATCACGCTGCAACCCATGGCACTGCTGCATTCGCCGGGTACGCCGGGGGGCGGACAGCAGTTATCGGGCGCGACGTGTGACGCGGCTACAAACCGCTCACCCGTTGCACCGTGCGATGCAGCAACAGCCACGCCAGACAACGATTCGGCAACCGTAATGCCATCACCGGTTGGCGACGTCGGGGCGTGCTGATGATGCGTCGCGGGCCCGGTACCGCTGCGGCCTGCCTCTGCGCCAGTCAATCGGTGGGCAGCGTGTCCGTGAGCCCCCGTCTGCGCAGCGTCAATCGAATCTTCAGCCGATTCAACCGGATGCGCGCTCTGTGCATGATCCACGCACTGCGCCGCTCCGCCCGCCGCTGGTAACAGCGCGAGCGCGAGCAAGACTCCGGCAAAACGGCGCAGACGGTTGAACATGCCCAACTATAGCAACGCAAGCATCGGAGCGGTACCCCCCGGGGGTATCATACTGAGCCTGCCAGCTCCGCGGCCTTGTCCGACGCTGTGCGGGCCGGTTCGGGCGGTGTCAGCGACGGTGGCGGCGCCACGGGCGCCGGCACGTCAAGCAGCGAGTCACTCACCACGTAACCGCCATCAGCGCGCAGCGCAGCGGCAATCGACCGACGACCTTCGTCGATCGTTTCCCCACCTTCCTGCAGCGCAACGCGCAGTTCCCGAAAACGCCGCCCTGAGGTCACGCAGAACAGGTCGCACAAATCCAGCTCACGCGTACTCGCGTCGGCGCCCTGCTGTTCAATGAGCCGTTGCGTGCGCGACACCGTAACAGTGCGTGCATACAGTTCCGCCGCCATGTCTGCGAGACGCTCCACCACCATTTGCCGCTCAATGATGCGCTTCTTGTGCCGCATGACGGCACGCGTGGTGGCCTGCGCCAGCTCGGCGGTGTGCTTCTCGATGTAGCGTGCGTGCGGCTCGAGTCGCGCATGCAGCCGGACCTCGAACTTCTCGTGCCGGCCGAGTGCGGATTTTACGCGGCCTGTCGCGTATTCAGCCACCCGCTCCCAGTGTTTCACCGGGCTCTTGAGCGCTTCGGCGAGTTCCTGCAGCTGCGCTGCGGTGCCCTGCACGCCATTGAGTCCCACATACAAACGCAGAATCTCGTTGGCACCTTCAAAAATGCGATTAATGCGCGCGTCGCGCAGATAGCGCTCGTACGGCCACGGCTTCACAAATCCGCGTCCGCCGGCCAGCTGCACCATCTCGTCGGTCGCGCGCCAGATCAGCTCCGACGCAAATACTTTCGCAATGGCCGCCTCAAGCGATGCATCGACATCTTTCTGATCGAGTGCTGCAGCCAACGCACCAACCATTGCGTCGGCGGCATAGGCGTCGGCGGCCATGGTAGCCGCTTTGCGCTGCGTGACTTCAAACGACGCCAGCGGTGCGCCAAACTGCCGACGCATTTCGCCGTACGCGATGTACTCTCGCAGCAGCAGCTTGGCCGCCGTGGTGCAGCCGGCGGCCAGCGACAAACGTCCGGCATTCAACGCATTCACGGCCACCGAAAAACCTTTGCCCACTTCACCAAGCACGTGGTCGTCGGGCACATACAGCCCGTCGTAAATAAGCTCCGCCTGCGTGCTCGCCCGGATGCCCAGCTTGCGAATGGTGCCGTGCACATGGAAACCCGGCATATCGGGACGAATGATGAACGCGGTGGGGCGATTCACCATTTTGCCGTCGCGTTCCACACGTGTTTGCGCGAAGGTCACGATCACGCCCGCGCGCTGTCCGTTGCCAATCCAGTGTTTGCGTCCGTAGAGCAGCCAGCCCTGACCATCGGGGGCACGTTCGGCACGCGAGACAATATTCTGCGCATCGGAGCCCGTTTCCGGCTCGGTGAGCGCGTAGGCGCCCAGTGTTTCCCCGCGCGCGAGCATTGGCAGGTAGCGGGCTTTCTGCTGATCGTTGCCAAAGAGCACGATGGCTTTGGACGACAGGCCGCAATGCACACCGATGAGCACGGCCAGCGAGGGATCAACAGCGGCTACGGCACCGGCCACCACAGCGTAGCCCGACGCCGACAAGCCCAGCCCACCGTATTCACGCGGAATCGAGAGCGCGAGTAATCCCGCCTTGGCAAATCCTTCAATCACCGCTTCGGGAATGCACTCGTCTTCATCCATCTGCACCGGGTCAATCACACCCGTCTCCACCATGCGATGCAGTTCGGCAATCAATCGCGTGGCCGTAGACGCATCATCCGGCGCGCGCTCGTTGAGCGGCGCCGGATACGGGAAGAGCAGGGACTCGTTCAGGTCTCCCTCAAAGAGTCCCCTGACAAACGATGGTGTGGCTGAAGATGATGCGGTCATAAGTCTGGCGGAGGTGCGACAAAGGTCACGTTCACGCGAATCGTAGTCTCTTTGCCCTGCGGATTCCCGTTCTGGCCAAGCGCTTGCACGGTGATGGTAGTACTACCGCTGGCGTTCGGTGATGTGGAACCTACAAGCAGGATGCGTGACTGCGCGTTCCAGATCGCGTTGGCAACGCCCGGCGAGCTGGAGGTGATGAGCAGGTCGCGGTTGAGCACCACGCCGCCGTCTGCATCGCGCAGCGAAAGCTGGATCTGGTATGTATTGCCCGGCGCGATGGAGTTGATCTCAACCAGCGTATCTGCCGGCGTGACCAGTCGGATGGAATCCACCGGTACCTGCAACACCGAAACACCCGCAATGTCACTGCGATTCTCGGAGGTTGCAGAGATCAACGCGTTGCCCGGGCTTACGCCCGTGACCACTCCGCTGTTGTCTACGGTGGCAACCAACGGATTACTGGTGGCCCACACTACATTGCGGCCCGTGACCTCGGCCCCGGTGGAGTCGCGCACCGTCAGGTTGAGCGAAATGTTCTTGCCCTGAATGACGCTCGTGTTGGCTGGCGACAGCTCAACTTCGCCCACGGGAATCTGCGTTACCGTGAACTGGACGGTATCAACTGCATCGTCAACGCGTGCGGTGAAGCGTGCCGTTCCGAGTGAAACACCTCGCGCAATGCCGCTTGGGCTGACCGTGACAACCGACGGCGTCAGGCTTGTCCAGGTGATTACCCGGCCGGTGATCTGTACGCCGGTGGAATCGAAGAGCAAAGCGCCGAATGATCTCGGGATATCGAGCCGCAGGAAACCGGTGCGCGGCAGAATCGCCACCGTGCGCACTTCGCGGTTGCTCACCGTTACGTCCATAAAGGCGTTAATGGCCGGATTGTCGGGCGACGACACGGTAATGCGCGCTGTGCCCGAGCGAATGCCGCGTACGACGCCGCTGTTGGAGACGGTGGCGTTGAGCTCATTGCTGCTTGTCCAGTTCAATGTGCGACCCAGCAGCGAAATCACGTTGTTGGCGGTATCGCGCAGGGTCACGTCAGGAATGAACGTTTCATCAACCTGGATGCTGCGGCTTTGAGGCGTGATTGAGATCGACCCGATCGGGATCTCCGTCACCGTGACCTGCGACAAACCAATCACCTGTCCCACGCGCGCCGCGATGGCCACGTTGCCCGGAGCCACGGCCGTCACCTGTCCGCTTTGTGTCACGCTGGCGATTGACGAGTTGCTCGACTCCCAGATGACCGACAATCCGGTAATGGCCGAACCTGTTGATGTGCGCGGCGTCGCGGTAAACTCGCGCACATTGCCACGTCGCAGCGTGACGGGTGACGGCGAGACCAGAATGCTGCTGGGAACCTCTGGCACCACGGTAACAGTGGTTTCACCGCGCGCGTTGTCTACTTCAGCCGAAATGATGCTCGTTCCGGGCGAGACACCGATCACCAGTCCGTCATCGGTAATGGTGGCCACGGCGCTGTTTGACGAGGAAAACCTGAAGTTCTTGTCACCAATGCTGTTGTTGTCGCCATCAAATGCGCTGGCTACAACCCGTACGCTGCCGTTCACCGGGACTTCAAAGTTGACCGGCGCCAGAGTGATTGATTCGGCGCGGCGAACACGCACCACCCAGTCCCTGCAGCCAATGGCGGGAACTGTGGAGGCAATGACCAACGCAAACGCGGCAAAGCGGCGAGCGCGAGCTGTGGCGAGAAGGGGCATGACCCGCATGCAGGTCTATCCTTGGGCGACTGGGGAAAACGCAGGAAAGAAACGGAGTTGGCGTGAGTGCGCGATCACACCAACATTCGTACAAAGACGCACTGGCATGAACAGCCGTAACTGTCACGCTAAAGGAACAACCTGTTACAAGCTGTCACGGTCACGGCTATTGTGTCTACCCGCGCGCACTTTCGGTGTTCGATTGTCACCTTGATACACACTCACTGTGACAGAGGGGCTGTGACATACGTCGCCACCGTGCGAGTTTGCACCTGTGCCCGCCTCTGACGATCCGCTCGCACCACCTTCTCCGGTAGCCGCCCGCCGCTATTGGCGCATTGCCATTATGTGGTGGCTGGCGGGCGCAGCCGTGCGCGCCTTGCTCGCATCGCTGGTGCCGTTGCTGCCCGACGAGACCTACTACTGGGAGTGGACGCGCCGGCTTGAGGCCGGCTATTTCGATCACCCGCCCGGCATTGCCCTGTTGCTGGCCGCAGGCACCCGCTTGTTCGGCGACACGCTCCTGGCGGTGCGGGCCGGACCGTGGCTCATGGGCGGTATTGCACACGCGGCGCTTATTGCGCTGGCCGGCCAGCTCGGGGGACCGCGCGCCGCCTCGCGCGCCGCACTCATTTTTCTCGTGGTACCGCTGGCCACGCTCGGCTTTGTGCTGGCCACCCCCGACGCGCCGTTTCTGGCCACCTTCTCGCTGGCCTGCCTCTTTCTTACCCTGGCGCTCTCACAACCACTGCGATCGTTTGCCTCGTTGGTGTGGTGGACGCTTACCGGTGTGGCGTTGGGCGGAGCGCTGCTCTCCAAGTACACCGCGGCACTGCTGCCCATTGCCGTCACGCTGGGATTCCTGGTGCATCCCGCGCTGCGCAAGCGCTTTGCCGAACCGGGCCCGTACGTGGCCACAGTAGTGTCGGGGGTGCTCTTTGCACCGGTGGTGGTGTGGAACTGGTTCTATGAGTGGGTGTCGTTTGAGTTCCAGTTCTCTCACGGGTTTTCGGCGGTGCGCGGTTCGCCGATCTCGCGCGAACTCGAGCTCATTGGCGGGCAGCTCGGGCTTGCCTCCCCGATTCTGTTTGTGCTGTTCATCATGGCGGTATTCGTTGCGCTGCGTGACGCATGGGATGTGCGCAAACGTCTCTCGGCCCATGACATGCTCGTGCGTCGCTTTGCGCTGGGCATCGTGGCGCTCGTACCAGTTGGCGTCGTGATGCTGAGTGCCTGGCAGCGCTCGGTTGAAGCCAACTGGCCCGCACCCATTTATCCGGCCGCAATCGTTCTGCTGGCCGCAACCTCGGCTCGCTGGGCACACGGCCGTTGGTATCGGGCCGGCCTCGCGCTGGCTGGTGTGCTGCTCGTGGTCGTGTCATTGCAGGCCTGGAAGCCGCTGCTGCCGCTCAAGCCCAATCGTGATCCTATTGCCCGTGCCCACGGTTGGGACACTCTGGCCAACGCCGTGCACGCTGCGCGGCGTGACCCGTTTCTTGATGGCAGTGTGGATGTGTGGGTGGCCGCCAATCGCTATCAGGATGCGTCCCAGCTGGCGTTCCATTTGCCGGATCAGCCGACCGTCTTTGCGCTCAATCTCGCATCGCGACGCAATCAGTACGATCTGTGGGACACCGCGCACGACCGTGTGCGGCCGGGCGACGGACTGGTGGTTGCCTTTTCGGCCGACGCCCGGGGTGATTCACTGGCCGCGGAGGTGGGCAGCTGGTTCAGGGATTACCGCGCCGGCGCAACGGTTGATCTCACACGCGACGGTGGGGTGATTACGCAGCGCAAACTCTGGCTGTACCGCATTGCTGTAGACGTGCCGCCGCTCGGACGTATGACCTGGAACGAGGTGCCATGATGGTGTGGCTGGCTGTTGCACTGGCTGGAGCGGCGGGCTCGGTATCGCGCTACGGCGTGGGACTCATGCTGCAACGTCTGCCCATCGCCTTTCCTGTTGGCACACTGATCGTGAACGTGCTCGGCGCATTTCTCATTGGTCTCTTTGCGCGCTGGCTCAACACCCCCTCACTTGATCCGGTGTGGCGCATCAGCCTGACCGTGGGCTTTTGCGGAGGCTTTACCACCTTCAGCACCTTCAGTGCCGAACTCATTGCGCTCGCTCAGGAAGGAAAGGTGGCGCGCGCGGCGGTGTACGTGGTGCTGAGTGTGTCGCTGGCTGTCATCGCAACGCTGCTCGGCATGTCGTTCGGCGACAGGCTGCGCGCCTGACTTCACCATCTGCCGGTTCCCCGATATGACCACTGCCTCTGTTCCCGCCGATCTCGACGCGCATCTGAAGGCGAACTACAGCAACGCGCTGGATGAACTGTTTGCGTTTTTGCGTATTCCCAGTGTGAGTGCGCGCAGCGAGCACGCTGCTGATTGTCGTTCGGCTGCGACGTGGTTGTCGGATCGTCTCACGCACGCAGGGTTTACTTCGGCGCTGATGGAAACGCCGGGACATCCCATTGTGCTGGCCGAATGGCGAGGCGCCGGTGCAGAGGCACCCACGCTGCTCATTTACGGTCATTACGATGTGCAGCCGGCCGAACCGCTTGAGCTGTGGACATCACCGGCCTTTGAACCACAAGTGCGCGACGGTCGCATTTACGCGCGTGGCAGCGTTGATGACAAAGGACAGTTGTACCTGCACGTGAAGGCACTCGAAGCGCATCTCGCAGTGCGCGGCACGTTGCCGGTCAATGTGATCGTGCTCGCCGAAGGTGAAGAAGAAGTAGGCAGCGAAAATCTCGAACAGTTTCTCGAAGCCAATCGTGAACGGTTGCGCTGCGACGGCGTGGTGATTTCCGACAGCACCATGTTTGCACCGGGCACACCCAGCATTCTGTCATCACTGCGTGGTTTGGCGTACGTCGAGATCAACGTGCGCGGATCAAACAGTGATTTGCATTCGGGCATGTACGGTGGCGCAGTGGTGAATCCGGCCATGGCACTGGCGCAGATTCTCTCCACCATGCACGACGCTCAAGGGCGCGTGGCCATTGACGGGTTCTACGACGATGTCAAAGCCTGGCCGGAGCATGTGCGCGAGCAGATGCGTACGCTGCCGTTTAACGAAGAAGAGTTCCGCCACGAAGTAGGGTCGCCAGCTCTTGGTGGAGAAGCAGGCTATTCCGTGCTGGAGCGGTTGTGGACCCGTCCCACCTGCGAGGTGAACGGTTTGCTCAGCGGCTACACCGGCGAAGGGGCCAAGACCGTGTTGCCAGCCGTGGCCATGGCCAAGGTGAGTTGCCGACTGGTGCCTGATCAGGATCCGCGCGTGGTGGAGAAACTCATTGCGGCACACGTCGCCCGGGTCGCACCGCCCGGCGTTATTGCCACAGTCACCGCTTTGCATGGCGGCCGTCCGTGGCGCGCGGAGTTGAGCGGTCCGCTGCACGAAGCAGGGGTGTTTGCACTTGAAGCCGCGTTCGGCAAAACACCTGTGGTTACCGGTGAAGGCGGTTCAATCCCGGTCGTGGGCGACTTTGAGCGCATCCTCGGCGCACCGGTGTTGCTGATGGGCTTCGGCTTACCCGGCGAAAACGCACATGCCCCCGACGAATGGATCTCCGAAGAGAACTTTCGTCAGGGGATGCGTGCCGCGGCAACGCTCATTGATCAGTACGCTGTAAACCGCTAGTCACTCGCGCTGCAGTGCTGTTGCGCGATCGGCGCAACAGCGGCAATCAGAACTCGGCGAAGATATCGCTATCGTCGTCGTCAAACGGAATCAGTGTCGCGGCGTCTGACGCCTTGGCCGTTGTGGACTTCGCGGCCGACGTTGAGTTGTGCTTGTGCGCTGGCGCCGCGGACTTTGAGGACTTGGTTGTCTGGGCCACACGGGTTGTGCGTGCCGCAGAATCAACACGCTCGTGTGTGCGTGTTGTGGCGCGGTTGGCGATGTGTGTGTTGCTCTGCGCGCCACTCTTCGTGCCGCTCTGCGCGCCACCCTGCGCCTTGCCAGGTGTGTTCGACGCGGCCGCGTGCTGTGAACCATGCTTCGGCTTGCGCGCGTTGTCGTCGACGACAAACTGGGACGCCATGTCGTGCATCTCGCCGGCCTGCGCCTGCAGCTCAGCCGCCGCACTGGCCGATTCTTCAGCATTGGCAGCCACACGCTGCGTGAGCTGCGCAATCTGGCTGATGGCCGACGTGACTTCGGCCAGTTCCGTCTCCTGCTCATGCGCGCCATCGGCAATGTTCGCCATCATCGTGCTGGCGCGTTCCACGCCGGTGCGAATCTCTTCAAGGCGCTGGCGTACCCCTTCGTTGAGCGCAACACCAGTCTCGGTTTTCTGCACCGACTCCTCAATGAGCACGGCCGTGTTGCGCGCGGCCTCAGCAGCGCGGATGGCCAGACTGCGTACTTCATCGGCGACGACGGCAAAGCCTTTGCCGGCATCACCTGCACGCGCCGCTTCAACGGCGGCATTGAGCGCCAACAGATTGGTTTGGAACGCGATTTCGTCAATCGTCTTCACGATTCTGGCTGTGGAGTCAGCCGATTTCTTGATATCGGCGACAGCTTCAGCGAGCGCGTGCATGCGTTCCACACCTTGCTCTGTATCGGTGCGTGCTCGTTCCATTGCCGCTCTCGCTTCGTGAGCGTCGGCCGCACTCGCTTTTGTACGTTCACCCACCACCACCAGCCGGTTCGACACCTGATCAATGGAGCCTGCCTGGTCCGCTGCGCCTGATGCCAGATCCTGACTTCCCGATCCGATCTCCGACGCGGCTGCATTGACCTGTGCCACAGCCGACGTCAGCGATGCAAACGCTTCGCCGATGTTGGCCAGTGCGGCGTTGAGTGAATCCTTGATCGCTGCGTGATCGCCCTTGTAGTTGCCCTTCATACGCACCGCCAGATCGCGTTGCGCGACGCGCGCGAGCACCGTGCGTGCTTCGTCAATCGGTGCGTTGACGGCATCAAGCATGGCGTTCGTACCGGTAATGACATCGGCGTACGCGCCAGCCACGCCCTTCGCCGATCCACGCTGCGCGAGGTTGCCGATTTGTACCGCAGTAATGGTGCTCCCGACTTCACCGATCACAGTCTGCAATGCTTCGGACACGCGGTTCACATTGCGGGACAATACATCGTGCTCCGAGCGCGGTGTCACCGATGCTGCGTTCAGATCGCCAACAGCAAGCCTGTCCGCCGCGTGCGCAATCTCGCCGATGTAGGCAACCATGTCGCGGAATGCATCGGCAAGTGTACCGATTTCGTCTTTCGAATGAATGTCGATTTGCTGCTCAATGCGTCCGCGCGAAATTTCTTTCGAGGCATCGGACAGCGAGGTGAGCGAGCCCATGATGCTGCGCAGTGTGGCAACAGCCAGTCCACCAATGAGGGCTAACGCGACAACCAGCACAGCACCGGAGCCCCAAAGCGTTGTCTGCTGCATTGACCGCGCCGTTTCGAACGCGGCGGTGATGCGTGCTTCTTCGGTCGCGCGACGTGCAGCCAGCGAAGCCGACAGGTCAGCGTACTGCGTGCGCATGGCCTGCATGCCGCCCATGAGGTCAAGCTCCATGTTGCCGCTGACCATGCCAAGGCTGGTTTCACGAGCGCCGCTCGCGTATGTCGTGAACGCTGCCGACAGACTGTCCACACCTGCACTGTCTACGGTCTCATTGCCTGCCAGTGAGTCGGCAAGCACTGCGAATCGTGCAGTGAGTGAGTCGGCGGCGGTGATCGCTGCTTCGTCGCTGGCTGCGACCGCATCCCGTAGCGCACGCTGATAATCCTCGAGAGTCCTTTCGAGACGCTGGCTCACCTGAAGGGCAGGTGAATAGCCATTCTGAATGCGTTCCTGTTCTGTCTGCGCAGAAAGTCCCAATGAGATTACGACGCCGAGTGTGACCAGGAAGCCGACGGCGGCCACAACCGGCAATGCAAGGATTTTTGCGCGAAGTGTCAGTGAGCGAAACATGCCGGATTTCGAGGGTGATGGACGAGCGTATGTCAGCGCGCACTGTTTAGCGGCGCTGACCTTCGGCTAATGGTATCGGCCGAAGCTTCGCGGTCTTGAGGCCTTGACCGCGACTGCATTGGCGGCACGTGGCTTGACCGTTTCGCCGCCAGCACCCGCTGTCACATTGGTTCGGTTTGCTTCATGAGCGAAACGCACAACGCCCCCGGCAACCATGCCGGGGGCGTTGTGAACATGCTGAACGAACGAGGGTGTGCTTACAGTCCGTCGAGCAGTGAATCGTTGTCGTTGGTACCGGCTACGCGCTTGATCAGCCACTCCATACCAGCCTGCGGCGGCATTTGCGCCAGCCCGCGACGCAGCAGATGCACCTTCTGCAGCTGATCCGGGCGATAGAGTTTTTCCTCACGACGTGTACCGCTCACGGCGATGTCGAACGCCGGATAGATGCGGCGGTCGGCGAGACTGCGATCAAGCTTGATTTCGCAGTTGCCGGTGCCTTTGAACTCTTCAAAGATCACGTCGTCCATTCGCGAGCCGGTTTCCACCAGCGCCGTGGCAATGATGGTGAGTGAGCCGCCGCCGTTTTCCGGCGCAATCATGCGCGCAGAACCGAAGAACGCCTTGGGCTTCTGCATGGCCGATGAATCGAGACCACCAGACAGCGTGCGTCCCGTACCGCGCTCTACGGTATTGTGTGCGCGCGCCAAACGTGTGATGGAATCAAGCACGATCACTACATCCTTGCCTTGCTCCACCATGCGTCGCGAACGCTCAAGTACCATGTCGGCTACTTCAACGTGCCGCTTGGCAGGCATATCGAAGCTCGACGCGACAACCTCACCGTACCCCCACTCAATCATCTCAGACACTTCTTCCGGGCGTTCGTCAACGAGCAGCACGAACAGTCCGGCCTCGGGATGATTGATGGCCACACCTTCAACAATCGCCTGAAGCAACGTGGTCTTGCCCGCGCGGGCTGGTGCGACGATCAGCGCACGCTGGCCATATCCAATAGGAGCGATTACGTCGATAGCGCGACGCGTGAGCTCTGGTCCGCTCTTGGCCGGCTGTCCGGTCTCCAGCGTCAGTCGGCGGTCGGGGTAGCTGGCCGTGAGTGTGTTGAAGTCCGGGCGCTTGCCCTCGGCAATCGGCGGACCGTCGTTCAGCGACGTGATTTCAATGAGCACCGCACGGTTGCGATGGTCGCGGCCCCACGTTGCCTCAATCTTGTCGCCGCGGCGCAGCGCGTGCGCCCGCACCAGCTGTGGCGGAACGAACGGATCGGTGGGCTCAGGCAAGTAGCTGTTTGCTGCCTGCCGTACAAATCCTGCATCGCGCGCCAGGTCAAACCAACCGGTGGTTGTGCCTTCCACCACACTGGGCGGCGGCGTGTCGCGCGGTTCTCGATTCTCCCGTGGCGGTCGCTGTCCGCGCTCGGGGCGCGGTCCGCGGTCCGGACGTGGCCCGCCGCGATCCTGACGATCTCCGCCCCCGCGATCCTTGCGGAAGCGACCCCGGCCCCGACGCGTGTTGCGCCGCGAACCCTGCTGGCCGTTGTTGCGGTGATCTCGCGAATGTTCGGCTGGTGCACTTCCGGCTGGCGCGCCGCCGGCTGGCGGACCGCCCGCTGGCGCCGCTGGTGTGTCGCTCGACGAAGGGTTGTTGCCGCCGCCGGAAGATCCAGTTGCGGCCGGCGCATCGGCGGAGCGGGAAGCCGGGGCCTCGCTGCGGGGCGACGGGCTGGGGGCCGAGCCGTTGCCGGAATCGCTCGGGGCAGTATCTGCTGGTGCTGCCTTGGGGTTGCGGGGCCGACGTGGTCTCGGCTTGCTGCCGGCGTCGGATGCCTCAGGCGCAGAGGTCGTGGTGTCCGGTGCGTCGCGATATGGATTAGGCTCACCGCCAACATCCGTCGCTTGTGCATCATTTGTCCGGGGCCGACGGCCACGGCGAGAAGGGCGCTTGGGTTCGTTCATGCTGTACTGCGTGTGGCGTGGAGGACCGGTGAAAACATCACCGGACCGGGGTGCGGCGCGGGTGCGCCGGAAGTGCATGTTGCACGGAATCAATCACGCCGAATGAGCACTGCTCATGCGGGGACTGAAGCGGTAACTGATCGGGTACTGATCATTGACGGTGGATGTGCACACCGTCTTGCTTGGAAAGCAGATGGACCTTCCCTGAAATACGCAGGGGATTCGGATACCGAACTGGTATCCAGACGTACTGCACGTCGATGTCTCGGGGGGGCCAGCAGGTGGACGCCGATGATCGGATGCCGCAACGCGAATACCGCAACGCGTGCACCGCCAGCAGGCCGGGACCTTCGTGGGTCGCGGCGCGCGTTCACCATAATACGCCGATGACGCACGGAATGTTGCAGCGAATGCCCGTTCGCGCAAGTCACAGTTGTGTTGCCCTACTACATTTGTCACTCATGATCGCTCCCCAAACCGACCTCCGAACGGCGATTTCCAACGCCGTGTCCGCTTACGAAGCCTCTGGCAACATGGGCGTCCTCATGGAACGCCTGCACGCGCTGCGCGACGGTGCAACAGCTGACGCGCTGATTGCCGCCGTTGAGCCATGGCGTGAAATGCCCGAAGTCGCCGGTCCCATCTATGAAACGGTGGTGGCCGAACAACCAAAGAACGCGCGCGCATTGGTCATCCTCGCCAATGCCTACTGGCTGAGTGGACGTGGCCCCGAAGTAGTAGGCGAACTTGCCGACCGCGCCATCGCCGCTGATCCGGCAAACCGCGGTGCGTGGCACATGTGGGCGCTCACCGAGGGCAATCAGCGAGACCGCACCATTCGCTGGATTCAGGTGACTGAACGTTTTCCCGAAGACCAGTTGGCCAAAGCCGCGCTGGCCGACAATGCGGCGTCGCTGGCCAGCGCCGAACACGACAAGGAAGCGATGGCGCTGGCCATTCGCACCTATGAACAACTGCTCGCCGCCTCGACCAACGAACAGCAGAAGCAGTCTCTCGAAACAGCTCTCACCACCCTTCGCAAATACAAGCTGTGAGCCCGGACCATCAATCACATACGCCGCCGTCTTCGTCGGCCGACGATTCCGGCGACTCGAAATCACTGGCCGAGTTCCGCGCGTTCCGTGAGCGCATGAACACGCGCATCCTGGGCGAAAACAATCTGGTGATCAACCGGTTTTTTGCGCTCGATACACGCGCTTACGAAAACGGGGCGCTGGATGTCAAAACCAAAGAACTGCTCGGGCTCGTGGCGTCGCTCGTGCTGCGCTGTGACGACTGCATCACCTATCACATCGTACGCTGCGCCGAAGAAGGCGTCACGCGCGACGAAGCGTTTGAAACGCTGAGCATTGGTCTGATCGTTGGCGGCAGTATCGTGATTCCGCATTTGCGCCGCGCGGTTGATCGCTGGGACGAGCTCGCGCAGAAGCAGGGTTAAGGGCTGCCTGCCACTTTGCTCGCGTCCCCATCACTCACATAGCGTCCGCCCGGCCCCTCTTTTTCCAGCTGACGCAGCGTGGGAAAGAGCGGCATGCCTTTGCCGAGCGGAATGCGTGAAATGGATCGCGGGTTGAAGTTGGGGTCGTACGGACTGCGCGTTGGACCGCCGGCTACTTCAAACACGGCATCATAGTTGTAGCGCAGCTCACGTTTGCTCTTGGGATCGGTCCACGAACCCTTCCACGCCAGCTCGCGTGTCTTGGGCCACATACCAAGCGGCAGCGCAAAGCCGCGCACCTTGTATCCGGGTATGGCTGAGTCAATCGCCAGCTCGCCGCGGGCTATTTGCTCCTGCACAAACGCATTGTCGTATTTGTCCAGACGTGCGTGCCATAGCGTGTGGTTGCACAGCTCAAAGCCCATGGAGTCGAGCTGCTGCAGTTTGGGGAAACGCCACTCGGATTTCTGTCCTTCAATGCCCTTGTTGCCAAAGAATGAACGGCCGGCCTCGGCGCCCGAGAGCAGGCAGAACAGGCCGCGGTTGCGCCAGTCGGGTTTGTCTTTGGCAAAGTCCATCCAAAGCCCAAGCGCGCTCGTGGGGTCAACGGTGAGCTGCCCGTCGCGCTCCACGTAGCGGAACTGACTGGGCGATGCGTCGTCAAAAATGAACAGCACGGGTGACATGCCGCGCGGCAGATCGATTTTTTTGTCCAGCATCTCGGCCAGCGAAATCGGCCGGTAACCGCGCGCGTAGAGCGTATCGAGCTCCGCGCGGAATCGCTCGCGGCTCACCTTGTACGTGCCGTCTGTGGAATCCACCAGGTGGTACTCCACCACCGGGATGCGTCCGTACTCATTGGGCACCCGCTGCGCAGCCGCGCTGTCTGCCGCAACCGGTGCCACCGACATCGAGACGATGCCCGGCTGATCGCCGTTGGCTGCGAGCATCTGCGAGCGGTTGGCACCAACCGTGTCACTATCGGCAGTGTCCATCCGTACGGTCTCAATGACGCTGCCGCCGGTGCTGCTTTCAGGAGTCGCCGCATTGGCCAGCGCAGAGCCTTCCCGGTCGGTTGGCGCACAGGCTGTGAGCAACGACAGGGCAAAACAGAATCGAACGAAACTCGGCATGACTCTCGGGGTCGAACTACGGTGATGAACGCCAAACCGAACGCTACACCATCCATGCGCGAACGTGCAGGTGTCTGGGCTGCCGCTTTTGCGCGGCGAACCCAACCGCTGGCGCGGCGCGTGCGGCGCAAAACCACGGTGTGGTTCCTGCGCGCGATAGCGCGCAGCCGAGTGGTGTTGCACGCGGCCAGTCGCGACCGTCGTGTGTGGGTGGGAGCGGCGTCTGTGTTGAGCCTCACCGCCGCGACCGGCTTCACCTGGTGGCAGTCGTGTGGCTTTGCGACTTGTCCAACCACTGCTGAGCTGCGCGAGTGGCGCCCAAGCACGGGCGACCGACTGGTTGCGCACGATGGCGCGCTGCTTGGCATGATCGATCCGGTGCGACGTATTCCTATCTCGCTTGAGAAAATTCCCGAACATGTGCGCGAAGCGTTCATTGCCGTAGAAGACAAACGTTTTCGTGACCACAACGGCATTGATGTGCGCGGCGTGGTGCGTGCCGCGGTGCACAACATCGCCGCCGGCGGTGTGCGCGAAGGTGCGAGTACGATCACCATGCAGCTGGCGCGCAATGCGTTTCTCACCGAGTCGGTGCGTGGCTGGAAGCGCAAGGCACTTGAGGTGCGCTATACCGCGCTCATTGAAGACGCCTTGAGCAAGGACGAGATTCTCGAGCGCTATCTCAACACGATCTATTTCGGTAACGGCACGTGGGGCATTGAAGCGGCCAGCCGCGATTTGCTGGGCTACAGCATTTCACGTGCGACGGTTGTTGATGCCGCGTTGCTTGCCGGTTTGCCCAAGGCACCGTCTTCACTGTCACCTCGTCGCAACGAAGCGCGGGCGCGCGCACGCCGTGATGTCGTGCTCGACGTGCTTGTTGATGCGGAGCTCATGGATTCGGCAACCGCGACGCGCACGCGTGGGCGCGTGATCAAGCTGCCGCGCAAAGCATGGAAGCCTGACTGGCCGGCGCATACGTGGGCTGTCGATGTTGTCCGTGCGACTGTTGATTCCCTGGTGCGTGCCGGAACACTGCCGCCGTCAGTGCAGCTGCAGGATCTCACGATTCATACCACCGTCGACGTGAAAGCGCAGCGCGCCGCAGAACGTGCGGTGGGGGCGGGCGCTGCGCGCGTGGACAAAGCGCGTCGTAATCTGAAAGACAAGCCAACTGAAGCCGCGCTTGTGGCGATCGATCCGCAGACCGGTGCAGTGCGGGCGATTGCCGGTGGACGTGCGGTCACAGCGCGTGGGTTTAATCGCGCGACGTCAGCCAGTCGACAGGTCGGGTCTACGTTCAAGCCATTTGTGTATGCAGCCGCGATTGCCAAAGGCTACGGCAGCAATCGCATGCTCAGTGATGAGCCGCTCACGCTTCGTACCGGTCGTACGTCGTGGACGCCCACCAACTACGGTGGTACTTACGACGGTCGCATGACCATGCGTACCGCGCTCACACGTTCGTCCAACATTGCCACCGTGCGTTTGGCGCAGGACGTTGGCAATGATGCGATCATGCAGATCGCACGTGCCAACGGCGTAACGTCCGACTTGCCAAACGTGCCGTCGTTGGCATTGGGAAGTGCGTCACTCACACCACTTGAGCTCACGGTCTCGTACGCACCCTTTGCCAATGGTGGTTGGCGTGTGGTGCCACACGTAGTCACGCGCATTGAAGCCGCCGATGGCACACTGTTGTGGGAACGCGCGCCGAGCACACGCGATCGTGCGATGTCACTTGAAGACGCGTTTCTGGTCACGCACATGTTGCGTGCCGCAGTAGACGAAGGCACAGGTAACGCTGTGCGTGAGTACGGTGTGCGCGGACCGGTTGCCGGAAAAACCGGCACCACCAATGACGGCACCGACGCCTGGTTTGTGGGATATTCGCCGTCACTAGTAACGGGTGTGTGGCTGGGCACCGATTCGCCCACTTCGCTTGGTGCGGCAGCGTCGGGTGGTCGCTACGCCGCGCCGGTGTGGGCGCAGTTCATGCGCAACGGCTGGCGCTCACCGTCTCGTGATCGCGATTGGACACCGCCTCCCACGTTGGTCTCGCGCACGGTTGACGCCAACAGTGGATTGCTCACCGACGGCTGGTGTGGCGAACCGCAGGTCATGTGGTTCAAGCCCGGCACTGAACCCACCAAGTCATGCGGTGGCAGCTGGTTTCGCTTCGCGAGCTCGCGCATTGGGGATGTAACGGAGCAAGCCTTCGAGGCGGCTGTTGAGGCGATAGGTGAAGCGATGGGGGAAGGCGAAGTGCGGCAATCGCTGTTGCAGCGGCTGAGCGACGAGTTCAGGCGCAGTGCCCGTGAAGCAGAGCGTGAAGCAGAACGGGCAGCGCGGCGTGAAGCAGAGCGTGAAGCCGAACGACGGCGCGATCGACGGCCGCCGCCGCGCTAGGTCGTTACCGCCCGCCCGGCTGTCCTGCGCCGGAGATCCGTTCGCCGTAGTCGTTGCCGCGGCGCGGCTGCCCCACGCCGGACGTCCGTTCGCCGCTCAACCGTCTCGCCTGCGGCTCGACGGACAGCGGCTCACGGAGCCCGGCGCGGGGCAGCCTTGTTGGTGGCGACGCGAGCGGCTGGTGGCCGGACGGAGCAGGTAGGCTGCAGCGCGCGCATTGTGCGTAGCAAGCCGCTGACCGCCTCTGTCGTCACGCGCCTCAGCAAGTCCATCCACCGCTCGGGGGCTGCCGCGCCACGGGCTCCGTGAGCCGCTGTCCGTCACGCCGCAACGCGGCGGGGCGGTTGAGCGGCGAGCGGACGTCCAGGGCGTGGCAGCCCATGAGCCGCAATGTGGATCCCACGTGCGGGGCGTGGCAGGCAGTGCGCCGCAATGTGGATCCTACGTCCAAGCGTGGCCGCACACGCGCAGCCGCTACGCGTCCTTGGGCGTGAAGTGTCCCAGGAACACGCGCTCCTGCGATGTGAGGCTGCTCTCGCCCTGGGTTTGAATCTTGGCCAGAATGCGGGTGACCTCGTCGCGGTTGACTTCGTGCACCATTGCCAGATTCACGCTTTGCCAGTTGCCGAGCGGAATCTTGCTCGGCGGCGGCCCCGACACCTTCTTTTCCCACTGCTTGGCCGGCGAGCGTTTTTCGGCGTACTTGAGATACAGGAAGGCGCCGAGGTATCCACCGAGGTGTGCAAAGTGCGCCACGTTGCCACCCCCGCGCATGCCGCTGTAGAGCGAAACCACCGTCATGATCACCACCAGCACGCGCGCCTCAACCGGGATAATCGCCCAGATGTAAATCTTCTCGCGCGGGTAGAACATTGCGAACGCCAGGCTCACGCCAAACACGGCGCCCGACGCGCCAACAATAGCGGCGTACGGCGTGAAAAACAGCGAGACCAGGCCGCCGGTTATGCCGGCCACCAGGTACATACGTATGAAATGTGTACCGCCCAGACGCATTTCCACGCGCGGTCCGAAAATGAACAGCGCAAACATGTTGAACAGAATGTGCGTGAAGCCAAACGTGCTGTGCGCAAACATGTACGTGAAAATCGTCCACGGACGATACAGCAGCGCCGCGGGCACTAATGCGAGATAGCTCGTAATGCCGAGCACCGACATCTGCAGCAGATAGACGGCGATGTTCGCAAAAACCAGTCGTTTTACCCAAGGTGTCATGCGAACATTCTAACCCCGAGACACGCGGTCGTGCCCGGATCGCACCGCATCATTTGCAGGGAACACCCACGCCGCCGGGCGCCGATTAACCGCCTGCGTGATACGGGCGCACATACCGCTTCGCCTGCAGTCGGCCAGCACTCGCTGTGCGTTCAGCGTGCGCTCTGAATCGCCCGCCGCACAAACGGCATCACGGCCTGCTGCAGCTGAACGCTGAACAGTGCGCCGCCAGCCGTCGTCTCTTCCATTGCCAGCGTTGCGTAGTAGCCGGCCGCCCTATCAAACCACGGCGTAAAGCCAAACAGTCCGGCCGACGACACCACATCGCAGCCTTGTGCGGGGGTGGCACACTCCAACCAGCCCCCCAAGCCGTAGCGAAATGACGGTGTCGCGGCCGCGTACGGTGAGTTGCCAATGAAGACCGACGGATAGGGCTCGCGCGCCTGCGCATCAAACAACGCGCTGTTCGCAACCACCACGCCGTCGTTCGCACCATTGTGAAACGCGAGCGCCAGCATGGCGCCATATTCCCGTGCTGACGCCCGCAGGCCGCCAGCAACCAGCGGATTGGACTCGCCGATTGCGAGGTTGGGCAAGGTAAAAAAGCGCACCTCGCTGGGCAGCTCCAGACGATCGGCCACCCGTTCACGAAAGAGTGCCTGCCACGATTTGCCGGTTGCCACTTCCGCCATGCGCGCCGCGACGTGCAAGTGCGTGCTGCCATAGTCAAAACGCTGCGCTGGTTGAGACAGCGTGTTGCGGGCGCGAATGTTCGCCACACACGATGCCAGCGTCGTGCCCGGAATGAACGTGCACTCGTTCTCGTTCTGCAATCCTGATGTGAACGACAACAGGTGGCGCAGCGTGATATCCTGGTTCGGCAATGTCCACCCGAGCACCTCGCCGGTGGTGCTCTCGAGTGACAGTTCACCCGTGGCAACCACGTCGAGCAGGACCATGGCCGCAATCAGCTTCGACGCGCTGGCCACGGCCACTCTGCGGTCCGGCGAAAAGTTTCCGTAACTCTTTTCGAACACGCGCTCATCGCGACGATTGTAAACCGTGAGCGTGAGATTGCTGCTCCTGCCACGCTGCGCAAGCTGCGCTTGCACGACGCTGTCAACAGCAATCCACGGATCGGGCGTCTCTTCGCCTGGTGAGAGCGTGTCGGTGCCGCTGCATGCAGCCAGCAGTGCAACGACCGCCGCAAGGGTGGCTACACCCGCGGCGCGTCTATACACGCGGCAGGATACCCAGCCACTCACTTTCACGTGCGCCGTACCCGGGGAAGACACGATCAAGCTGGTTGCCGCCAAGATGCCGCGCCGTCACTTCGCCAAACACTGCGCGAAAATCGGTGGTCAATGCCAAATCTCGTCCCTCGTACAGTTGCTCTCGCTCCAGTCCGGGCCACTTGCCGAGTACCTGTTGCTTAGCCGCAAGGTTCCCGCCAAGTACAAACATGGCGCCGGCGTGACCGTGATCAGTGCCACCTGTTCCGTTCTGACGCACTGTGCGACCGAATTCTGACATCGTGAGAATCATGACGTCGTCCATACGGTCACCAAGATCATGCACGAGTGCGGCCACCGACTGCGCGAAGTCACCGAGCCGGTTGGCCAGCTGTCCCTGCGCGCCGCCCTGATTCACGTGTGTGTCCCAGCCACCGACATCCGCAAACGCCACTTCCAATCCAACATCAGATTTGATGAGTTGCGCGATTTGCTGCAAACGCTGACCAAACGGCGAACGCGGATAGTTCGCGCCTGCACTGGGCCTGTACTGCAGCGGATTTGCCGACCGCAACATCTTCATGGCTTCAAACATGTCGCTGCCCGAGCCGTGTACCAGATCGGCTTTGCCCGTGCGATATAGCGCTTCAAGTCGTGCTTCGGCGTCGCCACCGGCTGAGCGGATGGAGAACTCCTCGAGGGAGTTCATGGCAACCACGGGAGACTCACCATCAAGAATGCGCGGCGTTTGCTGCGTCATTGATACCGCGCGAAACGGCGATGCGTGCGTGCTGCAATCGGCTTCGCACGTGCCCTTGGTGGCGAGATATCTGTTCAGCCAACCGTCGCGCGTGCCTTTGCGATCGGGCGTGGCCGATTCCATGTAATCCTGCGCATCAAAGTGCGAGCGTGTTGCACTCGGGCTGCCCACCGCGTGAATGGGCACCAACAATCCGCGATCATATAACGGCTTGAAGGGCGACAATGACGGATGCAGTCCAAAGAATCCGTCAAGGTCGATTGCGCCCAATGCACCAGCGCCACGAGACGGGGCACCAACCGCCAACTGCGGTCGCGATGCGTAATACGCCTTCTCGCCAAAGGGCACCACAACGTTGAGTGCGTCGGCTGCACCGCGCTGGAACAGACAAATAAGCGTCTTGCCGCGCGCCGCCTTGGGCAGCGACATGCCCATCACTGTGCGCTCCAGAAACGACGGCGACAATCCCATTGTCACCAATGCCAGCGCACCCGACTTGAGAAAAACCCGGCGTTGCATATCTCGTCCTCTCTGAAAGTCGGTAATGGTCTAGCGACGCTGAAACTCAGGGGCGCCGAACGCGAGTCCTACGAGCTTTGGAAATCCCTTCAGGTCGGGCAACGGTGCAGCGGCACCACGCTGACGCTGACGCTGCTGTCGCATTTCAGCGGGAGACATCGCCGGCGCGTTCGAAGCTGCAGACGCGACGGATCCGGTACCAGCCATCGCATTCGACATCGCGCCTGACATCGCCTGGTCGTCATCATCACGTGCAGTAAACAACGAATCACTTCCCGCCGGCGCCCGCGCCAGCAACGGATTCTCGCCGCTCAGCAACACTGCGCGCGTATCGGCCGACACATCACCGCCAAAGAGTGCTTTCACAAGCCCGTCAACCTGCTCTTCGGTCGTCTTGTTCTGCAGCTCACGTGCAACGGGCCACTGGCCCGGACGCGCGTTCGGCAAACGCCCCGCACCAACCACAAGACCAAAGTTCATGCGATTCAGAATCGAACCGGTGTTGATCCACTCGTCCGCCGTGTCGGGGTAACCATCGGGCGTAGAACGACCGTAAATCGGCTGACCCATGCGGGCAATCAACTGTGCCGTCTGCGGCGTCGCATCAGGCTGTGCACCCACAGCACGCGACGCACTCACCACCAGCTCAAACGGCGTCTTCACTTTGGCGCGATAGGCATCGGCCGCAAAGAACTCGTCGCTCGTGACAATCGTGCGCATGACTTCACGGATGTCGCCCTTGGTGTCCAAGAACGTTTCAGCTGCTCTTTCAACCAGGCGCTCCGGCGGCACATCACTGACAAACCGTCGCACCAGCTTGCTCGCAATAAAGCGCGCCGTGCTCGGATGATTGGCGAGCAAATCGAGCACACGTTCTCCTTCATCCTGTCCTCGGCCAGCCGGAAATGATTGACCAAGAATGGTCTTGGCCTCAGCGTCATGCGCTTCGGGACGGAACATGAATCCCTCGGCGTTACGCGCTTGCGCGCCACGCGCCTGCGGTCCGCGCGCCACCGTCCAACCGGTGAGTGCGCGTGCCACTTCCATTACGTCCTGCTGGGTGTAACCACCGTCCACGCCCAACGTGTGCAGCTCCATGAGTTCACGCGCGTAGTTCTCATTGATGCCGCGCGGCCGACGTGGATTGTTGTTGACCAACGTTGCCATGTACTGCTGCGCCTGCGTGAGTGTCATGTCGCGCACGCGCTGCAACTGTTCCGCGGGCAGCGCTTCAATGCGCGCGCGCTGCTGCGCCGGCAGTCTGTCGCGATCAATCAGTTCGCCGATTGTCGTGCGATCCATGGCGCGTGTAGACAAACGACCGTTTGCCCGGCGATTGTTGCGCTGCGCAGCGAGTGGCTGAGCCAGTGTGCGTCGGCCGCTGTCGGCTACGCTCTGAGCCTGATCGAGGTACAGCAGCATGGCCGGACTCTTGGCCACCGCGCCCAGCAGCTCGCGGAAGTTGCCAAGTGCGTGTGGACGCAGGGCGTTCTGTTCGTACTCCGCGAGATAATACCGCGCCTGCTGCTTGCCCACGAACACATTGAAGTGATTGGCCCAGAAATCCACCATCACTTCGTGCAGCTGCCGTTCGCTGGCCACAGCGCGACCGACGCGAGCAGAAAAGATCTCTGCACTGGCGCGCTGCCCCGCACGGGCGCTTTCCCGCAGTCGTGCCGAATCGGCGGCCGACACCGAGACCGCGTCACGTGGCGTGTCGCCCGACGTGTTGCCACGCATTTCTCCCATGGTGCGCTGCTGCACTGCGAGGCGTGCCAGCTGCTGTCCCGGCGGCGGATACTTGGCTACAAACTCGGCACCGCTCATGGTGAGCGTGGGAAAACGGGTGAGCCACTGCTCCATTTTGGCATCATCAATGCGTTCGGGATTCAACTGCTGCTCAATCCACGTGTCGACGCCCATGCTGCGCACACGCTCTACATCACCGGGACGCGGTCCGAACGCCAGCCGATTGAGTGCGTGATGCACCTGCTGGTCGGCAGTTTGTTCACGTCCCGTGTTTTGCGCATCCGCTCCCGCCTGCGCGTACAGAATCGTGGCGGCTGGAGCAACTGCGGGGAGCACACTCAGCGCGAAAACAGCTGAGGCGAGCGTCGCAAAACGCGAAGCAAGCAGGGTAGGCATGGATGCGTGGTGCATAGGTGACACTCGCGATAGTGGGTTCTGAAGTACTACCCCTGACTCACTGCTCAGACGCGCTGTTGGACACTTCGTTAACAGGCAAGGCTCCCGTAGCGGTCAGCACCTTGAGGTCTCCTGCGGAACCCGATTGCTTACGCACATGGCTTCTGCGAACAGGGCACGACCCGGAACCGCCGGTTTACTGGTGATCATGGCGACCTCAGGCGCCCTGCTGGCGTTCGGCTGGCGCGATGGCGAGCCCGCGAAGGCCTTCCGAAATGCCGGCCGCATGCTGCTGGAGTCCTCCGAGTTTCCGGGATCGGCGCAACCGCTGGTCGCGACAGCGGTGGGTTTCGCGCATCACCTGTTGGTCGCTCTGCTTTGGGGCATGCTGCTGCTTCTTATTGTGCGCGGCTTTCGCGGCTGGGCCCGGGTGCTCATGACCGTTGTTATTTCTGCGGCCTTTGCCGTGCTCAACCTGCTGGTGATCCCGCCGGCATTTGGCGTGGGATACGCGGTAGTAACCAGTCTTGGCCGTGCGCTGCCGCTCGCGTTGGCCATCGCCGTCGCCTTGCTGGTCACGCCTTGGGCTTCGGGGGTACCCGAACAGCACCCGTCTACGTCAACGACCTACTGAGGCGACTCACTGATCCGGGCACATCACGCCAGGTATCAATTGCGTCTTATCACGTTGCCATCCCGCGGGTAGCACAGTCAGGTACGTGATATTGCATGCAGCACTGTTGCGTGACCTGATTTTTTCTGCCACCCGGAGGTACAGATGGATGTCCTTGTCCGACTTGAGAGCGGTCGGACCGATTCGCCAGTCCTGGCGCACGTGAACTCGCTTCCCGTGCTCCCATTTGGAACGCGCTCAAGGCGCGAAGTCGTGACCCTGTACGGTGAAGCCGACGCCAACTCTTTGGCGTTAGCCCTTGCCGCAACGGTGGAGAGTGAGCGACTTGAGGAATCCCGGAGTGGTGTTGTGCGACACCTCGGGGTGTGGTCTGACCGTGGCGCGCTGGGTGATTCTGCGTGGCGGGACGACGCTGGCAAGTTGGTAACGTGTGACCTCGATATTCCGATTGCGACGTTGCAGCTGCGCGCCGCAGAACTGCTGGGCGAAAACGGACCCACGCTTCGTCGTGTGGCGGCAGGACTCGCCATGCCCGATTGGCCTGAAGGCACTGACCGCGCACTCAGTTTCACCCTCTCCACGTTGTACGCGACCGCATCAAGCGGTGGAGCGTTGGGTGTGATGGATGACGCCGGTGCAGCAAACTGGCTGGATATGGTACGCGCAGCCGATGCGTACAGCTTCGAAGTGGAGGGCGACTAACGCACCCTGCTTTGTCTGAATGGTAAGGAACAGCTGACGCGGGCCGCCCATACATGAGCGGCCCGCGTTTTTTTCTAGCGCCTGGAAGACGGCAGTACTTCCACGGCGAGCGCAAAGGTGCGCTGTTCACCCGGCGGCAGCGCACCAACTTCAACAAGCTGACGCGCCACTTCTTCACCTTTGGCGTTGCGCACGACAACCAGCAGGTTGTACTCCCACGTCTCACCGTCAGGCGGTTGAATCGTGCCCTCAACGCGAAATGGCGAAACGGTTTCAACAGTCTTGGTATTCGCGTTGGGATCAAAGCGTAAATGCTTCTGGCATTGCGGACACTTTACCGCACGCTCGAGCACCGTGGCCCGACAGTGCGGACAGGTGCGCGTAGCGCCCGGTGCAGTGCTCCGCGTGGCACTCATGCGGGGCTGCTCACCTCAGCCCCGTTCTTCGCCGAGTTGTCGCTGGAGGAGCTCGAACTCGACGACGCATTGCCCGACATGCGTGCGGAAGGCGAACGCGACTTCGACGGTGCATCGGTCCAGCCACATTCCATATGACCACGCACTCGCGATCCCGCAGCGATTGTTAGTGTCTCGGCTTTCACGTCTCCCGTGAGCGCGCCTGAGGGCAGCACATCCACGCGCGATGCTTGCAGCACGTTGCCTTCGAGCTCGCCCGCGATTGTTACCGTGGTCGCACGAACACCACCGGCGAGCTTGGCACCGGGCTCAATGCTCACCGTACCGTCCACCGTCACGTCACCCGTGAAGCGTCCGGCCAGGCGTACGTTGCCATTGCCGGAGATAGTGCCTTCGATGGACAGGTCGGTGCCAATCACCGACTCTTTGGCATCGGAAGCCTGAGACCGGATTGGGGCGGCCGCCACAGGCGGCGCATACTCGGGCGCGGCCGGCGCGAACTCTTCTCGCGGTGCAGCTTCAACCGGCTTCGAAGCGGTGCCTGACTGATCTTTCCAGAGGGCCATCACGTCATCTCCTGAATGGGGGAAGAGTGAAGCATTGCGGCAGCGGACGAGCTCGGCTGTCATCTGCGTCACAACGGCCGAGATCGGAGTGGCGTCTGCTGCTTGCACAACAATACAGCGCGCCTGAACTGCTGCTTGCGATGGCGCCCATTTGGACGCACGTTCGTTACCGACGGATGTAGATCACATCCGCCCCACGTCGGGATTCTCTACAGCATGCTGACCGCTGTCGGGCACCTGACGCGTGTCCACACCCCCACCGTCACACGGCGGCGCGGGGGACGCCCGGAGCAGACGACGCGGCAGTGTGATCCACGGCCGCGATCGCCTTCAGGTTTGGACGCCCCCGCGTCCCGCGCGACATGATTGCGCGGTGGCAGCATCGCGCGCCCCTGGAGGGACGATGCGGGAGTATGACAGTGCCGGTATCAGGAACGTGGCCGTGGTGGGCCACGGTGGCAGCGGAAAAACGAGCCTTGTAGACGCGCTCTGTTTCGCCGCCGGAAATGGCAAACGCCACGGCCAGGTGCGCGACGGCACCGCGCTCACCGATCACCTGCCCGAAGAAATCGAACGCGGTTTTTCCATCAGCTTGGGGCTCGCATTTGCCGAATGGATGGACAGCAAAATCAACTTCATTGACACGCCCGGAGCTCTCGACTTTCAAGGCGACGCGCTGGCCGGACTCTCCGCGGCAGACGGTGCGTTGTGCGTGATCAGCGCCGTAAGCGGAGTGGAAGTCGGCACCGATCGCATGTTTCAGCTCGCGGTCGAGCGTGAAGATCCGGTGCTGTTTGTTGTGTCCATGATGGACAAGGAAGCCGCTGACTTTGATGCAGTGTACGCGCAGGTAAAGGCGCAACTCACGGCCAACGTGGTTCCCGTGGAGATTCCGATCGGTTCCGGTAGCGATTTCCGTGGCGTGATCAATCTCTTCACGCAAAAGGCCTACATGTATTGCGCCGGCAGCAAGGGCGAATACGAAGAAGCATCCGTGCCCGAGAGCGAGCAAGCGCGTTTTGCACAGTACCGGCAAGAGCTCATCGAAGCGATTTCTGCAACGGATGATGACCTGCTCGAACGCTATCTCAATGGCGCCGACATTGGTCGTGACGAAGCGATCGCCGGCATGAAAGAGGCAATGAAACGCCGAGACTTGTTTCCGCTGTTTTGTGTGAGCAGCGAAAACATGATTGGTGTGCGTGCATTGCTTACTGAGCTCGTACAGCTCATGCCCAATGCATTTGAGATGGAAGAGCTGCACGGCTTCACTGGATCTGAAGGCAACGACACGGTAGAAATTCACGCCCGCGATGACGCCCCGTTCTCGGCAATCGTATTCAAGACATCCAATGAGCCACATGTCGGCGATGTGAGCATGTTCCGCGTGCTCTCAGGCATGGTGCGGAGCGGCGATGAAGTATTCAACGCAACACGCGACGTCACCGAAAAGCTCAATCATCTCTCGTTGCCACTCGGGCGTGAGCGGATAGAGGTGCCGAGTCTGCACGCCGGTGACATTGGGTGCGTGGCGCGTTTGCGCAATACGCACACCAACGACACGCTCTCAACGCAGCAACATCCCATTCGTCTGCCCGAGCTTCGGTTCCCCGAACCGCTGGTGCATTTCGCCGTGCATGCAGAATCACGCAACGACGAAGAAAAGCTGCAGCAGGGACTGCATCGATTGCACGACGAAGACCCAACACTGTCCGTGCACTACGACACCGACACGCACGAGACAATCGTGAGCGGTATGGGTGAACGGCATCTCGATATTGCGATGGCCACATTGCAACGAAAGTTCGGAGTGAAGGCCGAACTCACGCGTCCGCGCATTGCTTATCGTGAAACGCTTACAGCCAGTGCATCGGGGCAGGGCAAACACAAAAAACAATCAGGCGGTCGTGGACAGTTCGGTGATTGCTGGGTTCGCATGGCGCCGTTGCCGCGTGGCGAAGGCTATCTGTTTGAAAACAAGATCGTGGGTGGTGTGATACCGTCGCGCTTTGTGCCCGCTGTTGACCGCGGCATTCAGGAAGCGGCGTCACGTGGTGTATTGGGCGGCTTTCCACTCGTGGACTTTCGCGCCGAATGTTATGACGGCTCAACGCACTCGGTAGACTCCAACGAAATGGCTTTCAAGATGGCGGGCATTCTGGCCTTTCGTGCTGTCGCGCCCAAGTGCAAACCGATACTGCTTGAGCCGCTCGACCTGCTGGAAATCACCGTGCCCGATGAATTCCTCGGCGACGTGCTCGGCGATTTGTCGGCACGTCGCGGACAGATTCACGGCACGGAGCCGGCGGGTGACGGCAAGCGCACTGTTGTGCGCGCTGTGGTGCCGCAGGCAGAGCTGCACTTGTACGCCACGCCGTTGCACAGCATGACGCACGGGCGCGCCACGTTTAGCCGTCGTTTTGCGGGCTACGATCAGGTGCCGGCTGAGGCGGCGGCGCGCGTAGTTGCTGAGCACTCGCGTGAGCTTCAAGAGACGTCTTGAGTTGGTGTGTGGCCCGGGCGCTGGCACTCGGTCCGGGCTTGCCACTGCCGCTGCGCGGCAGAAGCCGCCCGGGCCGAGTGCCAGCGCCCGGGCTGCGACCGTGGGGGGGGGGGCCGGCCCATGGCAGGTGCGAGCTGGTGGGCAGGCTAGCGCTCGTGACTCGGCTGGTGGCCGTATCTGGTCCTTAATCTCTGGCAAACGGTTGCACGCGGTAGAGATTGACGGACTCGAGGTCATCGGCGTCGTGGCGCAAGACTGCCATGCGATTGGATTGTATCGCGAGCAGGCGCCAGTCTGTCGGCAGTGAGAACTGTGCGCGGAGCGCGCCGTTGGCGCCGAACACGAGTACGCGGCGCTCGGTTTGCGTGGGTGTTTCGGCGAGCACTGTGTAGATGTTGCGCTGCTCATCGCAGTGTATCCCGGACACGATCGGCGCTTCAGCGTTTGAAAACTGTTTGCTCATTTGTTGTACCGCGAGCTGCATCTCCGGGCTTTGCATTTGCTCGGCGGTGAAAGGACGTCCCATTTCGAGCGCGAAGTCCTGCACGCTGGCGCGGCGTGGTTGCAGATCGGTTCTGATGCTCAGCTGCAGCGCACCATTGTCCGACGATCGATTGACTGTGAAATCATGCGTGCTGGTGGTGACGATATCGTTGCCGCACACCACATCGATCGTGCGTGGAGCGAGTGGTGACATGCCTGCGCCGAGTGCACCGCTGGCGCCAGGTGGGTGGCGCGAGAGTGAGGGGGCGGCCCGTGATGGGCCGATCAGTTGCCATTGGCCAGACCCATCGAGTGACGCGAGTTGCGTGTTCGTGTTGATCGCGCCGTCAGCGTCGCGGGATGCTTCGTGTGTGAGCTCGAACAAAGCACGCCTGTCTGCTTGTGCTCCAACCAGTGTGCGGATGAAAAATGCCGTATCGCCTGTGCTGAATGCAGCAACGGTTTGCGACTTGACCGATCCGCCCATTGAATCGTAGTGCATGATGCGACGCTGCCTGGGGTCGTACACAACAAGCCAGTTGTCGGCCGATACAAACGGTCCGCGCACCGCACGCATTTGACCCGGCCCGCTGCCACTCGATCCCGAGCTTCGCAGATACGAACCCGACTGGTCAACAAACAGCAGCTCGCGATCACTGCCATGTCCCAGCACGAGTAAACCGTTTCTCAAAAATGCGGCGCCAGTGACGCCGAGCAGCTCTGCGTTACGTCTGCCGGGAATACGACTGAATGTCCAGTCTGGAGACCCAGTAACACTCCACTCTGGCACCGCATCAAGCGCCGCACCTTGAATGCTGTGCGTAACAATGCGAACACCAGCGCTGTCTGTGACGGCTTCACCAGCAACCACCGACTCCGAATCACCCGTCGCAGCACACGCACTGCCGACTAATGCAGCAACGATAAGCGCAGCGCAGAAACCAACCCGTCGAACGAACATGCAGCATCCTCAGCCAAAGTAAGGGCAAGCCCCACAAAGTGCAGCTGAGGCCACGAATCAGATACCCTACCATCACTCCGCAATGCCCGACGCTCGAAAACCGAGAGGGCCCGCGGCTCCCGGGGCGGCTTCTGCCGCAAAGCGGCAGTGGCAAGCCCCGGGAGTCGCGGGCCCTCTCGGCCCACGCACAAATCTTCAGGTCTACATGCGGTCAGGTGCGTTAGGCGTGCTGACCCTCATGCACACCCTCAAACACTTCTTCTACAAGCTTCGCATTAAAGTCATCGAGATCCTTCGGACTCCGGCTCGTCACGAGTCCCTGATCAACAACGACTGACTCGTCGACCCAGTTGGCACCCGCATTCTCCAGATCAGTGCGGATTGAACCGTATGACGTCATGCGACGTCCCTTCGCCGCGCCTGCTTCTGCAATGATCCACGGCGCGTGGCAAATAGCTGCGACCGGCTTTCCGGCTTCAAAGAAATCGCGGACAAAGTTCACTGCATCACTGTTCGCACGCAGCTTATCAGGATTCATCACACCACCCGGCAACATCAACGCATCAAACGCGTCCGCCTTCATTGCAGGTACAGTGCCATCAACGTCAATTGTTTTCTCAGACCACTTTCCATTGGCCCAACCGCGAATCGTGTGTGCGGAATCGCGAATAGATATGATGCTCACCGTCGCGCCAGCTCTTTTGAGCGCGTCAAACGGTGAATCAAGCTCAGACTGTTCAAATCCGTTCGTTGCCAGAATGGCAACTTTCCGATTGCTGAGGTCGTACGTCTTGTCAGAATTCATAAATGCAGTCATAAAAGCTCCTTCGTTACAGATTTATCCAACACATTGTCATACAACGCTTTAGGGCTTTTGTTCCGCAGCACGTTGTGCTTTCCTTCTCTCCCCACGTGACATGAAAGATCAACTTCGTCTTCATCACGAGTTGTTGTTGCTGGCCTTGTGCGACAACAAAGGCACCGTCGCCTTCAGCAGCATGCTTGGCTACGGACTGGGCGGCGCGCTCTTGACCGAGTTACTGCTCGCCAAGCGTATTGAGATCGTGCACGAAGGTCCAGACGGGAAAAAGAAAAAGCAGTTTGTCGAGCTGCGCGATCAATCGCCCATCGGCGAACCATCGTTGGATCTCGCTATCAGTCGCCTGACCAACGCCAAGCGACGCCGCTCGCCGGCTTCAGCGGTCTCGCGGATTGCGCAGACCCCAAAGCTTCGGCACACCGTCGCGCAGGAGTTGTGTCGCGCTGGTGTGTTGCGTGAGACCGAGCAGCAAATCCTGCTGCTCTTCCGTCGCCGGGTATACCCCACCGTAGACGGCCGTCCGGAACAGGCGCTCATTCGCCGCATCAAAGCCGTGCTTGACGGCGGCAAGAAACCAGACGAGCGCACCGCTGCGCTCATCGGCATCGCCAATCTCGCGGGCGCGCTGTCCGCGATCTACACACGCACCGAGCTTCGCGCCCACAAGACCCGCCTCAAGAACATCGTCGAGTCAAGCGCCGGCAGCCAAGCAGCCGCCCAGTCCATCGCCGCCGCCCACGCCGCCATCATGGCCGCTACAACCGCAGCAGTTGTGGCGGCCAGCTAGCTGCCGCCTGCTATCCGGGTGTCGGTTTGGATTGTCTCGCGCAATCCCGGCCGCACCTTATCGGAAATCTCGCGCGCCTTAACCCGTTAACTCGGCGTGTGACCACTCACCGCTTTGGCCCTTTCGGCGTGGCCAGAGCGTGGTCATCGCTATGGTCAGCACCAAAATGTTGGCGCTCCACATGGCGAGCCACGGCGTGAACACCATGTTCATCGCCAGGCTTTCGCCTACGGAGAGAACGGCGTAGTAGCCGTAGAACACGATCACGCTTGCGACAACTTGCAGGAAAAGGCCGGCGTGCGGTGCTCGTCGTACTATCCCCACCGCCAGCAGAGTGAGCAGCACGCAGGCAACTGGCAGAACAAACTTTTTGTGAGTTTCAACCTGGTAGCCGACCAGCGTTTCTCGCGAGGTTCTCGCGTTAATCACGCCGGCTTCGACGCGGAACTGTTGGGACTTCGCGTGCAGTTCCGTCAACGTCAGGCTTCGATTACCGCGCGGGACATCAGTTGTGGCCGAGTAGATTGCCTCCAAGCGAGCATTGGCACGGGGCACGATTTCCGCGTTCATACCGAACAACAGCACGGCGATCACAGTGGCAAAACCGATCAGTGGCGCCAGGCGCTTCGACATTGCGTGCGCTGGTAGCGCGGCGCTCATCGTCCTGCCGCGCGCGGCGAAAAGCACGGCAATGAAGAGCGCCATAGGGATCGTGATTGCCGCGGTAAACGGGATGGCATACAACACAACGGCGAGCCGGTCGTCACTGAACAACTCGAGTTTAGAGCGAACGGCGAGAAACACGAAAAAAACGGTGAGCACAAGGAAGCCGAACACAAATCCCACACCCGTGTCCCGCAGGAGAAGTACGTCGCCATTCCCCCACGCACGGCGTTCCATCCCGGCCCGTTCACGGATGCCGCGCTGAACCAGGTCGGCAATGCCCGCCATGGCAGTCATGCTCACGCTGAACAGTCCAGCGCTCACGTTCCGTTCGACTTCACGGTCGAAAAGCTCCTGCATGGACTGACCGTGCTTGTCGCGCAGAGCGCGAGGAAGCAGGACGAGAAACGCAGCGTACACGCGGCTCCACACTCGGCGCCATATCGAAGTCCCGGCGTCGTCGCTCATGCCAGAGCCTCAACACCAGACAGGCGCGCGCGCGCTTTCCTCGTGACCGACTCCAGCCGGCTGCACTCCGCCTCAAGCGTCTGTCGTCCGACGGCCGTGAGTCGGTAAAATCGCTCCCGTCCCGATGCGCCGACAGGACGCTCTCGCTCATGAAGTTCCTCTATCCAACCAAGTCGAAGCAGTTCCTCCAGCGAGCCATACAACGTGGCAGGCCACAGACGTACCGTGCCATCGCTCAGCGCCCGCGCCTCGTCCTGAATGGCGCTGCCGTGCCGAGGCCCCGCAGCAAGCGATAGAAGCAGATAGAACCAGTTCGATTTCATGGGTCCGGCCACAGGTGAGCGTTGTACTTAATAGTACTATAGAATAATAGTATTCAACAGTAGTTTCGCTCTGCAAGGCCCCCACCCAGCCCGATCCTGCGAACGCGCCCCCGCGTACTGCAGTCCAACCCACCTCGCCGAGGCCAAACGGCCGACTCCCCCCGGGGCGGCTTCTGCCGCGCAGCGGCAGTGGCAAGCCCCGGGGGGAGTCGGCCGTTTGGCCCCAAATACGAGAGCGCTACTGAACGAGCGCTGGCTGCGCGTTCCAGTTGATCACGGCGTTAAAAATCATGTTGAACTCCCCATGATTCTGCCACCGATAAATCGGATTGTTGGAGAACATGATCACGCGCCCTTTGCCCTTGTACGCGTCGGGAATGTCCACCGCAAACGGGCGACCCTTGAGCGAATCCGCATTGACCATCAACCCCGACAGCACCGCATCGTCACCGCCCACGTAGCGCGCCAGCACATTGCTCTGATTGGCAATGCCGACTTCGAATGGCGTGCCACCAACGTACTTCACCGGAATGGTTTTGTTGGCGAAGCCGTAGAACACAGGATGATCAGTCTTGATGATCTCGCCTTCAATGAGCGGACGCTGCGCAGTAAGACCCGGTACGGATGTCTTGTTCACCGTACCCGCCCAGCCGAACTCAATCGGCAACCGTGATGCTTCGCCAACAGCGATGAGTGTGCCGCCCGCTTCAAGAAACGCCGCGAACGCGTCAACGCCTTTCTGTCCGAAGCCGCCTGACATGTCATCGGTCTCACCGTACATGCCGAGGAACTGATACTTGTCGCTCTTTTTGTACGGTGTGGGATTGGCCGCCTTGGGCGCCATGACTGTGCTGCGACTGAGGTTTTGCTCGGCCATCAGGATCACATCGTACTGATCGCGCAAGTTGCCTTCCATGACGCGCTCTTTGTAGATGAGATCAAACGGTACACCGAACTTGTCGAACGTAAGGCGATACCAACCGAGACTCTGCGTTCCGCTCCACTGCGTGTAGATGGCCACACGAGGTGGCACTGCATCGTGCGTGGCAACGGTCGGCGCGGCGTTCAGTGACGCTGCGGAAAGACCAAGTTCTGCCACAGCCGCGCGCACACGATCAGCGGCGGTCATGTCGGTGATGATGAACGAACCGGCCGGAAACTCAACACCTTCGGCGGTGAAGCTCTTTTCAGCGACGCGCATGGGCACGTCTTTGAGCTTGTAGCGCAGCGAGATCATGTTGTTTGATCCCAGATGCGCGACGGCCAGTGCGGCAGTGCCAGTGCCTTTCGTTGTACCGGCGAGCTTGACCTCGTCAACCATTGTGACCGGCGCATTCAGGATTGACGAGTCTGCAACTTCAACAACGTCTACACCCATGGCAAAACCCATCGTCCAGCCACTGTCATCGTACGTGCGCAGGCGCGGGTCGGGATAGTTCTGCTTTTCAAGCAGATTCTTGGCCAGACGACCGTACGGCTGGTTCAGTTTGATCACGTATGAACCGGCCGGATACGTGGTGGAATCGTTCACCTTGATGGCATCACGTGCGATACCCACCTCCACTCGCTGAAAGCGCAGGATCTTGACCATCTCAGCCGGCTTGGTCATGTCGCGCTGCACCGGAATCACGTAGGCGTACGGTGCTTTTGTGCGTCCATGCTCCATGGAGTTGCGCGTCTTCACATAAAAGTTTTCCAGCACGGTGGCAGGAAACATTGATGCGAGTTGCAACGCGGAGAGCACACCGGTCTGCATGTAGTTGGCGTTCGCGCGGCGCGTGAATGTGGCCACGTCATTAAAGCCCACCTGAATGCCGCGGTACCATTCGCGATCCTGTCCGCCGCCACGTCCTGTGGGAACGGCCCCTCCACCGCCCATGCCGCCGCCCCCAGCCGTCCGCGTTGGGCCAACGCGTGGATTGCGCGCACGTGCCACAGCTGCGCTGTCGAGATCACGCCCCGACTGCGTCTCGTACATTTTCATGAGGCCGTTGTGATTGTACGAAATCGACCCCAGGTATCCCGGCGACCATCCGTCCATGAATGCGTGTGTATACACGCCGGGCATACCCCACTTGGTCATCTGCGCCATTTCCCAGTTTGCAAACCAGGGGAGTTCGGCAAACAGCAACGGATCAAGGTTGGGGTTCTGCGGTGCGCCACCGCTGTACGTGTACAACAATGCGAGTGACTCATGCAGGTCGTGCATGATTGGCGGATGCGCCGTGAAATACCAATCGGCAATCGCGCGCATCTGATCGAGCACGAGATTGATATCGCGATTGTTGTCGTGATAGGCGTACTTGCCCCAGTACGGAACGGCGCCAATGCCGCGACCACCGCCGCGTGCGGCTGGTGCGCGTGACGTTGAATCACCTGACGCGCTGTCGGTGTCGGTGGCGTCGCCTTTACGTGCGGCTTCCGCTGCCGCTGAATCGGCGGCTTCGAGTCCGCGATAGAACCAGTCAACGTTCCGGTCACGTCCGTCAGCGTCTGCTACCGGCGTGATGGACACGTAGAGATTGTCGCGAATGCCTGAAATGATCGGAGACGTTTCAACGGCCAGTCGGTACGCCAGCTCCATGAGCATTTCCGACGGACCGGTCTCACCGCTGTGCAAACCACCCATGAAGTGATAGTGCGGCTTGGTCTGCTTGATGAGCTCCTTGACCTGCGTTTCGCTCATGCCGCGCGGATCGGCAATCTTTTTCAGGTTCGCACGATTCTGCGCGATGTTGGCCATGTTGGCGTCTGACGAAATCCAGATCACCACGAGTTCACGTCCTTCGTCTGAGCGGCCAATCGATTCCATCATAACGCGCGGCGACGCGGCTGCCAGCGCGCGATAGTACTTGAGCTGATCGGCGTAGTACGTGAGTTTCTTCGGTGCGCCGATGTGATATCCAAGCACGTCTTTCGGCATCGGAATGCCTTCCACAACCGGCAGGTGGTCAACCAGCGGACTGCCGTGATTGGGACTCATGATCCACTCGCGATACGCCTGTTCGAAGCTGGCATCCTGCTTCTGCGACGGGTCGCGCGTATCGAGGGACATCATCTGCGCCGCGGCCGTCGATATCGGTAGCAGCGCAAGGGTGAGGAGGGCGCGCGTCAGCTGGCGCGAGATCTTGAAACGGATCACTGAATCTTCCTGCGGCGTCGGGGGGATTGAACTGCGTCTCACCCTCTACGCAGCACTCCTGACGCGTGTTCGGCAACCCTGTCCGGTGCTCAGGGCCCGTGGTCGGGTCGGCCCGTCGCGCCCACGGTCGGCCCGGGCGCGCCGGGTGGGACCGGCGCTGGCCGACCGACGGCGCGGTGGGCCGACCCGCCCCCGGGCTCGGCGGGGGGAGGGGTGCAGCGCCGGGGCTAGGGGCGCTGCGACAAGGATAAGAGCTAAGGCTTGGTCTTGATCTGAATGACGCCAGCGGCGGCGCGTGTGCCGTAGATCCTGGTGGCGGAGGGTCCTTTTATCACTTCGATGGACTCGATGTCGTCTGGCTTGATTCGATTCATCGCTGCCGGGTTGGTCATGATCTCGCCATCGATGATGATCAGGGGTCCGCCTCCGCCAGTCTTCAGCAGCGGGGCGCTGCTGCCGCGCAGTACCGCACCGTGCACTTCAACAACGGTATCGGCTCTCTGCACGGGCGTCCGGAGCTGGTAATACACGCCGTCACCGTAGCCGCGAATCCTGACTCGGCCGAGTGAATCGCGCATCTCCACTGTATCGGCACGCATGGTGTAGGCTCGGCGCGAACTGGAATCGCGCGTGACCTGAACGGCATCACCACTGCCCGTCGGCCTCGAAGAGATCAGCTGTCCATCGAGAACGAGCTTCACCGAATCATTCCGAAAGCTCAGCGTATCGCCGCGAAAGACCATCGTATCGGCGCTATAACGAACTCTGCGTGACGTAAATCGCATCGTGTCCTCGATGAATGCCATCGTGTCCAACGAGACCGAGTCGATCAGCGCACGCCTGCTGCGCGCGGTTCGCGCGCCGCTATCCGCACCAAACTCGTTAATCCGTGACCTGAGTATCTGATCTATCTCGCTTGCCTCAGCCTTCAACTGGTCCACCATGCTATCCGCGTCCGTTGTGCGAATGTGCACCTCGGATATCTCGCCAGCCGCACTTTTACGCCGCACTTCGATTGACGCGATTTTTTCCGCTGGAACCATGTCCGCATCGGCCATCTGCTTTCCATCTACGAAATACACGATCTGTCCTGCACCACTCGGCAACCCAAGCTGACGCACCACGGTAGTCGCATCAGCATCACGCACCTGCGCCGCCGTCGGAACATCAGTACTGCACGCCGCAAAGATTGCAGCGGCACCGACAAGCGACAGCGCAGTTGCCGCCAGCGGAGCGCGACGTGTTGGACGTGTGGTCATGGCAAGTATTCTCCGTTCGAGATGGCGGCGTGAGTCGAGCAGGGCCAGCGCGTGTCGCGCGCGAGGCGCCGATGACATGCTGTCGGCAACGGCGAGCAACAGAGCACCGTAGCGACGGGCGGATGTACCGCGACGCAGCACACGCGCGTCGCAGTCAAGTTCGGTGGCGAGTCGTATACGCGAAGCGCACCACCAGGCAAACGGATGCCACGGCAACAGCGCGACAAACACTGCAGTGATCGCAAGCAGCAACGGATCGCGCGCGCGACGATGCTCGTCTTCGTGTGCCAGTACAAGCTGCTGTTCGTCTGCTGAGCGGGCAAGCAGTGCTGTGGGTACCACGATTTCGGGAGCGAGCACACCGTATACGGCGGGACCTCGCAGCGCACCCACCCGCACCTGAACGCCCTGCAACTGAGCACGCGGAAAACCGCGCCGCAGCACATCAAGACGCCGCAGGGTTAACAACAACACAGCGAGCAGCACCGCCGACAACAAAAGCCACGCAGTACCGAATGCGAGATTGATTTCCGGTGCAACGCGCGCGCTGATCCCGGTGAGAGATAACGCCAGCGTGTTGAGAGCAACGGAGCTCGCGTCAGACACATGGGTGAGAATGGTTGCCCACCACGATGCTTCCGGGGCCACAACTACCGCTTCGGTCGTCGCCTCGACTGCGACCGGCAACTCAACCACCGTAGCAGTTGTCCCGCGCCACGGTGATGAAACAGTCAGTGCAAACAGCATTGTCATTGCACCGAACCACACAATGCGCTGCGGCACACCAGCCCGTCGCGCCAGCTTGTCCGCCAGCCATGCACCAGCGCCGAGCATGGTACCAATCACCAACGAGTAAAGAACCACCGAGGCAATCATGTCCCTTTGCCTCCGCTTCGTTCATCGTCATCGACGCCGAGTCGTTCGTCAAGCAGCCGTCGCATGCGCTCAAGCTCATCACGCGTCATATCGCGGTCCGACACAAGCTGCGCCAGCACACGTTCTGCGGAGCCCTGAAAGATCGCGTCGCGAATGCGCGAGATCGCACTTGACCCGGCCTGATCGGAGTTCACCACGGGGAAGTAGCGATACGCGCGTCCTTCAGCCTCATGTCGTACAAACCCCTTCTCCTCAAGCGTCTGCAACGCCGAGAGCACCGACGTGTACGCCAGCGGCTCATCAAGCGCGTCGCGCACCTCGGCGACTGTCGCAGACTCTGCGCGCCAGAGCACACTCATGACATCGAGCTCACGCGGGGTGAAGTAGACAGCTTCTTCCATAAATAGCTCGCGGCGGGAGGGTAACTACGGCTTCTCCCGTAGCATAAAGCCGCAATGAAATCCTGTCAACTGCTTTTCCAGTAGAAAGGATGTTCCGCGTTTCGTCCCAGTCATGTTTTGCGTTTGCTCGCATCACGGACGTGGGGAACGTAGACTCCCGCTGATGCTCCCTACCGTCATGACGTTCACGGCGCTGCTTGGCGCCGGCCTGCTTTCCGCTACGCCGATGTTGGCGCAAGACCCGTCTGCTCCCGGCCCCGTCTTTCATGGTCGCTCGGGGGCAACCACGGTCGGGCTACCACGTATCGACGCCGCACCATTGGTCGATGGCGTGCTCAACGAGGCGCAGTGGGCGGATGCCGCCATGCTCACCGGCTTCTCGCAATACTTTCCCGCCGATGGCGTAAGTGCGAGTGACAGCACCGAAGTGTTCATGTGGTACTCGTCCACCGCCCTGCACATCGGCGTGCGTGCCTACGCACCCTCGGCCACCGTGCGTGCCACCCTCGCCGATCGCGACCGCATCACGCAAGACGACAACCTGCAGATCTTTCTCGGCACGTATAACGACAGCCGACAGGCGTTGGTGTTTGCTGTGAACCCGTTTGGTATACAAAGCGATGGTGTGATCACCGAAACCGGTGCGGCGTCTGGCGGTGGCTTTGCCAGCAGCACGCCGCGAACCCGTGAGTCAGTAGATCTGGCACCGGATTATGTCTGGCAGTCGAAAGGACGGCTCACGGATTTCGGTTTTGAAGTCGAGATCGCGATTCCTTTCAAGAGCTTGCGTTACCGGGCCGGTGATGAGCATGAGTGGCAGGTCAATGTGATTCGCACTGTGCAGGCAACGGGGCATGAACAAACGTGGGCGCCGGCCATGCGCGCACGGGCAAGTTTTCTTGCACAGTCAGGTTTGCTTACCGGCCTGCGTGATCTGCGTCGCGGTATCACCCTCGACGTTATTCCCACCATTACCAGCAGCGCTGTTGGCTCGCCCCGCACAGCTGCCAACGGATGGCAGTACAACACATCGCGTCCGGAGATCGGAGGCAGTGCGCGCTGGGGCATCACCAGCAATCTCACCATGTCGGGTACGGCCAACCCTGATTTTTCGCAGGTCGAAGCCGACGCAACGCAGTTCACGTACGATCCGCGTGTCGCAATCTTCTTTCCCGAACGCCGCCCGTTTTTTCTGGAAAGCCAGGAACAGTTCACGGCACCCAACCGGCTCATTTACACACGTCGCGTGGCGCAGCCGGTTGGTGCGGTCAAGCTCACGGGCAAGCACAAAGGCTTTGACATCGGTGTGCTCTCAGCGGTAGACAGCCGCGAGGCGTCGTTTAACGGCCGGGAGTCGCCTGTGTTCAATATCGTGCGCTTGCAGCATGACATTGGTGCAACCAGTCGGTTAGGCATTGCCTACACCGACAAAATCGAAGGCGATCGCTTTAATCGTGTGCTTGGCCTGGACGGCCGCTTTGTGCGCGGAATATTCAGCGCGCAGGGCCAGCTGGCCGGCTCCATGACGGGTCGTGATGGTGAGACGAACCGAGCACCGTTGTGGGACATGTCGGCCATGTTCACCGGCGAGCGCTTCTACGCACGATACGTTTTTAACGGTATCAGTCCCGACTTCGATGCGCAGTCCGGTTTCATTGCGCGTCCCGGCATTTCGAATATTTCGGCAACCCACCGGTACACGCGCTTTGGCGCACCTGGTGCGCTCGTTGAAGCGTTCGTGCCGGAGATTTACATGCTTGGACGCTGGCAGTACAACGACATCGTGAACCGTCGTCCGGCACAGGATGTACAGCTGCATTTGCGAAGCAACACGCGCTTTCGTGGTGGTTGGCAGCTCGGTGGCCAGGTGCTGATTGAGGAGTTCGGTTATGACCCGTCGCTCTACTCCAACTACGCGCTGATCGTACCGCGTGGTGGTGGTGGGTTGGACACCACGTCATATGTGGGCACTGCCAATCTGCCCAATCTTGATTTTGTCATGTCGGTCACCTCACCGGAGTTCAAGCGTTTTTCGTTCAGCACGGTGGCCATTCTCGGACAGGACGAAAACTTTCCCGAGTGGAGTTCGGCGATCATTGGCAGCGTGTCGGGCTCGCTGAATCTGCGCCCCACCGAGCAGTTGCGACTGTCGGCCACCTTCAATCGTGATCAGTTCAAGCGGAAGACCGATCGCACGCAGGTTCAGCTGCGGCAGACGCAGCGTTTACGCGCCGAGTACCAGGTCACGAGGCAGATATTTTTTCGTGTGATTGGTGAGTACGCGATTCTTGATCAGGATTCGCTTCGGGACGACTCGCGGACAGATCTACCGGTATACCTTCGTTCGAACGACGGGTCGCTCACACGTGCCTCAGCCTTCAAGCGTTCCACCGCGCGATTGGATGTGCTGTTCAGCTACCTTCCCACCCCCGGCACAGTGTTATTTGCCGGCTATGGTGACCTGCTGCGTGCCAATGAGCCGTTGGGCCCCGAGCGTTTGCGCAGAACGAGTGATGTGTTCTTCATGAAGCTGAGTTATCTGTTCCGGATGGATTGACGCTTTCCTCGAGGCATGTTTTTGATGCGCCAACCCGGTGAGGTTTACGTACGTTGGCTGAGCGCCAAAGGCTTTTCACGCTTGGTGCTGTGTTGTTCGATTGCTTTGGGGGCGGGTGCATGCGACGGCACAGCTGTTGACAACGCATCATCCGAACCGGCTGTGCCCACACGAGACGCTCAACCGATCGCGCGGATTTGCGCTGACATCGACGCACCGGGTTGCACCATGGGCCCGCTTATCGAGGCGGTTCCGCTGGAGGACGGCGGGACGCTCGTTGCGCATGCGGGCGGTCCGCTGTTCCTCTTTGACTCGGCCGGTGCGTTCCGAGATTCGGTCGGACGCCTTGGACAGGGCCCGGGTGAGTTCGAATCGATTCTGCGCGTTGGACTGATCGGCGCGGATTCGATTGCTGTGGTCGATGTTCGGCGGTTTACCGTTGTGTTTCTGCCGCGGTCGGGAGCGGGTGGTCGGTCGGAGCCCATTCCCTTTGAGCCGTCGTTTGAGGATACTCGCGTGAGCTCACGTGCACGCTACCTGTTCGCCGTGCCGGGGGTGGACAGTGCCGGCGCGCGAGCCGATGGTTTCGTGCTGGCGTTCAATGGCGAAAATGTGCGACGACACACCACAGTCCGTGCCATCTCGTATCGCATGCCCGGTAGCGACATGTCTCGTCCGCGTGGGCATTTTGCACCGCGTACCAACTGGTGTGTCTCGCCGCAGGGACGTATCGCGTTTGCGCACGGCGATACATGGACGCTGGATCTCGTTGATACGCTCGGAGCTGTATCGGAGGTGACACTCGACGGGTTTAAGCGAGATGCGATCGAGTTGGTCGATTTTCAACTGGCGACGGGAAGTTTTGGTGGCAATCAGGCCCGCGCAGACTCAGCTGCGGCACGACAGTTCGCCGGCCCAATCAAGCAGCATCCGACAGTCTTCAGCATGGCCTGCGATGATGAGCACATTGTGCTGGCCACCAGTGGCAACGCGTCAAAGGGCTCCGCTACATGGCGGCTGGTGAACTGGGCGGGGCAGGAAACGCTGCGGCTGCGTGTGCCCACTGACGCGCGCTTGAGTTCGGTGGGTTTTGGTCGGCTCTCAGTGTTTCGGCAGGACACTGCAACAGGAGCTCAAATCGTGGAGCTGGTCTCGCTCAGCAATTGACGCGGCGCGGTAGAGCACGCATGCTACGCAACCCCAGCAACCAGCCGTCACCACCCGCCCGGAGCCAATCATGGCTGACCTCGCGCAAGCCGTCGCCACCCAGATTGCAAACATCGAAAAGCGCACCGGAAAGACTCTCGCACAACTCACCGCGATGCTCAACGCCAGCGGGCTCACCAAACACGGTGAGCTGCGCGACTATCTCAAAGCGGAGCTCGGACTTGGCTACGGGGATGCCAACACCGTGGTGCATCTGGCCAGACAGTCGCACGGCGATGCAATCAACGCCGGTAAGTCGGACGATGAGGCACTCGACGGCATTTACACCGGAGCGAAAGCCGATCTGCGTCCCATTCACGACGCGATCATAAAAAACTCTCAAAGTTTGGAGAGTTTGAGGTCGCCCCCAAAAAGTCGTATGTCAGTCTGCGGCGCAGCAAGCAGTTTGCCACCGTTGGGCCGGCCACCAAGACGCAGGTTGAGGTCGGGTTCAATATGAAAGGCATCGATCCGACGGATCGCCTGCTCGCCATCCCCCCAGGTGGCATGTGCAACTACAAAGTGCGTCTCAGCACGGAAAAGGAAGTGGACGCGGAACTGATGGGCTGGTTCCGCACCGCTTTCGACTCGGCGAAGTAGACAGCCGTGCGCTGACCAGAAACTCATGGCGCGTGAAAACGCGTTCGCGTGATCGTTGCGACAAAATGACCGCGCATGCAACACCGCAGCCATGTAGCTTGCACGCATGACGTCGGTCTCTCCACATCCATCTCCTGACGCCGTCCTGCGTGACGTGTTCGGCTTCAATGACTTCCGCCCCGGTCAGCGCGAAGTCATTGACGCCATTCTTGCGGGGCGTGATTGCATTGCGCTCATGCCAACGGGCGCCGGCAAATCACTCACGTACCAGCTGCCCGCGCGTTTGCTCGGCGGCACCGTGCTGGTAATTTCGCCGCTCATTTCGCTCATGAAGGATCAGGTCGACGCAGTCGCCGCACTTGGCTTCAAAGTCACCGCGATCAACTCCACACTTGAGCCCGAAGAACGGCGCGAACGCCTCGACGCGTTCCGTGCCGGCGACTACGAACTGGTGTTTCTCGCCCCCGAAGCACTTGATGGCTCACTGCGCGACTTTGTGCTTGGCTGCCCGATCGCGCTGCTGGTCGTTGACGAAGCGCATTGCATCAGTCAGTGGGGGCATGACTTTCGTCCGTCGTACCGACGCCTGCAAGGACTCAAGCTCGAACTCAACGTGCCCGTGCTGGCGCTCACTGCAACGGCCACGCGCGATGTAGCGCGGGACATCCTGCGTCAGCTGGGCATGAAAAAACCGGCTGGGTTCAAGGGTTCGTTCTTCCGTCCCAATCTTCGCATTGGCGTGCGAAAGAAAGGGCAGGGCGGCGAAACAAAGCGTGAAATCCTCGCGCTCGTGCGTTCACACGCCGGCGACAGTGGTATTGTCTACTGCCAAAGTCGAAAAGGCGTTGAGCAGATGACGGATTTTCTGATCAAGCAGGGCGTGCGCGCGGTGTCTTACCACGCCGGACTTGAAGCAGATGAACGTGCGCGTAACCAGGATGCCTTTCAGCGCGACGATGTGGACGTGGTTGTAGCGACTGTCGCATTTGGTATGGGAATCGACAAATCAAACGTGCGCTTTGTCATTCATCGCGACATGCCCAAGGACATCGAGTCGTGGTATCAGGAAATCGGTCGTGCGGGACGCGACGGATTGCCCAGCGATTGCGTGCTGTTTTACTCGTGGGCCGATGTGAAAATGCACGAGCGTTTTCTCGATCGTGTAGAAGACGAAGCACTGCGTCGCCGCACTCGCGCCGCCACGGTGTCGCTATTCGATCTCGTAGAACGCGGCGGTTGTCGCCATCAGGCGCTGGTTGCGCACTTTGACGAATCAATCGACCCGTGCGCTGAATCGTGTGATGAGTGTTCCGGCGAAACGGTTGAATCGCGGGTAGCAGCAGCCGTTGAGCTCGACACGCGTCCCACGTGGCGCTCGCCGCGCACCAGTGGGCGCAGCAGCACGTCAGGTCTCGACGCCGCCGAACTCGACGGCGATGAGCGCGCGCTGTTTGATGCGCTTCGAGCGTGTCGTCGCGAACTCGCCGATGAGGCCGGCGTGCCTGCATACATCGTGTTCGGCGACAAGGTGTTGCTTGAGATGGTTTCGCGCCGGCCTACGTCGCCGAGTGAGCTGTTGCAGGTGCCGGGCGTTGGTCAGGCCAAGCTAGAGCGATATGGCGATGCGTTTCTCGAGGTGCTGGCGGTGTGGGAGTAGATATGTTTTGCAGACGTTTGCAGGCGGTCGGCGTGTTGGTCATGCTGTTGCTAACGGCATGCCGTGAAGATGACCGCACAACGCCCGTGTCGAAGAGAAGTGACGTGTCTGAGGACACAGCATTTGCCCGCCGAGTAAACGCAGACGGCGGTTACACCCAGATTGGTGCGGTAGATAGGCTGGCTGGCGGTGATCTGGTTTTGTTTGCGGAAGGCGAAACAGTGGTTCGCATCGACGCTGATGGGAATCGCGTCGCTAGCGCAACGCGCATAGGCAGCGGTCCCGGCGAATGGCGCTACGTGCTCTGGGCCGGTGCGGACTCCGTAGGTGTCGGCGTTATCGATGCTTCGAACCTTCGTCTTGTGCAGCTGCGACCCGATCTTTCAGCGGCGAATGAAGTCCGCGTTCCGCCTCTTGTGACCGGTGGCAAAGTGGTGGGGCGTCTCTCCGATGGATCGTTTGTAAGTCTGCTTGATCCGCCAACAATACCAGGGACAGGCAGCCAACGATTCTTGACGAACCTCATTCGTTGGACTCCGGGACTCGATGTTGTTGATACACTCACCGCTTTACTTGGAACCGATGTGTTCATCGATCCGGAAGAACAGATGTTCGTACGCGTGCCGGGCGGTCGGGTGGATTGGGCTGCTGCTCGCGACTCAATCATCGTTGCAGGCAACGGGCATGACGACAGTGTGTTCGTGATGGTGGGCAGGAAATCAGCACGCTGGGTGCGCTTACAGCTGCCATTGGAACAGCAGCAGCTCTCCCAAGCCGACGTTGAGTCATTCGTCGATGCCGAGGTTGCGCAGGTTCCGCGACTGGAAGACCAACGTCGTATGCGTCGCACATTCGCCAAGGTCGAAACGACTTCCAGAGCACCACGCTATGAGCGATTGCTGCTTGATGACGTCGCTCGCATTTGGTGTGCCGTGGCAACGGACAACAACACTCGCGTCTGGCACGTATTCTCGCTCACGGGCGAGCTGCAAACTCGGGTGCTGCTACCGGCGCGAGCCCGACCGTGGTTGATCAATGGGCGCACTATTGTCGCAACACTTCCTGACGACGATGGCTTCAATCGAATCGTTCGTTTCGACATGCAGTAACCGCTTGCTGGCGCGCGTGAAAAAATGGTGATAGTCGTTGGGGAGGCCGCTGCTATCGTGCCGCATGCCTTGCGCCCCAACTCCCAGTCCCTGCAGTCTATGTCCATGCCCTCCGTCGTCTCCCGTCATTGGACGGCCGCACAAGTCCGCGAACTGCCCGACGAACCCGGGAAGCGTTTTGAATGCGTGGACGGGGAGCTGCTTGTGAGTCCGAGCCCGCGACTCACGCATCAATCGGTGGTCATGCTGCTCTGGCGGGTGCTGGAGGATTACGCGCGGCGACGGGTACGGGGGCGGTGTTCGTTGCGCCCGGCGACCTCGAGCTGGACACGCACACGCTCGTCCAGCCCGACGTGTACGTGCTGCCGCTCGTGAATGGTCGTCGCCCCCGCACACAAAGCGAGATCGGACAACCGCTACTCTTTGTCGAAGTGCTGTCTCCCAGCACGGCGCGTTTCGACCGCGTGGTGAAACGGCATCGGTATCAGCGCCAAGGGGTGGAGTACTGGATTGTTGATCTTGATGCGCGCCTCGTTGAATGCTGGCAGCCGGACAGTGACCGTCCGAGTGTGCATACGGAAACGGTCACGTGGCAGCCGGCTGGCGCGACGAGCGCACTCACCGTGGACTTCACGCCGGTATTTGTTGAGGCGCTGGGGGAGGTGTAGTGGCGGAGTTAGTCCCCCGCCACCGGCTGATACAACTCCGCCCCCGCCTCCCGAAACTCCGCCGCCTTCGCGCGCAAACCATCAGCCACCTGCGCCGACAGCGTCTCCACTTCCGCGCTCATCGCCTGCTGCCGCAACTGCTGCGTGAGCTCCATCGAGCAGAACTTCGGTCCGCACATTGAACAGAAATGCGCGACCTTGGCACCATCGGCCGGCAACGTCTGGTCGTGATACTTGAGTGCAGTCACCGGATCGAGTGCCAACGCAAACTGATCGCGCCAGCGGAACTCAAAGCGCGCCTTGCTCAATGCATCGTCCCATTCCTGCGCACGTGGATGTCCCTTGGCCAGATCAGCAGCGTGTGCCGCAATGCGATACGTGATCACACCGGCCTTCACATCATCACGGTCAGGCAACCCCAAGTGTTCCTTGGGTGTGACATAACACAGCATGGCCGTGCCGTACCAACCAATCTGCGCCGCGCCGATTGCACTCGTGATGTGGTCGTAACCCGGTGCGATGTCAGTGGTGAGCGGACCAAGCGTATAAAACGGCGCTTCATGACACCACGCGAGCTGGTTGTCCATGTTCTCCTTGATCTTGTGCATGGGCACGTGGCCGGGCCCTTCGCACATCGTCTGCACATCGTACTCCCACGCAATCTTCGTGAGCTCACCCTGCGTCATGAGCTCGGCGAACTGCGCGTCGTCATTGGCATCAGCAATCGATCCGGGACGCAGTCCATCGCCGAGCGAGAACGACACGTCGTACGCCGCCATGATTTCGCAGATTTCGCGGAAGTGCGTGTACAGAAACGATTCCTTGTGATGCGCCAGGCACCACTTCGCAATGATCGATCCGCCGCGCGATACAATACCGGTCATGCGATTGGCTGTGAGCGGCACATAGCGCAGCAATACACCAGCATGCACCGTGAAGTAATCAACGCCCTGCTCGCACTGTTCGAGCAGCGTATCGCGGTACACCTCCCACGTAAGATCCTCGGGCACACCGCCCACCTTCTCGAGTGCCTGATAGATGGGCACTGTGCCAATCGGCACCGGCGAGTTTCGCAGAATCCATTCACGCGTTTGGTGAATGTGCTTGCCTGTGGACAAATCCATTACCGTGTCAGCGCCCCACAACGTCGACCAGCGCAACTTCTCCACTTCGTCTTCAATCACCGAACGCACGGCGCTGTTGCCGATGTTGGCGTTGATCTTGACCTTGAAGCCGCGACCAATGATCTGCGGTTCAACTTCCGGATGATTGATGTTCGCCGGAATAATCGCCCGTCCGCGCGCTACTTCACTGCGCACAAACTCAGCCGGCATGCCCTCGCGCAGCGCCACAAACTCCATCTCGGGCGTGATCTCGCCACGACGTGCGTAAGCCATCTGCGTAACACGCTGTCCGGCCTTGGCCACTCGTGCGCCACGATACAAACCCGCAGGCATTTCCGGTGCATCACCGGCCACCGGCACCGGACGCTTGATCACTTCTTCTGTATCGCCGCGCGATATGATCCACGGCGTGCGCAGCGCCGGCAGTCCTTCGCGCACATCATGTCCAAGCGGACCGCTCGTGTCGTACACACGTAGCGGCGGCTCGCCACCCGACAGCACAATCTCACGGAACGGCACACGAATGCCATGTGGTCCGTCTACATACACTTTTTGCGACGCCGGAAACGCCTCGCCGTAATCGTTGGGCGGCAGCGTGATGGTGGTGTTGTCGCTTGGCGCTGGCTGATCAATCATCGGGCGTTCCTCGTGAGGCAGTGAGTGTGCCGACGAATGAGCGCTGACGCGGATGTCTGGCGTGCACGCTGCGCGGGACTGCACATTTTCCGCTTCAGCTGCAACACACGTTCCGCATCCGCCACGCTCCCTCCGCCGGTGTTAACCGGGTCAGGTTCCAAGAGACTCTCTCAACCGCAGCGTGTGCTGCGGTACCCCTGGTGGCTGATCACCCGCAACTTAACACGACGCGACTTCGAGCACGCCACTTTGGAGACATAAATGCCGTTCAGAAATCTGCGCATTGCATCCGTCGCCCTGCTCACGCTCGTCTGCGTGGCGCCGCAAATCGGCGCGCAGAGCACAGCGAATTACAAGCAACTCGATGCGCTGATTGATTCGAGTCGCGACAGTATTGCCGCGCAATTGGTGCGTCTCGCGTCTATCATTTCCCCATCGGGCCAAGAGCACGAGCGGGCACGGGAAGTCGCCGAGCAAATGCGCGCGGTTGGTTTGCAAGACGTGACCGTGGACTCAAGCCCCAACGTCACGGGTCGCATTCGGGGCTCGCTACCTGATTCGCTGCGTCGCGTGATTGTGTTTGTGGCCACGCTCGACGATCTGGCTCCCGTGGCCGAACATCAGCGCAACGCGCCGCGACCGCCGTACATCCAAGGTGATCGCGTCGTCGGTCCGGGCAGCAATACATCGAGCACCACAGCCGCAGTGGTTGCCGCAGCACGCGCGCTCATCGAGGCAGGCGTCAAACCGCAGCATGACCTGCTGTTCACCGCCGTCGCACGGGAAGAAACCGGACTGCAGGGCATGAAAGCGCTCTATACATCGTGGCGCGATCGCGCTGATGCATTTGTCGATGTACTCGGCGACGGACGTTCCGTCACCTACGGCGCCATCGGCATTCATTGGTGGCGTGTGTGGGCGTTCGGACAGGGCGGACACACGCTCACCGGCGGCCTGCCCAACATCAATCAGGGCATTGCGCGTGCTATTGATCGCATCCTCGCCATTCCACAGCCACCCGCATCTGAGCGCACTGTGCTAAGCGTGGCCATGATCCGCTCGGGCGATGTGGTAAACCGTAAACCCGACAGCGCGTGGTTCTCCGTTGACATCCGTTCACTCGACGCACCCACCATCGCCCGCAACGAAGCCGCAGTGCGTGCGGTGCTCGACAGCGTGTCTACCGAGACGGGCACACGTTTTGACATGCGCGCCATCTCGCAAACGGCGGGCGGACAGATCGCGGGCGCCGACACATCGCGTCTCGTGCGCTCCGCCGTGACCCACGCGCGCACACTCGGCGTCACGCCATCGCTCGGCAACGCCGGCTCGTCCAACCTCAACGTGGCCATTGCCGGCGGTACGCTCGCGATTGGTCTGGGGGGTGAGCGCGGCGGTCTGCGCGCCGAACCGGGGGAGTTTGCGGACATTCCGGCCATGCTGCGTACGGCGAAGCTGGTGGCGCGGTTGGCGGCGGAGATGGGGATGGCGCGGTAGCGGCGTCTCGCGCATTGCCTATTTTACAAATACCGTATATGGTTACCATATGTCTGACTCTGCCAAAACCACCGTCTATCTCGATCCCGTCGATTATCGGCGCCTGAAGGCGCTGGCCAAGTCGCAGGGGCGCCCCACCGCGCAGCTGGTGCGGGAGGCCGTAGCGCAGTACGCGAGTCGATACGCGCCTCCAGTGCTTCCGTCGAGCATTGGCGCCGGCCGAAGCGGTGCGGGCGATCTCTCGGAGCGCGCCGAGGCGCTGCTCGAAGGCATGGGCCAGGGCGAGTGATCGTTGCCGACACAGGCGCCGTCATTGCCCTGATCGATCGGGACGACAAGCACCACGCGTCAATGGTGGCGCTGTTTGAGCGTGACCCGTCGGCATGGGTGCTGCCGTGGGCCATCCTGCCCGAGGTGGATTATCTGTTGCAGCGCTACTTGGGCGACGCGGTAGCAACAAGCTTCATGGCCGATCTGGCGGCCGGCGCGTTTGTGGTTGAGTGGGGCGACGAGACCGACATCTCGCGCGCGTTCGAGATTCGCGAGCGCTATCGTGCGCTAGGGCTCGGGCTGGTGGACAGTGTGGTCGCCGCCATCGCTGAACGGTTACGCGCGGCGGCGATTGCCACAGTGGATTTGCGAGATTTTGGTTCGTTGGAGCTCGCAGGGAGACCCAAGCTGTTCCCGCGGGATAGTTGAGCGGACGCTTTTCAACGAAGACTTGGATGACCATAGTTATCGGCCATGATCTAATCGGGTTATACGTCTCCCTATGCTCAAGAAATCACCCAAGACGATCGCCATCTCCGAGTTCAAGGCAACCTGTCTCGCCGTGCTGGAGCAGGTGCGCCTCACAGGCACGTCGGTAGTCGTGACCCGTCGAGGCAAGCCGATCGCGGAAGTTGTGCCGCCGTCGCTCGCCACCACTGGCGACAGTTGGATTGGCTCAATGCGGGGCACGGCCACGATCAACGGGGATCCGATCGCGCCAGCGTCCGAGCCCGACGAGTGGGAAGTGCTGCGTCCGTGAAACTGCCGCTCGACACGCACATCTGGCTGTGGGCGATGCTCGAGCCCGACCGTCTCTCCGACAGCGTGCGTAAGGCTCTCGCCTCTCCCGAAAATGAGCTCTGGCTTTCGCCTCTAAGCGTGTGGGAGGCAATGATGCTCGTTGAGCGTGGTCGCCTGAAAGTCGACGGCCCCGCTGCCGAGTGGGTGGAGCAAATGGTGCAGGCGTTACCTCGACGGGAAGCGCCGCTCACGCATGCGATTGCGGTGGCCAGTCTTCAACTCACGTTGCCACATCAGGATCTGGCCGACCGGTTTCTGGCGGCAACCGCGCGTTTGATGGGTCTGGCGCTTGTCACTGCAGATGAGCGTCTTCTTGCTGCAAGCGAATACGACGTGCTGGCGAACCGATGACTTAAACCTTGTGGTAAGTAACCTTCGCCGCCTCACGCCGATCTTCCGCCTGATAGACCTCAAAGTCATCAAAAAACGCCGGCGCTTCCGCTTGCATCACGCGCATCACCGCAATCGCCAACCGGCGAATCTCCATCTCGGCGCCTTCGCTTGACCGCAACTCAAGCATCGTGCGCCATGCACGCGCGTTGCCCGTGACCACAATCTTGGTTTCCGTGCTGTTGGGCAGCACGCCGCGCGCGGCTTCACGCGCCATCTTGCGGCGGTGCACCTTGTCGTCTACCCACGCGTAGCGGATCATGAGTTCGTCAACAAGCGAGATGTAGGCATCGAGCGCGCTGCCCATCTGTGATATCCACGCCGCTTCAAGTGCACTGTCGCCAATGATGGCCGGCGGCATGACAAACTGGGCATCGCTTTCGTCTACGTACCGCTGCGAGAGTTGCGAATACGCAAAGCCCGCGCGGTGACGCACCAGCTCATGCGTGAGTGAACGACTCACACCCTCAAACAACAGCGAATAGTTCGCGTGCTCGAGCACACTGCCGTGCCCCTGCTTCTTGATGTTGCCCAGGTAGGCGCGTGTATCGCGATTGGCCGGATTCTTCTGGCTCATGTAGCACAATCGCCCCGCAAACTCGGCCAGACGCTCACCATCGGTGCTCTCACCCATCCACTGCACCGGCAGATGCGACGGTTCGGTAAAGACAGGACGGGACAGCACGGTAACGCGCGGCTCGCGCAGGATGGCGGAATCAACGAGGGGCATGGCAGCGGGGAAGCGGTTGCAAATAGGCACGGGCGAGCCCGACGCCGGGCCCGTCAGAAAATAACACCGCCGCCGAGATCACGACGGACGCCCGAGCGGAACCGAATGGGAGCCGCGTGAGGTCCGCATCAGATCCGCTGGCAGCCCAGCCCGGTCCCTGACAGGCAATTATCTTGTAGGGCATGACCACTATCTCCCAGGACCACTTCATCACGTCCATTTCGGACGCGCTCCAGCACATTTCGTACTACCACCCGCTGGATTACATCCACGCGCTGGCCGCGGCCTACGAGCGCGAGCAAAGCCCGGCCGCGAAGGACGCGATCGCGCAGATTCTCACCAACTCGCGCATGTGCGCCGAGGGGCACCGGCCGATCTGTCAGGACACCGGGATTGTGGTGGTGTTCTTGAAGGTGGGCATGGACGTGCGCTGGGACGCGACGATGTCGGTGCAGGAGATGGTAAACGAAGGCGTGCGTCGCGCGTATCTGCACCCTGACAACGTGCTGCGTGCATCGATTGTCGCAGATCCGGCGTTCACGCGTAAGAACACGCGCGACAATACGCCGGCGGTGGTGCACTACGAGATTGTGCCGGGCAACACAGTTGAAGTGAAGCTCGCGGCCAAGGGCGGTGGATCAGAGAACAAGTCAAAGTTTGCCATGCTCAATCCGGGTGACAACATCGTGGATTGGGTGATGAAAACCGTGCCGCAAATGGGGGCGGGCTGGTGCCCACCGGGCATGCTCGGCATTGGTATTGGTGGTTCAGCGGAGAAGGCGATGCTCATGGCGAAAGAGTCGCTCATGGAGCACATCGACATGGCGCAGCTCAAGGAGCGCGGACCGCAAAACAAGATTGAAGAACTGCGCATTGAACTGTGCGACAAGATCAATGCACTGGGCATTGGCGCGCAGGGACTGGGCGGACTCTCCACAGTGCTTGATGTGAAGGTGTTTGACTTCCCCACACACGCTGCATCGAAGCCGATTGCGATGATTCCTAACTGCGCGGCCACACGTCACGCGCATTTCACACTTGATGGCAGTGGTGCGGTGTCGTTGCCGGTGCCGAGTTTGTCAGATTGGCCTGATGTGACGTGGCGTCCCGATGTGAACGCCAAGCATGTGGATCTCGATGCGCTCACGCCGGAAGTTGTGGCGTCGTGGAAAGCCGGTGATCGATTGTTGCTCAACGGCAAACTGCTCACCGGAAGAGACGCGGCGCACAAGCGCATTGCCGGACTGTTTGCCAACGGTGAGTCGCTTCCGGAGAATGTAGACTTTACCAATCGCGTGATTTATTACGTGGGCCCGGTTGATCCGGTGCGCGATGAAGCCGTGGGGCCGGCTGGCCCGACTACGGCCACGCGCATGGACGGCTTTACAGAGATGATGCTGGAGAAGACGGGACTCATTGCGATGATTGGCAAAGCGGAGCGCGGCCCAACGGGCGTTGAAGCGATTCGCAAGCACAAGGCTGCGTACCTGATGGCGGTGGGCGGTGCGGCGTATCTCGTGTCCAAGGCTATCAGGTCGTCACGCGTGGTAGCGTTTGAGGATCTGGGAATGGAAGCGATTTACGAGTTTGAGGTGCACGACATGCCGGTGACGGTGGCGGTAGATGCACGCGGTGAGAATGTGCACGAGACCGGGCCGCGTGAGTGGCAGGACAAGATTCGCAGTTTGCCGATACTCGCGTAGCTGCTGCGCGATTGACCGCGCGCGTCACATCGCGCGTCGTATCGCGCGTCGTATCAGGATGTTGGGTTTACCTGGCCAGCGTGTCGCGCAGCGCGCGCACGAAGGCATCAGGCTGTTCTTCGTGTGGCCAGTGACCGGCGTCTTCGAACGACTGCAGCTTCGCGTGCGGCAATAGTTGCTGCCAGCGCTTTTTGGCGGTCGGATCGAAGGTTGAATCTCGCATTCCCCACATGATCGCCGAGGGAATGCGCGCGAGTGTGTCGCGCCTGGCGATCAGTCGCTGTTCGAGTGACGTGAAAAAGGGCGCGGACTCTGAGAGTGAACGTGCGAGTGCAAACAACACGAGCTCACGACTGTCTGCGTCGGGAAACACGCTGAGGTACTGCGCATGAATATCATGCGTCAGTCGTTTTTTGTTTGCATACGCCGACGGCATGATTACACGCTGCGAAAAGTTGAGATGACGATACGCCAGGCGTCCAAGCGAACCGCCAATCAGCTTGGCCGCGCGCTTCATTGACGGATCGTTCAACGGCGACCACGCAAACGAGTTCACGATCACCAGGTGCGACAATCGTTCGGGGTGATCGAGCGCCCAGTCGAGTGCGATCGGTCCACCAAAGTCATGAACCACCAGCGCCACCGGTCCAACCGGCGCCACCTCCTGAACGACTTCACGGAACCGGCGCGCGTGCGCTTCTGGCGAGTAGTCCGCCTCTGGTGGTCGCTTGGACAGACCGAAGCCGAGGTGATCTACGGCGACTACGCGATATTCGGGCGGCAGTTCGCGCAGCACATGTCGCCATTCATAGCTCCACGTGGGTGTGCCGTGTACGAGCAGCACCGTGTTGCCGTCGCCTTCGATGGCGGCGTGCTGCGTGCCCTCCGACAGCAGGAGCGGCCTTGGCGTCCACGGCCAAGCGTTGTGGTCGAGCCAATGTGGTGTCTGCATACACAACCGAACCTACAGGTTATTGCCGCTTTCCGCCGTCGCGATGTCCGAGGCTACGCGCGTTTCGCTTCTCCTCTCCGCCTCACCACTCCATACAACTGGATTCCAATACCCAGCAACACCGTGAGCCCGGCAGCCACCAGTGCGCCAAACAGCAGCCCTACACTGTCACGCAGCACCGCGTAGGTCACAATGAGCACCAGCGCAATCGTGGGCACTTCGTTCATGATGCGAAAACGATCACCGGTCATGACGTGATCACCGCGCGCGAGTTTGCGCACCACGCCTGACATCCAGCCGTGATAACCTGAGAGGGCAACGAGCAGCACCAGCTTCACAATGAACCAGCGCTGCGACAACAGCGCGGTGTTGTGTCCCACCATGGTGAGCCCACCCAGCCACGTCATCAACATGGCCGGCGTGGTGATTATGCCGAGCAGGCGTTGCTGCATGATGGTGTACTGCGCGGTGAGAATATCGCGCGTGCTGTCGGTGCGTTGCTGCGCTTCGGCGTGATACACGAACAGGCGTGGCAAGTAGAACAAGCCGGCCATCCACGAGACCATGCCTACGAGATGAAAAATCTTGGCGTAGAGATACACGCAGGGAAGATGCGCTACGGGTGCTTGGTGGGCCAGCGGTGACAGAGGGGACAGTGTTCGGTCTCTTGTGCACAAGTCACTCCAACAAGGCACGCGTACGAGCGAGCAGAGATGACAGCACGCTTGGAGGCAACGCTGCTACAAATCGGGCGTGACGAGCGCGCCAGTCGAGGCACTTTACCTGATCGGCGAACGCTACGCCCCGTACAGGAAAATCATCAGGCAGCGCGACTTCGAACGGATACCCTTTGGCTTTGCTGCTTACCGGCACGCACAGCACGTGGCTGGTCGGTGCGTTGTAGGTTGCCGGCGAAAGCACCACTGCTGGCCGACGCCCGGCTTGTTCGTGCCCAGCCTGCGGATCGAACTCCAGCCAGATGACATCACCACGTTCCGGGACCCAGATATCGGACGTCGCCACCAGCTCCACAGATTTTTTATCCGCACCGAGGGGAACTGGCTCACGACGCTTAGGGCGAGACGACACTACCAGCGCTCCGCACCGCGCGCGCATCATCCGACAGGTCGGGCAGATTTTCCGGTGTGATGCCCGCAATCAGTTGGGTGAGTGAAAGTACAGGCACGATCACCAGCTCACCGTCGCGCACTGTGACGTCCACCTCCGCCCCCTCTTCGAGGTGCGCATCGGCCGCTACTCCGCTCGGGATTCGCACGCCCAGGCTGTTCCCCCACTTTCGTACCTTGGTTCGCATTGAACGCTCCGGCTCAAGTGTATATACAATGTATAACTCAAACCGGCTTTCCGTCAAAGAGGTGAACGCTCGGGTGGCTCGCCCGCTTCACGTCTCCGAGACAGTGACGCCCGATTGGCGCCGCGTGCGCGTGGACACACTCAGCGCGACACGCGCACCACGGTCTCAATCGTGATGGATGGCTGCAGTGTCTGCCCCTGCGCCGGTGCCGCTTGTATCCGGCGGACGATGTCCATTCCGCGGAGCACCCGACCAAACGCCGCAAATCCCTGGCCATCTGCGTTGCGTTTGCCACCGAAGTCGAGCTCTGGCTGGTCGCCGATACAGATAAAAAAGTCGGAAGTCGCAGTATCCGGCCCGCCACGCGCCATCGACACCACGCCATCGCGGTGCCGAAGTCCGGTGACGTTGGTGCGCTCGAGCGGGATCGGCGGGAAAGCTGCAGCACCGCCTGGAGTGACGCCGCCCTGGATCACCTCAATCTTGACCGCGTTCTCCGGCTGATTGTCGAGACGCACCGTACGATGAAAGCGGCCTGACTGATAGAAGCCGCCGTCCACGTACCGGAGGAAGTTCGCGCTGGTCACCGGTGCACGAACTGTGTCGACCTCCATGATGATCTCACCAACGCTCGTCCGAATCACGACCTGCGGCAACGCCTGCGCCTTCGAGTCGGCGGCGGTGATGGTGAGGGCCGCGGCGAAGAGCAGCAGCAGGGAGAAGCGGGGGACACGATGGACGCGAGACATTCGGGCTCCTGGTATGCAGCTGAGGGGCAGCGCTGGATCACATGCGAACAGAAGCTTCCCGCACGCGCGGGTGCCAGAGGCTGAATCGTAGATCGCAGGTTAGAATAGCGATCCCGCTTCCTCCCTCCTCGCTTACGATGACAGTGCCCATGCCGCACCGCCCCGTCCTCACCGGCGCCCTGTTTGGCGTCCTCTGCACCGGAATGATCGCAACGTCGCTCACACCGACACGCCTTCCCGCGCAGGCTGCCGCCGAACACGCGCGGACCCGGTGGGAACGCCTCTGCCAGATCCGCCGCGACCAGTTCGACCTGATCCTGCCGCGCGCCATGCGCGATCACGGCGTGGACATGTGGATCGTGATGCAGAAGGAGAACCAGTTCGATCCCATGTACGACGACCTGGGGCGCGGCTATGTCGGCAGCGTGGCGTACTGGATCTTCACCGACCGCGGCGGCGATCGTATTGAGCGGGTCGCCATCGGCGTGTCAGGTTATCGCCTTGATGAGTGCGGCTACGATATGGTCCGCGGCTTCCAGCCGCTGCTGGCGTTCGTTGCCGAGCGTGACCCCAAACGCATCGGTGTCAATATGTCCGAGCTGATCGGCGCCGCCGATGGGTTGTCGAAAACCAGCTACGATCGACTCGTCAAGGAACTCGGCCCGACGTACGGAAGTCGCGTTGTGTCAGCTGAACGGGTTGTCTCCGACTTCCGGAGCGGTTTTACTGCATCGCGACTCATTGCACTCGGCGAAAATGGCGAGATCGCTCGGCGCCTCGCCGACCGGGCGCTGTCGAACGAAATCATCACACCCGGCGTCACCACACTCGAAGATGTGGCCTGGTGGATGGCCAACGAGTTGCAGTCACGCAATCTCGGTTCGAGTTTCGAGATGCCGTCGGTGTACATCACCGGACCCAAGGGCATCGAAGCGTCGTCGAATGAACGCATCATCCAGCGCGGTGACCTGCTGATGATCGACTGGGGCGTGGGTTACCTCAACACCTGGACCGATGTCAAGCGCATTGCGTATGTGCTCAAGCCGGGCGAAACCGCCGTGCCGGCAGGCATCCAGAAGGCGTTTGACAACGCGGTGGCCGTTCGCAACGTGATTCGACGCACCATCAAGGCCGGACCGACCGCGGGTGAAATGCTGACGCGACTGGCCAGTGAAATCGAAAAGGCCGGCTTCCGGATGCAGGGCACCTTCAATGAGACCACCAACGACGACAAGGTCGAAGTGATGATCGGCTGCCACTCGATCGGTGATCGTGGCCACGGCAGCGGTCCGAGCATCGCGTGGTTCAATCCGGGACAGCACAGCTTCCCGATCAAGCCGTTCAATCCCTTTTCGATTGAGTTGTTCGCGTGGACACCAGTGCCCGAGTGGGGCGGTGCCAAGGCGCGCATTCCACTGGAGGACGACGCGATTGTCACCGAGCGCGGCGTGGAGTGGATCTACCCCATCATCGACCGGATTCGCGTGATCAAGTAGTTGCGGTGCATGCAGGGCGTAGCTGCCGATGCCAGTTGAGTGCACACCGCGATCATTCGCTCAGAAGCGGCGATCACATCAGTCATCGTTGTACGCTTTCACCGATGGGCCGATGGCGGAGGGGCCGCCGATGGCCCGCCCACCTCCTCCCTGGCCGGTCCATGATGCGCCTTTCTCCAGTTTTGCGATCCTCCACGCGGATGCTCCGCCTCGCCCTCGCCTGCACTGTCGGGTTCACGATCGGCTGCGAGCCCGGCGTGGGACCCGCCGCCAAGCCGCTGGTCGAGGCCCCCGCCATTGAGTTCCTGAACTCCGGCATGCTGCCGTCGACCGTCCCTTTCTCGGAGGCGGTGCGCATCGGCAACCTGGTGCAGCTCTCGGGACAGCTCGGCGCGAAGCCGGGTGAGATGACGGTGGTGCCCGGTGGTATGGAGGCGGAGGCGCGGCAGACGATGGACAACATCCGCAATACGCTCGAACAGCACGGACTCGGCATGGACGACGTGGTCAAGTGCACAGTCCTGCTGGCCGACATGGCCGACTGGCCCGCGTTCAACACCATCTACGCGACCTACTTTCGGGCGCCCTATCCGGCGCGTGCGGCACTGGGGGTGAACGGGCTGGCACTCGGAGCGCGAGTGGAAGTCGAGTGCCTGGCGGCCGTGGGAGCGTCGGCGGCCAAGAGCACGCCGCCGTCCGGCCGCTAGTCGCTCGCTTCAATAGCGTGGCCGGCAGCAGCAAGCTTCGTTAGCTGGTCGCTGCAAAGATCTCGGCAGCGTTACGCCCGACACATGCAGCTGGCCAGTACGGTGATCACGCCATACGTTCGGCGAGTAGTCGACCGACCGCTATCGAGACTCCTCTCCCGCGAGAAGCCAGCACGATGCCCTTGCCGTTTCCCACTCAGCACGCGCACCGCACCATGTCCAGCGGATACTCGCGCACCGCCGCCGTCGCCGCGCTGTCGCTCCTACTGGGTGTCGCGGCGCTCGGCGCCCCCCGGCAGGCGCGCGCCCAGGCAAGCAGCGGGACATCGCTCGACGCCGCGAAGCCGGACTCGGCGCTCGGCCTCAGCCTCGAGCGCGCGTTCGGGGAGCTCCTGCTTTACGACTTCGGAGCACTCCCCGATGGCACGCAGTTCAGGCTCGAGGTGACGTTCCGGCCGGGCGAGGTGCACTGGAAGCAGCTTTGGGACGGCAAGGCGGAAACCGATCCGACCAAAGTCGTGCAGTTGGATGCGAATCGCATGCTCGCGTCATGGCCCGAAGAGAACGGCTATTTCATCGCGCTCTACGCCGACTTCCTGCGGGGCGAGACGTCATTCTGCTCGACGAACAACCCCGGCGTCGCGGCGGCCTCGTCGTGCCTGACCGGAATCATCTCGCGCGTTACCTCCCCGCAGCGCCCTTGAATCGCTACGACGCGACCCACCCATACACCCGCTCAAAGGTCTCGCGGGTGAGCCGATCATGATTCCAGACGGCGTGCGCCGCGGCCCGCATGGCCGTCGCAACGCCAGCCACCCGCACGCCCCGGTCGGCGAGCGTGCGCTCGATGGCGTTCTGCGCGTCGATATATCGATCCACATCCGGTTTGCCGGTCGACATGCGACGGGTCCTTGGGGCCTCGACGGTCGAGGGAAAGGCGGAGGTGACGACCTCATACGCGAGGCCCATCGCTACCACACTGGCGTTTGTGACGGCGGGAATCGCCCGCACCAGCGCCGATCCGTCGGGAGTGCGGGAGAACGTGTCCCACGCCAGCGCCGCCAGTTTCGCGCGCGCATAGAAAGCCGCCGGCGTTGATTCCGCGAGCGGACGACACCGCTCCTGTAAGCGCACCCAAGCGTCCGGAGGTAGGGCCTCCACGCACGCCGCGAAGTTGCCAACCAGCGTAATGTGTGCGGAGACGGTACGTCTGGTCATTGTCGCGCCCTCGTCTTTGCAGGGAGTGTGCGGCTGCGGTCAAACGTCAGCTTCAGCGCTCGTTCGGCGGCACGTGCGCCACTGCTACGGCCGCGCAATCACCAACAGTGCCGCCGTCGAATCTGCGGCGAAGGATTCCACCATGCCGTGACGGCCGCGCAACGCATCCTCGATGTCCGACGTGGTGCAGTTGCCAAGTCGCGTCCAGATGACCTTGGGTGGTGCTCCGCGCAAGAAACTGCGTTGCCGAAAGTCGTCATCCTTGGTGACGATGATGTAGCCGCCCTCAAGTGCATGGGACCAGATCGCGTCGTCATCCGCCGCCGCCAGGCCGACATCACGCACATGTGTTGAACCCGGATACAGATCGGCGAGTAAGCGTGGGAGCGATGGCGCGAGGTTCTGATCAAACAGCAGCCGTGGGGGCGGCGCGACCATCGCACCCGTCGCAGTCACGCCGCGAAGTCGCCAGCCAGCCGACGTTCCCGGTCGGCAGCAAACGCCAGCGCCGCACGAATGTCATCGCGTTCCAAGTCTGGGAAGTCCGCGAGAATCTCATCCTCGGACATGCCACCGGCCAGGTAGTCGAGGATGTCGTACACCGTGATTCGCAGGCCACGCAGACACGGTTTGCCGCTGCGCTTTGCTGGCTCAATGGTGATCCGGTCCCGATAGTCCATGCTTCCAAAATACCGTCTCACGGAAGCTCCCGCCAGACGTGTTGCTGAGCCCGCTGAGGGTGCCACCGAACGCGGAGTTCAGCTGCGGGCGAGGCATAGAGGCATACAAGACGCGAGCGGAGCCAGCCGCCACTTCTCGCCCGTCAGCTGCAACGCTCGTTCGGCGACGCTACGCGAGCATCAGCCGACGACCCTTCGGCTCGGGCACGGCACGGCCATCCTCACGCGCCGTTTCGATCAATCGCCTCCTGCGCCTGCGCCACCGCTTCGGCCGGTGTCGGTCCGTGTGCCATGCACCCGGGCAGCTCCGGGACGTCGGCGACGAAGACCGTGTCCTCGGCGCTCCAGTAGACGATCAGTTCGTACTTGTAGGCGTTCACGCGTCGTCCCCCTCAATCGTTGTCAGCCCATAGGGCACCAGCATCGCGCGGACCTGTCGGACTTGGTAGACCTTCGCCTTGTCGCCGTCGCGCTGCAAGTTGATGAGCTCCTCGACACCTGGCCGGCGGAACATGTGGTGGCTACCGCGAGTGCGCTCTTGAAAGCCAAGGCGCCGCAAGAGGGCGCAGACCGCCTCAAAGCCGACGGTCGCGTCGGCGCGACCGCCAAGGAGCTGCGCGAGAAGCTTGTCATGGCGTCCCATGCGGGAAACCTATCCGCGGGGCGGAAGCTCGGCCACGAGCGGTGGGCTCCCCCAGAGCGTGGCCGACTAGCGCGCTATCGCGACTGTCTCTCGCGCCGCCGAACGTCCTTGCCGTTCAGCGGCTCGGCTTGGAGCGTAAGCGAGGACCAGGTCTGCTGCAACGGCGGGTTCGGCAGCGACCGACGCTTGGTCAGCGCCCGGCCGACAACTATCTGGGTACCCTTCGGAAGAAGACAAGTTCAGGATCCCCGTCGTCGAGGTTGTTGATGATGCCCGACGCCTCGAATCCCTCGTCAGACAGAAGCGACCGCATCGGGCCATTCGATTCGTTCGTCGAGGTGAAGAGCTTGGCAGTCGTGCAAGAGGACGTGGCGTGCCTGAGAAGGGCGCGGCCGACTCCACGGCGCCGCGAGTCTTGCCGCACGACCAGTAGTGACACGAACCCGTTCCCATAGAACGTGTACTCAAGCACGAGGAAGCCGACGACCTTGCCCTGATCGTCCGCAACCCAGCATCTGTTGCCCGCGATGTGACTCCGCAGAACAGAGCTCCGCGCGGAATCGCCTTGCACCGCGGTGTCGGTGGCCACGATCGCATCAGAGTCGGACGCGATCGCTGCTCTGATCGTCACCATTTCGTCAGTCCCCGGCGAGCCACCGAACGAGCATTAAGCTGCCTGCGATCACTGCGGCCAGCGATTTAGGCAGACATTGCTTGCAGTGTATGTATCTCGGGTAGGTGCGGCAATATTGGTCGATGGCCTTGTCGCACCAGCATTTACACGCACCACTCAAGGTCGTCGCGCCGATTTAGGCTGCAGCGAATGCAGCCTAAGGCTCGCGGGCGCCGAGCAAGCGGTAAAAGCTGATTCACATCCTGCACCACCGTCACGACGCCACCAGCCCTGAAGACTGCTACGCAGGATCGTTCAACAACGCCAACCGGAACCGGTGCCACGCACGCTCACGCTCAATCGTATCAAGCGCTGTGCGCGCCGAGGCGCTGAGCGGGGCCGTGGCGGGATCGTGGCGTAGCTGAGCCAGCGGGTCGGCGTTTTCAACGGGAACCTTGGCGCCGGTGTTCAGCACGCCGTGCGGATCAGCAGCCTGCTTTACTACTCGAAAGGCGGTGCGTGCACTCTCCGTCCACACATGTGGCAACAGCGATGCACGCAAACGTCCGTCGCCATGCTCACCGGCCAAGGTGCCGCCGAGTTTTGCAGTAAGTGAACAGACATCATCCAGTACGCCGCGCACACGATCCTGCCAACCGCTTCGCGTGACATCCACCAATGGATTCACATGCACGTGTGCGTCACCGGCGTGTCCAAAAATCACGCCTTCACAGCTGGCTTTCTGCAGCGCCTCGCGCACGCCGCGCACATACGACGGCAGCGCGTCGGGGGGGACGCAACCGTCTTCAATAAACTGCATGGAACGCAAACGCGGTGCGAGCTGCGACAAGATGGGGCTGGCCGCATGCCGCACCGACCACAGCGCGCGTTCGGCAGCCGGATGAGTCGCAGTAGTGACTTCGAACGCACCAGCGCGGGTGAACGCGCGTCCCAGCAGAATCGCCGCATCGCGCGCGGCCGATGCCGATGATCCTTCCACCTCGGCGAGCAACACCGCTTCGGCGTTTCGCGGCAGCCCATGTGCGTTGCCGCGGGCGGCCACATTCAAAAACGTGCGATCTAGCATTTCACACGCCGATGCACCGGCCTGTCGTGCCTGCAGCGCCGCTTCGGTTGCGGCCTCCAATGACGAGAAACTGCTCAATACAGTTGCCGTTTCACGAGCTACGGGCGTGAGACGCAACTCAATCGCGGTGAACACCGCCAGCGTACCTTCACTGCCAACCAACAATGCCAGCAGTGCTTCGCCGGTAGCCGAAGGATCGCGCGCCAACACATTGAGCGCGTGCGAAATCGCGTAGCCCGATGATTCCTTGCGCACACCGGCGTGCGTGAGATCAGCGGGTGGTACATGTTTGCGTGCGGCTTCTATGGCATCGAGCATTGCACGCACGGGTGGAATGCCAACTGGCGCTGGTTCGTCACGTCGCACCCAGGCGCGTGTGCCGTTGGCAAACACACATTCAACGCCGTGAACCCAGGCGCGCGTGGCACCAAAGCGAAGTGATCGCGCGCCCGCGGCATTGGTGGCCACCATTCCGCCAATCGTGCAGAACGCACCGCTTGATGGATCGACAGGAAAACGCAGGCCGTAGGTGCGCGCCACCGTGTCTACCGTGCCACGCAGCGCACCCGGTTCCACGCGAATGCGGCGGTTTTCGGTGTCAACGTCGCCAATGCGCTGCATGCGCGACAAATCAACCGACACGCCGGAGCCCACCGCACCCGCCGCCATGCCACTGCCCGAACCTCGCGGCATGAGAAACCAGCCTTCGCGGCGCGCGGCCACCACGAGGGCGGCCACATCGTCGGCGTCGGCGGGCACGGCCACAGCGGCCGGTATACAGCGCGCGATTCCGGCACCTTCTGCATACAGCTCCCGGGCCGCCAGATCCTGCCGCCACGCCCCGCGAAACCCCGACGGGGGCGCGCCACCTGGCGCCTCCGGCGTGGCTTGATGTTCAGCGGATATTGTTGCGAGCTGTGGTTCTCCGGTCGAAAAGGCCATATCGCAGTCTGACGAAGCTGCCGCTGCATTACAAGGCGGGGTCGTGACCTGAGACGTCTGAACTCGTATGTTTCCGACACCCTCGCGACAGCATGCTCCGGCTGACGCGCCGCCAAACCCGCGCTCCGCTCCCCACGTGGCCCTCGACTCCTCGCTTGATCCGCGCATTGCCACGGCCGTCGCCAATCGCGACGCGGCCAGATTTTGCGAGTATGTCCTGCCGGCGGTCTCGCGCACCTTTGCGCTGGGCATCCGTGTGCTGCCGGGGCATCTGGGACAGGCGGTGCTCGACGCGTATCTGCTGTGCCGCATGGCCGACACCGTGGAAGACGCACCCGGCATTGCCCCGGATGTGAAGTCGGTGCTGTTCCGTGAAATGCTCGCCGGCTTTGATGATCAGACGGCCGTTGCGCGATTCATTGCCGGCGTGCAATCACTGCCCGGCGAACCGGCGCATCTGGCGCTCGTGCATCACGCCGATCTCGTATACGCGCACTTTGCGCAGCTGCCGCAGAAAACGCGTGAAGTCGTCGTCACGTGGGTGACGGAGATGGTGGTGGGCATGGACAAGTTCGTGCACCGCTATCCGGACGGCATCCGCATTCAAACGCTCGACGAATACAAAGAGTACTGCTACTACGTGGCGGGCACGGTTGGCTACATGCTCACCGATTTGTGGTTCGAGCACGCGCCGAGCATCGGGAAGGAGCGCTACGCGATTCTGCGTGAGCGTTGCCGCGCGTTTGCTGAAGCGTTGCAGACGGTGAACATCCTGAAAGACGTAGCGGTGGATGCGGAGAAGGAGAACAGCATCTATGTGCCCGAAGAACTGCTGCGCGCGCATGGCAGCACGCAGGGGCGCATTCTTGCGCCTGATTTGTTGGTGAAAAATCGTGAAGCGCTCGGCAGACTGATTGACCTGGCCTGGCACGACCTCGAAGAAGCGCGCACGTACCTGCTGCTTATTCCGCGGCGTGCGGTATCGATTCGTTTGTTCTGTCTGTTGCCGCTGTTGTTTGCGTATGCCACGATGCGTGATCTGGTGCAGAGCACCGCGATGCTCAAGCCGGGCGGCACGGTGAAGATTTCGCGACGCGAAGTGAAGGCACTATTGATGGCGGGGCCGATGCTGGTGATGAGCAACTCGGGAGTGCGCCGGTTGGTGGAGCGGGTGAGGCGGAAGGCGTTTCGCTTTGGGGTGGCTTGAGAGGCAGACCACAGAGTCACGGAGGCGCAGAGAACTGCGTGCGTTGCCGAGATGTCTCGAAAGTGCAGACATGATTTAATGGTTGAACTGCAACTGCCCCATCAAAAAAATCTGTTGCAGTTCCTCTGTGCCTCTATGTCTCCGCGATAAATGCTGTTCCCCGCAACTCGACTACGGCTTATTGATCTGCGGCAACAATGTTTGCCTCAGTTGCTCCAGCAACGACGGAGATGATCCTGGATCCCCGTGCTCCAGCGCATCAAGCAATTGCTCCAGCCGAAGCTGCGTGCGCTCCACGGCCTGACGGAACGAGTTCTTGATGCCGCGCCAGACAAGTGCGGTGATGCCAGCCTGCAAACCAACGCCGGCCATCGCGACCGCGGCAGCCGGTACCATCGATACGTCAGCACCTGATACTGCGGTGAGCAACGCCAGTGGTGTCATCCAGAGGGCGGCGACAACACCGTTCACCACACTCAGCACCACAACCCCATCACGCTGCGACTTGCGATAAAGACGCATGTCAGCATCAAGACGCACCAATGCGCGTGCGCCATCAACCGGCGTGACCACCGCACTCACTTCGTCAGCTTTGGTCAGATCACCGTTCTTGCCACTCAGACCGCGCGAAATGGTAGCAAACGCGTTGCGCTGTTTCTCCCATGACATGCGCAAACCGAAGCGTCGCTTCACCGCGAACTGTTCTTCGCGCTGCATCCAGCGGTCGAGCGTAGCAAGTACTTTATCGGGCGAGCCGGTGACCGTGCGCTGCGCACCCACGTGCGCGTCACCCAGTGCCAGTGCAATGCGACCCGGTTCATCGGGCAGCATGGGCGAACGACCGCGCTCCTCGGCGATGGCCAGACGCAGATGGTTGGGGTCAATGCCCACCTCGCGCCCGATCTCGAGCAGCCGCTCTTCGCTGATGACTTCCGGCGAATCGGCCGATTGCTGCGTCTGCAGCTCGGCGGCACGCGCCAGCACGCGCTCGAGCGCAGCCCGAGGCACGAGGCGCTCTTTCTCGAGCTGCTCGGCCGTGACGGGCGGCGAGGCGCTGGCGGATTTTGTTGGCAACGGCGTGTTGGGATCGCTCATGGAAACATCCTACGCAATCAACCGCCCGAACGTGTCGGCTGTCACGTCAGATTCCGCCAAGGGCGATGTCGATCTGCCGCTTCATCCCGTTCACGATGGCTGTGGGCAGCGGATAGGCAGTGGCCAGCGCCGCGACGAACTGCGCGTCGGTTGCCCCGGCGGGCACTCGATGTCCGCCCTGCGCGAGGTAATAGCGTACGTACGGTGACACCAGCTCCGGCGCCAGCTCCTGCAGCACCATCAGCCCGCCGCGCACCTGCGCAAAGGCCACGTAGCGTGACGAAGCGCCTGAGCGGTTTTCAGCCGGTGTCGTGTTGTCTGCCACTGCAGTGCCCGCGGTGGCACCAACCATTTCGTGCGCAAAGACGGAGATGGCCTCCCGTGCGTCTTCCACACGGGCGGGCAACGGAACTGCAATCAACGTCTGCCCCTGCGCGCCTCCCGCCGCGCGTCCCTCGGGGCCAAGCGGCAGCGACGGAATCATCTCGCCGTTGCGCTGACGTGTGTTGTTCAGAAAACGCTGAAAGCGGCTCTGGTACTGCTGCTCCCAGATGTTGGTAATGGCGGTGAGCACCGCCACGCGGTCGCGCTGCGTGTTGGTCCAGTGTCCCATGTAAAACGCATTGCGCTCGTCGGCCGCGCCATCAAAGAAACGTCGCAGCCAGGTGCGGTCGGCCGGCGTGGGAAACTGCGCGCCCAGAAACTGAATCACGGCCGCCGTCTGCTGATCGCTGGCGCGCTGCGGATTGCCTTCGGCCTTGAGAAACACATCAATGGCGCCGGCCATCTGATCCCACGAGGCAAAGGAGAACACCAGAAACTGCGCATTCACCAGCGCTGGTGAGCGCGAGAGCTGCGCCGACAGCTCGGCGCGATTGGCGTCGAGCGTGGTGTAGGCGTTTGCGCGGTTCTTGATCACCACCATGGAATCGCGGTAGCCGCGCCGGAAAAGCGGCACGGGGGTGGTGTCGTTGGTGATCATCGCAAAGGCGTGCAACCAGGCGTCTACGTGCGGCTGCGTTTTTACCGGCCAACGTGCGGCAGTGCCATCCGCACCGCCCGGAAGCGGCTCAGGCGTGCTGCTGGAGGGCACGCAGGCGGCGAACGTGACAAGAAGAAGGGTAGAGGCTGCGCAGAAGGCTGCAGCGCGGGAGAAGCGGCGTTGAGACGTCATGTATCAAAATACCCGAAAGTGGCCACAATGGGCCGCCGTGGGCTTATGCGTCGGGAAGCAGTGGCGCCGTTCGCAGGTAGCGCACCACGTAGTCCGTCACGGCGCCGCTTGTGGCCCGTCCACCGAGGTCGGCGGTGGTGACCTGCGCGTTGAGCGAGGCGTGTACGGCGGCGTCAACCATACGGGCTGCGCCAATGTGGCCGCACGTATCGAGCAGTAGTGCCGCGGCGCGAATCGCTGCCAGCGGATTGGCGCGGCCGGTGCCGACCAGATCCGGCGCGCTGCCGTGTACCGGTTCAAACAGCGAGCAGCGTCCCGGATGCAGGTTGGCGCTGGCCGCGAGCCCAAGCCCTCCAACCAGCCCTGCTGTGAGGTCGCTCAGGATCTCGCCAAACAGGTTGGTGGTGACCAGCACGTCGAGTCGCTCAGGTGCGCGCACCAGATCGTGCGCCACCGTGTCAACCAGTCGCACGTCGTGCGCGATTTCCGGATACGACATGGCCACGTTGTTGAATGCGTGACGCCACAACCGATGGGCCGGTACACTATTGGTTTTATCTACCAATGTTACGCGCTTGCGACCGCGCAAGCGCGCCCAGGAAAACGCAAAGCGCACCAGCCGCGCGACCAGATGCGGCGTGTGCCACTCTTCGGTGACGTGCGCGTCTTCGTCATCTGTAACGCGCACGCGCCTGTCGCGATCGGCGTTGAACCCCTCGAGATTTTCGCTGATGACAACAATGTCCACCTTGGCCTTGCCACTTTGCACACGCGCCAGTGGGGACAGCGAAGGAAGCAGCAACTGCGCCGGCCGCAGATTAGCGTACAGATCGAGTTCCCGGAACAGCGCCTCACGAATCAGTCGCACATGGTCGTGATTCTTGATGCGCGGATCGCCGAGCGCGCCGGCGAGAATTGCATCGAACGAACGCGCCAGACGTTGTGGCTCGCCCGAGGGCATGGCCTGACCGGTGGCCAGGAACCATGTCGCGCCGTACGGAAGTGCTTCGATCTGCAGTGAAATGTCGTAGCGATCGCACACGGTGCGTAGCGCCGCGACAGCTGAATGCGTGACCTCAGGCCCTATTCCGTCTCCGGCAAGCGTCGCTATGCGAAGTGGTGGGCGACTCACACCGGAGCGCTGTTCGCGTCCGGCTGAGCCTGTTGGTCACCGGTCACCGCGTGGTCCGTTGCGCTGTCTTCTCCGTTGCCCTGTGCGTTGTCCACTGTATCCTCGGCTTGTCGTCCGCAGCAAACACAGAATCTCCACGTGCGCTCCAGCTCGGTACTGCACGCCGGACATTGGCGTACCGTGAGATTCAATCCACAAAATGGACAATACGTGAGGTTGCGTCCCGTTGGCAGCGCACCCCCGCAAAAATGACACGCGCACGTAACGCCCGTTTCCGTCGGTGACACGGCGGTGGTGTGCGATCCGCTCACGGCCGACAGGTGCGGCTGTGTGATCGCATCAGCAGCACGCGGGGCTGAGGCACCCGCATGCGCGCCCGAGTGTCGTCCACTCGTGCTTGGCGACATGCGCTCCGCGCCGATTGTGAGTGCAGTACCGCGCAGTGTGAGTGTGCTGCCGGCCCATGTGCGCACCAGTGACACGGTGGGCGAGGCCATTTGCAGCGCTCTCCGGCAGGCTTCCTGCAGCGCAGGTTCGGCTGACAGATAGCCGCGTTCACCGGCCAGCAATCGCAGCACGGTCTGCTCGTATCCATCGGGTCCGCCGGCCGCCATCTCGCGACGTGTTTCGGGAAACGGCGCTAGTCGCTCTTCGAGATCGGAGAGTGTGAATCCGCGTTCGAGCAGGTGCGGATAGGTGGTGCGTACAGTCCGGGCAACACGAAATGCCAGGCGATCGAGGTCATCCATAAGTGGTGCGCGAACGGAGACCGTCAGCGCCCCTCGGACCGGGCGACACGCGCGTCGATGTCGTTGCTCACCAGGTCGCGATTTGAGCCACCGATGCGATCAACGACGCGTTCGTAAACGGCCTTTTCATTGACCTGGGCGTCCTTCCAGCCATAGCCGTAGCCAATGGCGACACCGATCGCGAGGAAGAAAAGAATCTTGTACATGGAAGCTGTGGGGTAGACGGATGCACGCAGTGCTACGCAAAACAGACGCCGCTCGCCTGCGTGGGGTCACGTCGGTGGTGTTACGGCGGTGTTACAGCGGTGGCGCGGGGCGAAACGATTCGGACTGTGGAAAGGGGTCGGGAGCCCCGGTGCTGCCCGCTTTTTGTGCCGCCATCCACTCGTCGAATACCGATGCGACCAGCCCGCCCGACTGGTCCTGCGCCGCGGCGGCACGGGTGGCGAGATGATTGGCGTATTCGTTTTGCGCGTGCCCGGCGTGGCCGCGTACCCACCGCCATTCGACCTCGTGCGCACGCAGTGACGCCACGGCGGCCTGCCACAGTTCCACATTCTCCACCGGTCCGGCCTTGCGCTTCCAACCACGCTCCCGCCAACCGCGCACCCACTGCGTCATGCCGTCCACGATGTAGCGTGAATCGGTGGTAAAGCGGATGCTGAGTGTGCTGCCTTTTCGCGAAATGGCGTCGAAGGTATCAATCACCGAACGCAGCGCCATGCGGTTGTTGGTGGTATCGGGTTCACTCAACCACAGGTCAAATCGACGCAAACTGCCGTCGGGCATCTGATATTCCACGAGCGCACCCGCGCCACCCGGTGTCTGCCCTGTCTGTCCGTTGCCCAGGCACGATTCATCGGCGTACACCGCGACCAGCGCGTGTCTGGCCGTCATTTAATGGCCTCAAGCGCGTCCACTTCATCGAGTTGAAAGACCATGCGATCACCCGTGGTCGGATGTCGCGTAATCAGCTGTTCCCGGCTGCCCGCGCTGGTGATGCGTTCGGGTACCACCACGTACTCGTGTTGACGTCGTCGTACCATCACACGATTTCCGCTGTCAATCGCGCGTTCGAGAATGTCGTACTGTGCGACGGTTAATCGACCCATGTGCGTCCCCAGTTCGCGCACACCGTCTCAAGCACGTCGGCGGCGGCGCGCAGTTCACTTTCATCAATCCATTCTTCAGCGCCGTGCGCACGCGCGATATCGCCGGGGCCAAAACAGACGGCAGGAATACCGGCGGCGGTGAGCAGCGCGGCGTCTGTCCAGCAGGAAAGACCCGTGACCGGTGCCGGCCGCTCATGTGATGTGAGCGCCTGTGCCAGCGCGTTGACCAGCGGACTTTCGATATCTACGTCGTTGGGCGGCTGCACGGTGTGCTGCGTGATGCGCGCACTGAACGCGGGATAACGCGCGGCAATCTGCGCGCACAGTGCTTCGAGTTCAGACAGCGTTTGTGCAGCCGTTTCGCCGGGCACGGTACGACGTTCAATCTGCACGTGACACTGTTCGGGATATGTGGACCATCCCGTGCCGCCTGTAATGGTGGAGGCGTGTATCGATGCGTGTCCGAGCAGCGGGTGAGTGCGTGTGAAGAGCGACGATTGTTCATGCTCGACCATGGCGGCCAGCAGTAAACCGGCGTGCGCAATTGCATCTACGCCCACATCGGGACGACTGCCGTGTGCCGCGTGTCCCTGCACATGCACATCAAACCAGGCAAAGCCCTTGTGCGCCGGACAGATGGCCATGCGCGTGGGTTCCGTGACGATCGCACCGGTGGCGTGCAGCCCGTCTGCGAGCAGGGCGGCTGTGCCGATGCTGCGATATTCTTCGTCGCACACAGCCGTGATAATCATTTCACTGGCCAGTGCACCGCGCACCGACGCCCGTGCGGCGGCCACGCACATGGCCGCGACGCCGCCTTTCATGTCGTTGGAGCCGCGTCCGTACAGGCGGCCGTCTTTACGCACAGGATCAAAGGGCGCGTGGCTCATGCCCTCGGTGCCGACTACATCCAGATGTCCGTTGAGCACCAGCGGCGAGACGCCGGTTGGTCCGATGCGCGCAATCAGATTCGGCCGCCCCGGTGCCACATCGGTCACCGATACGGCAAAGCCCCACCCCGACAGGATGTCGGCCAACCGGTTGGCCACCTCGCTTTCGCCGGGCCCGTTGGCCACGAGGTCGGGGTTACGCGAATCAATGGACACGAGCGCTTCGGTGAGCGCGACCGGGTCGAGTGGGAAACGTGAGGACATGAACGGCTGATAAACGACAGTTGAACGGAACGACTGTTTCGCTAGCGCGAAACGCGTACGCCCTCGGGCGCGATCCGAAAGTCTAGCAGCGTACCCAGTCCATGTGCGGCATTGCGCACGTCATTCATACGATTTTCCGGCGAGATGAGCAGCACGCACCCGCCGCCGGAAGCCCCCAGTGGCTTGGCGCCGAGTGCGCCGGCGCTGAGTGCGCCCGAGATCAGTGCGTCAATGCGGTCGGTGGTGATGCCCGGGTGCAGAGCCCGCTGATGGGTCCAGTGTTCGCCTACCAGCGCGCCGAGCGAGTCGATGTAGCCGTGCGCGAGGGCCGTGGCCATGAGTCGCGCCAGCGCCGCCATGC
>JAABRT010000069.1 GCA_011390805.1 Gemmatimonas sp. | reverse complement strand
TGCCAGCACCGAAATGGAACGCAGTCGGTCAGTACCCATCACACGAAAGCGGGCCGTCTGCAGCGGAATCAGCACCTGATCATCGGGATTCTGCCAGGGCGACGTCTGCCCCTTGGCGGTGAGCACTCCCACCACGATGAACTGAATACCGCGAATACGAATCGGCTGGCCGATGAGCGCTGCGGGGTTTTCGACCTTGAGGTCTGTGACCACCTGCGGGCCGAGCACTGCAACGCGCTGCTTGCCTTCGTCTTCGCGCTCCGTAAACATGCGGCCGGCCGCCAGCTCGTACTTGCGTACTTCGAGAAAGTTGGCCGTGGTTCCGACAATCTGCGTGCTGGTGTTGTTGCTGAGATACTGAACCTGCAGCTGACGGTTCATCTCGGGCTGAATGGCCGCCGCAATTGATGCGTTGGCCATGAGTGCGTCGGAATCCCGCATGCGCAGCTGTGCACGATCTGTTTCCGACGAAATGCCGCGGCTCGCCACGCGACCGGGGTTGACCGTAAGCAGCGTGGTGCCGAGCGCCGTGATGCGGTCATTGATTGCCTTTTGCGCACCGCGACCGATGCCGTCCATGGCAATGACTGCGCCAACGCCAATCACGATGCCAAGCATGGTGAGCAGACTGCGCAGCTTGTTGGCGCGCAGTGCACTCAGCGCAACGCGAAAGACCTCACCACTGAGCATGCTCACCGGCCGCCGCCTCCGGCGGGCGTGGTCTTGGTGAGACCTGGCACACCGCCCATCTGTCCAAAGCGTGCGTTGCGCTGTTCACGCGCCGCCTGCAGCGCGGCCATGGCCAGCGACGCCACCATTTCACCTTCCTGCAAACCGCTCACCACTTCGGAGTAGTCGTAGTCAGACACGCCAAGTCGCACCATGCGCGGCTCGTACACACCGCTGTCTTTCACCACAAACACCACACCCTGACGGGCCGGCGTTGGATTGCGACGTGATGCCACTCCGGCTCCGGCGCGCGGCGCTGCACCGCCCGGACGCGCTGCACCACCGGTCGGACGTCCGCCCGCTGCACTCGGCGCACCCGCTGCTGCACCCGGCGCACCCGCGGCAACCCGCGCTGCGGAGTCTGCACCCATGGGCACAGCGCGACCGGTGCTCGTATCCGACGCCTGCGCGTTTTCGCCACCACGCGGTGCACCGCCACGCAGCGTGGCCATCACTTCTTCCGGGTCCATGCCCAGCATCTGTGCCGCGGCACCGGCGTCGCGCATGTTGCGCACGGCGTCGTTGGGCACGGTGAGCACATTCAAACGGCTCTCAACGTTTACCGACACTTCACCATTCATGCCCGGCAACAACAGACGCTCGTTGTTGGGGAGCGAAATGATCACGGGAAACATCGTGACGCTCTGCTGAATCACGGCCTGCGGTTCAATCTTTTCCACCGAGCCGTTGAACGCACGATCGGGGAACGCGTCAACCACAACACGTGCGTTCTGACCCGCGCTGATCTTGCCGATGTCGGTTTCGTTCATGAACGCACGCATCTGCACGCGCGACAGATCGGCCATGGTGACAATCGTTGTGCCACCACCCATCACGCTCGTGGCCGACTGAATCACCTGACCCAATGCCACCGTCTTGGCAATCACGGTGCCCGCTACGGGCGCGGTAACGCGAGCTTCATCGAGACGCTGCTGTGCGATGTTCACACTGGTGCGCACGCGGATCACGTTGGCCTGCGCCTGCGTAAACGCAAGGTTGGCCTGTTCGTTTTCCTGGGCGGTGATAATGCGTGCCTTGTACAGTTCGTCCGACCGTTCCTTCTGCGCCTTGGCCACTTCAAGTGACGCTTCAGAAGAGCGAAGGTCGGCCGCCGCCTGATCGAGCTGATTCTTGAGGTCGCGTGTATCGATCTGCACAATGAGATCGCCGGGCTGCACATTGGAGCCGGTTTCCACCGGCATCTGCAGCACCAGCCCCGATGCCTGCGACTTCACTTCCACGATTTCAATAGGCTCAACCGCGCCGGTGGCCTGCGCGTCAACAATGATGTCGCGACGCTCAACTGCCACCTCGCCAATGGGCGCCTGCTGCACTTCGGGTTCACTGCACGCGGCGAGCAAACCCATCGCGCCGAGCGCGAACACATACGAACGTTTCACGAAGCGGCGCTCCTGATTGGCTGACCACACACGGGTGGTAGGGAAGTTCATCATTACGGAAGGTCCTGGCCAAGCAGCGCTTCGATCTGCGCCTTGGCAACGCGCGCGTCGAGACGCGCCTGAATGAGCGCGATACGCGCGTTGTTGAGCTGGGTTTGTGAGGTCAGCAAATCGAGTGCAGTAGACGCGCCAAGTTCGTAGCGCTGCTGTTGCACGCGCAGATCTTCTTCGGCGGCTTCAATCGATGCGAGTTGCACGGTGACCCGTGCGGCTGCGGCCTGCAACGCGTTCAACTGCTGCGTGAGCGTTTGCCGCGAGGCCAGCAGCGCGTCGCGCGCCTGCGCCCGTGCATTGTCGAGCGCCACACCGGCGTTCACCTGCTGCGCTTCACGGCTAAAGCCGTTAAAGAGCGGGAATGAAAAGTTGAAGTTGTACGTCTGCTGATTGGCCGCCTGCTCTCCGAAGAGAATGAGGTTGCCACCACCGAACGTCTGGCTGGCGGCGTTGAGACCGTAGCTGTACGACATGGAGAGTGTAGGCAGATACTGCGTGCGGGCAGCGCGTCGGCCTGCCTGCGCCGCGACAATGTTGGCTTCGGCAGACAGTACGGCTGGTCCGGCGGCGGCCAGCCGTTCAAGATCGGCCAGATCGGGGAGCGCCGCATCGTCGGGCACGCTGGCCGTGTCGGACGGCTGCGCGGTAACCGGAGTATCAGAACCAACCAGACGTGTGAGCGCTGCATTGGCCACGCGCAGGTTGTTTTCGGCCGTCAGGATGGCCAGACGGGCGTTGCCCACCTGAATAATGGAGCGCAGCGAATCTGACTTGGTGGCCACACCTGCCCCCACGCGGGCGATGGACGCCTGCAACTGAGCTTCTGCTTCTTCCAGCTGTGCCTGCGCTGCCGATTCCGATTCACGTGCCGCCAGCACTGCGTAGTACTGCTGCTTGACCTGAAGCGCGATATCGTAGCGCGTGGCCACCGCCGACACGTCTGCTGCTTCGAGCTGTGCGCGGGCGCGGCGCAGCTCAAAAAGCCGGCGCCCACCGTCGAACAGCTCGAGGTTGGAGTTCACACCATTGCGGTAGTTCCACGGGTTGCGTCCCAACGGCACCAGGTTTCCCTGGAAGAACGTCGCGCCCTGTGTGCGTCCTGTGCCAATCGACATGGTGAGCGACGGCAAAAACGAGCCGAGCGCACTGCGCCGCGCCGCCGACGCGGTACGCATGGCGCCCTGCGCCTGCACCGCCGAAGGCTGGTTGCGCTGCGCCGACGCAACGGCGTCGTTGAGCGCGATCGGGCGCGCTTCGTTGGCCACGCTCTGCGCCATCAGCACCGACCCCGAGGGGGCCGCAAAACAAACCGCGGCCATGGCCGCGGTAAGAACCTGCAATCGAGTTGTCATGTCAGCGCTCCTTTGAAGCTGCTCTGGCACTGTCGGAGCGAGCCGACATGTGTTCTAAAAGTTTTCGGAAGTCTCTACGCTGCTGCTCGTCGAACCGCAGTTCCATGAGAGTGCGCGCGCTGTCACGAGCTGAATCAAGCGCCGGACGAATCGGTTTCATGATTTCGCTGTAGCGACGGCCACGCCACTTGAGCACGGAGTCCACATGAGCGGTCTGCGCGTCGGTCAAACCAAGATCGCGCTGCAGCTCACGCACGGTCCCGCTGAGTGTGTACTCGCGCGATGCCGTGGACTTGTCTTTCTTGGTGCTCCCGGTGGTACGGCCGGCGGCAAAGCCGAGCGTGCCACCGGTGATGAACGCGCCGAGCAGAAACGCTGCGGCCACCGACTTCATTTGGGATTTCGTCACAAACGCCTCCGAACTCAGGGCTCGGCGGTGAACAGATACCGGGATGCTGAACCGGTTTGTTCAGGCTTCGCAGTCGGTACGGAAAACGCGATGCTCATATCGTCATCGCTTAAATCGAAGACGGTCCAGGCAGCGGCGCCTGCAGCAAGCTTCCGGAGATCGCGGTCGATCTGATAATCCTTGTACAGCGCCGATCCAGCCAGCGTGAGCATGAGCGCCGCCGCCACCAGGCCTGCCGCGCGCCACTCCACAAATACGGTCCACCACTCACCCTGCTGCTCGCCCTGTCGGACACGCGCCATAATGCGATCCTCGAGACCGGCCCAGTAGCTTTCCTCCGCCGGAGCGCAATACAGCTCGCCCAAGGCCTCGGTGAGTTGCGGGTCGCCAAGGGGCTCGTCCGCAGATTCGCGCCCTGTAATGATTTTCATGAGTTTCTCCGCAGGTTGCCCAGTAAACGGCGCAGTGCCGCCCGCGCATGATGCAAGTCTGATCGGGCCGTGCCCTCGGGGATTCCCAGGGTCTGTCCGATCTCTGAATGTCTGTAGCCTTCAACGTCGTGCAAAACCAACACGGAGCGCTGACGCTCCGGTAACTGCGACATAGCCTGTCCTAAACGACTTCGTAACTCTGCGCGCACCGCCGGATCATGAAACGGTGATGACACCGCTTCGGACAGCTCATCCGCGTCGCGCACCTTCTTGCGCCGCGCAATATCAAGCGACGCATTGGCCACAATCCGGTGCAGCCACGCTCCAAACGCCTGTTCAGGGCGAAAACGCTCCAACGCTTTCCACGCGTGCAGAAATCCTTCCTGTACCGCGTCTTCCGCATCATCGTGCGTGAGCACAATGGAGCGTGCCACCGCATACGCCCGGCGCTGATGACGCTGCACCAGCCCGGCAAACGCCTTGCTGTCTCCCGCTTGCGCCGCCAGAACCAGCGAGCGTTCGGCCAGTATCTCAGCCGATGCACCACCAGCCAGACGCGCGTCGGCCGGACCGTCCGTCACCGCTGTCCCAACGGTAGACGTGGCATCGCGGTCATCCGTTACCCGGGATGACGGACGCACGCCCACCGCACCGCGCTTGTCGGTGCTCGCACCCGCGGGTGCGCTGCTGATGGGAAACGGAAGAGTGGCGGTAGACACGCGTTTGTTGGGGGTCATCCCAGTTACGCACCCCCGGCAAGCGGCGTTGAATCGCGACTTCCGCCACTGTTGAGGTCAGCATTTCCTTCGAGGCCCAGCTCAGCGGCAATGCCTCGCATGGCATCGAGCACAAACTGTATGTGCTCGTCCAGGTCAACACCCAGCTCGGCCGCTCCGCCCACAATGTCTTCACGGCTCACTCCGCGCGCGAACGCCTTGTCTTTCAGTTTCTTGCGCACGCCGCGGACTTCCACGTCGTGCAGTGACTTGCTCGGCTTCACCAGCGCGCACGCGGTGAGCAGCCCGCTCAGCTCGTCGCACGCAAAAAGCGCCTGCGCCAGTCGCGTTTCCCGCGAGACGCCCGTGTAATGCGCATGGCCCAGAATGGCCGCACAGATGTCGTCTTCTACCCCGATCGACCGCAAATACCGCACACCTTCGGCCGGATGCTCGGCATCGGCCTGCTGCTCGGCGTTCGGGTAGCGCTCGTAGTCGAAGTCATGAAGCAGTCCGGTGATTGCCCAGCGCTGCTCGTCTTCGCCAAAGCGACGGGCGTAGGCGACCATGGCAGCCTCCACGGACAACATGTGTTTGCGCAGGGACTCGCTCGCGGTCCACGCTTCCATGAGGGCGAGCGCTTCGCCTCGTGTTGGATTCGGCATCTGAAGAGAATAAGACGTGATGGGCGGGCCAACGTTAAGGCCCGGGCAGAGGGCTGGCGTCAGCCTTCGGGTGTGACGCCAGGAGTGCGGGGCGCACGGTGTTCGCCGGTTAGCCGGGAGGGGATTTCATACTCGGCGGTAAAGTGCGCCCGGCGCCCCAGCTCGCCAAGGTGGGTGTGCTTGAAGCCCGTGGGATACTTGAGGCCGTAGCCAAGCATACGGTCAAAGCCGATATGGGCCAGCCAGATCAACGCTATTGAGACCAATGTGCGCTGCGCGGTGGCTTCGGCGGTTACCAGCAGCGCCAGGGGCAGGGCGTAGCTGTGGGCCAGATTGTAGGCACCCGAGCCCACTCTCGATCCGGCCAGATAGCCCAGGAACGAAAGGTCAGGGGCCAGAAAGAGCAGAAAAAAGCGCCACCATCCGCCGTCGAGTCCGGCGTAGGCCAGCACGGTGGCGGCCAGCAATACGCCACCCTCCAGGCGCAGCCAGGCGCGGACAGGACGACCGACCATACTCATCGGCGCCTATCCGCACTGACCTGGGCTAGCGCGCAACCTGAGTTGTCAGGCCGCGAGTGAAGCGCTGACCGTGCTGGCGGCCTTGGCTTCGGCGTGCTCGCCTTCGTGTGAGTCAAACAGGTTGTTGGTCCACACAACCAACGCGTAGACAACGATCCCGATAAAGATCGCGCCGCCAATGAGGCCGGCGAACGCGGCGCCCTTGTCGGAGCCGTGCGAGGGGGAATGACTCATGGTTTGCTACCGAGGGCGGAAGTGGATCAGTCGGCGTCGGTGACGCGCACTGAGTTCATAACGTCATTGGGGCCAATGGCTTGCACCACGTCGATGCCGTCTTTCACAAGACCGAACACGGTGTGCACGCCGTTGAGATGACGCGTATTCCCCTCACTAAGTACCACAAAAAACTGGCTGCCGCCCGTATCGCGGCCGGCGTGCGCCATGGACAGCGCGCCCAGCTTGTGCGTGTGCGGGTTGCCCGCGGTTTCGCAGGGGATCTTGTAGCCCGGACCGCCGGTACCCACACGACGGTCGCCTTCGGGCAGATCACGCGACAGCGGGTCGCCGCCCTGAATCACGAAATCGGGGATCACGCGGTGGAACTTCACGCCGTCGTAGAACTTGTCGTTCGACAGCTTCTCGAAGTTGGCGACAGTTTTGGGGGCTTCGGCCGGGTACAGTTCCGCGACGAAGGTTCCTTTGTTGGTATCGAATGTGGCCAGTTTGGGCACGGCAGACTCGGTTTTGGGTGAAGCAGAAGTATACCAACCGGGGCATACTGCTGAAAAGACTTTATTCGGCCGATGGACAGATGTCCCGGACCACGCACTCGCCGCAGCGCGGTTTGCGCGCGTCGCACACGCGCCGACCGTGCCAGATGAGCAGATGGCTGAGCAGCGCCCACTTGTCGCGGGGGAAGAGCGGCATGAGGGCGCGCTCAATGGCCACCGCATCGGCCTCGCGCGTGAGCCCGAAGCGCCGGCTCAGGCGCTGCACATGGGTATCCACCACAATGCCTTCGTTGATGTCAAAGGCGTTGCCCAGAATCACATTGGCCGTTTTGCGACCGACGCCGGCCAGGGCCACCAGCTCGTCAATGGTGCGCGGTACCTCGCCATTGTGATTGTCCATGAGCGCGCCGGCCATGGCGATCAGGTTTTTTGCCTTGGAGCGGAAGAATCCTGTGGTGCGCACAATTTCTTCCACGTCCTCCTGCTTCGCGTTGGCCAGCGCGGCCGCGTCGGGATACGCCGCGAAGAGCGCCGGCGTGACCATGTTCACTCGCACATCGGTGCACTGCGCCGACAGAATGGTGGCGCACAACAGCTCAAAGGCATTGCGATGATCGAGCTCGCAGTGTGCGTCGGGATATTCCTGCTGCAACGCCACCAGCACCACTTCAGCAATGCGCTTTTTTTCAGCCACGGTGCGCGGCGCACGACGCACCAACGGCGCGCGCTGCGATGGTTTCTGTCCGGTTGTCTTGACAGTGGATCGTCTGGCCAATCGAGTGCAGCCCGGCTATGGAGTGACGTGTTTATAAAAAGAGTGCGACGTGCGGTGAGCTGCGCTCGTGGGTTAGACGAGTGCGTGTGCCGGACGCGCCGCCTGTGCTGCGCTGCGTCGTGCACGGGCAAAGGTCAGCACCTCGCTTGCTGATCGTGTGTTGAGCACGTTCTCCGACGACAGCCAACCCTTGCGTGCAATGCCCACACCCAATGACACGTGATCCAGCCCTTGCGGTGAATGTGCGTCGGGACCAATGGACACGAGCGTATTGTGCTCACGCGCAATCCGGCACAAGCGCCAGTCAATGTCGAGCCGGTGCGGATCGGCATTGAGCTCAACCGCCACGCCAACCGCGCCGGCCTTGGCGATGACTTCCTGCATGTTGATGGCGTACGGTTCACGCGTGAGCAGCAAGCGACCTGTGGGATGTCCGAGCACGGTCACATGTGGATCATCGAGCGCTTTGAGCACCCGATCTGTCATTTGCCGTTCGTTCATGCCATAGCGCGAGTGCACCGAGGCAATCACAAAGTCAAAGCGATCGAGCACAGCGGCGTCGTAGTCCACGCGCCCGCAGGGCAGAATGTCGGCTTCAATACCCTTGAGCACGCGGAACCCGATCCCCGACGCTTCATACTCGGCGTTGATAGCATCGATTTCTTCGTGCTGCTTGAGCACGGCGTCGCGTGAGAGTCCGCCGGCGTAGGTGTTGGACTGCGAGTGATCCGACACGCCCAGATACTGCCAGCCGCGCGCCTGAGCCGCTTGCGCCATGTCCCTGATGGAGGAGCTGCCGTCGGAGTACTGCGAATGACAGTGCAGTGCACCGCGCAGCGCCGGTTCGGCGATGAGATCAGGCAGTGTGCCGCTCATCGCCGAAGATACTTCATCGGCTCCTTCTCGCAGTTCAGGCTCGATGTAGGCGAGTCCCAGCTGTGCGAACAGCGCTTCTTCACTGGCCAGCACACAACTCACACCGTTTGCATCGCGCAGTTCGTCGCCCACCAGCGTGTAGCCGAGTTGGGCCGCGTGAGCAACGACGGCGCGCACGTGTGATTCGCTGCCTGTCGCGCGCCAGAGGGCGCAGGCAAACTGTTCGGGGCGCACGCAGGTGAGGTCGAGCCGGGTGCCATTGGTGAGACGCAACGTGACGCTTGCTGCACCGCCGCCAACTACATCTTTCACCCCTTCCATGTGCGACAGCGCGGCGGCCACAACCGATGGCGAGCCGTGCACCGCTGCTACGAGGTCAACATCGCGCACCAGATCGCACTTGCGTCGGATGGAGCCGGCAATGGCCACATCGAGCACGGCGGGCTGGCTGGCAATGAGTGCGCGCAGCCGCTCTGCTTCGGCGCGGCCATGTTCGTACAGCACGTACGCACCGGATTCCTTGAGCGAGGCAATGCCAAGCACAATGCGCTCGGCTGTCTTGTCGCCAAAGCGCGGCAGCGCCGCCAGCCTTCCGTCGGCCGCCGCCTGCTCCAGTTCGCGCAGCGTTTCAATGTGCAGCCCATCGTGAATGAGGCGAATGCGCGCAGGGCCAAGTCCAGGCACGCGCAACATCTCCATCAATCCTTCGGGCGTTTCTTCCTGCAGCGTTTCGAGCAGCGTGGCGCTGTTGGTTTCCACCAGCTCGCGCACCACATCCAGCGCTTCCGGCGCCACGCCTTCCAGCCCTACTTCACCGGCCGGCAGCGTGCGCTTGAGCTCGGCGGGTGTGAGTGACGCCACGGTTTTTGCAGCCGACTGAAAGCTGCGTACACGGAATGCCGATTCGCCGTGCAGCTCGAGCAGTGTGGCGATTTGCGTGAGTACGTGGGAGGCGGCGCGCGGGTCCATGAGTGCAATCTAATGAGCGGTGCGCGCGGCACGGCGCCTTGCCCGAAGCGGTGCGCGCCCTACGACTCCACGCCCGCCAATCGCTTGGCCTGCTTGATGAGTTCAATCATCTGGCGCTCCGTGAGCTCCAGCTCCTGATGGGCGGCGTCGGCGTCGAGCAGGCCGCTGCGCATGGATACTCCCACCTGATTGAGGTAGCGGATTTTGTCGAGCACCTCGCCGGTGAGTTTGCGCAGTCCGTGATAGCGGCGCTTTTCCGCACTGGCCCGCCGGAACCGCTGCTGCAGTTCGTCGGGGCGCAGGCGACGGGCCAGGGTGATTACCTCCGCCTCGCTGCGCCCGGGAAACACGCCACGATCCGGGATGCCGTCGGTGTCCGATGCATCGGCTTCGGCAAACCACAGCCGGCCAACAAACTCAATGCCATCGTGCGATATAAACACCGTGACGCGGTAGCGTCGTTCGCCCACGTCAATCGTGGCGACCGCTGCGTTGGTAACGGCTCCGAAATGATGCATGACAAATCCGGGAGTGAGCCGCGCGGCGACGGTGAAACCGCCGCGTTAGCGTTTGGTGGCCTGCGCAAGAAACGTGGTGATTGCTGCAAACAGTGCATCCGGCTGTTCCACGTACGGAACGTGGCCGCACGCGTCAAGCTCAACAAACTGTGCCCCCAGCGCTTCAGCCGCGGCACGGGCTGAGGCAAGCGGGATCGGATCCTGCCTGCCATGCACGACGAGCGCCTGAACGTTCACGGCACGCAGTTTCTGGCCCAGATCGTACTGCCCCAGGCTCTCCCACACCGATTGCTGTACACGACCGGTCACGCGGAAGGGCGTCAGTTGGGTGGCCCGGGCGGGATCGGCAAAATATCCCGCGACGCTGAGTTCGAATGCTCTTTGACGGTATGCGTCAGGGTTGGCGGTGCGCAAGTCGGAAGCCGCCAGCGCCTGCCTGGCACCGGCAATGGACTCGGCGCGCTGCCGTTCGGCGAGGTTCTGCTCGAACTGATTGCGCCAGCTTCTGGTAATCGGCGCCGGTGATACAAGCACCAGACGCGAAGGTGCCGGCAGCGATGCGTCTTCATTGGCGGCGATGGTATAGAGCATGGCCAGCAGTGCGCCCCACGAGTAGCCCACCAGTGTGGGTGCGCCTAGTTCACATTCGCGGATCACGGCGGCGAGATCATGTACGTGTGTTTGCCATGTGATGGGCGTCACGTCTGCCGTTTTTGACTGCCCCCCCCCGCGCTGGTCGTACGTAATGAGCCGATGGGTGCGCGCCAGTTCAAGGAACTGTGGATACAGATAGTCGTGATGCGCTCCCGGACCGCCGTGCAGCAACAGCAGCGGCGATGCATCGGGCGGACCGTCTTCACGCAGAAAGAGCGGTTGGCTTGTTGTAGTGGTAAATCGCTGCGACATGATGATGGGTTACGCGTAAACCGGAACCGCAGTGCACGGTTTCGTGTCTAATACAGGGTATGGGCTGTGCAATACGGTGCAGTGCAACCGATTGATTTCTGTGGGATATGTTGAGGTATAAAGGTATGCGAATGATTACATCGATGTTTGCCGGTGCAGTGCTGATGTTGTCCACGCCCGCTATTGCCAGCGCGCAATACGCCAACAACGCGGAAAGAAAAAACATTGTCGAGACCGCCGTGGCGGCCGGCAACTTCACCACGCTAGCGGGCGCACTTGCTAAAGCGGGACTGGTGGATGCGTTAAGCGCTGAGGGGCCCTTTACAGTGTTTGCCCCCACGGACGCCGCGTTTGCGAGACTGCCAGACGATCAGCGCACGGCAATCATGAACGACAACGCATTGCTGAAGCGCGTCCTGCTGTCGCATGTCATCAGCGGCGTGGTCAACAGCTCGGATGCGCTCAAAATGTCAGGCGCGAGCAAGGAAACGCTGTCGGGCATGATGGCGCAGTTCAAGGTGAATGAAGGCAATGTGGTGGTAAATCTGGCCACAGTTGTTGACGCTGACATTCTCGCATCCAACGGCGTGATTCACACCATTGATCGCGTGATCATTCCGATTGAGGTGGAAATGGCGATCAACAGCCTGCAGCGCCAGTAACGCGCGTACGCAGACTTACAGAAAACTCGAAGCAATACGGGCCGTCGCTGTGTGTACAGCGACGGTCTCTGCAATTACGCGACCATATCCGCCGGCAATCGTGATCGCGACCGGCACACCGATCTCCCGGCACATCTCAAGCACCATCGCGTCCCGCCGCTGCAGACCGTCATGCGTGAGCCGCAGCCTGCCAAGCTTGTCGCCTTCATGCGGATCGGCACCGGCGAGGTAGAACACAATATCCGCCTGTGCTTCACGCAACACGCGCGGCAGCGCCTGTGCCAGCAGATTCAGATACGTGGCATCGTCTGTGCCATCATCAAGTTCGATATCGAGTGAGCCGGGGACTTTGACAAACGGATAGTTCCGGCCGCCGTGCATGCTGAACGTGAAGGTATCTGTATCCTGAGCGGCCAATGCGTGTGTGCCATTGCCCTGATGCACATCAAGATCAATCACCGCCACGCGCCTGATGGCCGACTGCGCACGCAGTTCGGCGGTGGCCACCATCACATCGTTGAATACGCAAAAGCCTTCGCCGCGTTCGGCGAATGCGTGATGCGTGCCACCCGCCAGATTCATTGCCACACCGGCCTGCAGCGCGTGTGTGGCGCTGGCGATGGTGCCACCCACAGCACGCCGCGACCGCTCCACAAGCTGCGGTGACCAGGGGAAGCCCAGCCGCCGCTGTGCGGCACGATCCAGCGTGCCGTTGGCAATCGCCTGTACGTACTCAAAATCGTGCACACGCAGCAGCTGTTCGTCGGTCGCGCGCGCGGGGTCGTGCACGTGTTGCGGCGCCACGATCCGCTCGTCGAGCAGAGACTGTCGCAGCAGCGCATACTTGGCCATGGGAAATCGATGCCCTTCCGGCAGCGGAATGACGTAGTGCGACGAACTCCAGACGTGTAGCTTGCCGAGGGCTCCGGGCGTCAACGCGGTGACGTCGTGCGCAGCTGACACTCTCATGCAACGTGCAGTGGGGACATGTGAAGAAGTTTAGTGCCGATACCGTTGCCCCGGAGCCTGTGTTTGAACAGGCGCTCACACTCGCGCGGGCGCTCGGGGCGCTGGTGCTGCAACTGCGTACCGGTACCGAGAACCAGACCGCGGTGGAGCAGCGTGACGCTGTCCGTCGCGCGTTGCGTGCGGCCGTGGCGTCGGCGCGTGTCACCGCACTCGAGCTGCGACTGAATGACGGTTTGCTGGAGCTGGGCGGTCGCCTGCTGCCCCCCGACTCACCGCTGCGTGATGACGCCCTCGACGCACTGGTGGGCGGTCTGGCAGCCAATGGCTCCACGGTACTCGACGTACGCCGCGCCGCCGCCCCCGGTGAGTTGCTGGCGCTGTCACGACTGCTGGTCGCCGACAACGGTGTTGCGCAGTCGGGCGGTGCCTGGCGTTCCTGGTCGGTACGCATGACACCCGCGTCGGTGGCGCGCATTGCTGAGCCGGTGAATCTGCCCGACTCGGTGCGCCATGAAATCGCGCGTCTGCCCGCCGTGCGGCGCGACTCCGACATGAAAGCGGTGGTGCAATCGCTGCTGCGCATCGCCACCACAGCTCCCTGGTGCAATGACTCGGCGGTTGTCGAAGCCATTGCACTGGCGGTGGTGAGCGACGCCCGAACACGCGGCACACGAGGCGGTCGCCTGGCGCTTGAGGGCGCGATCCGTCAGCTGCTTACACCGGCGGTGATTGATGCATTGGTGCAGCGCCTGCCGGTGTCGGCATCACGTGATGACCTCATGCCCGTGCTGGCGCGCGCCGGCGACCTGTCGGTACAGGCGCTGGTACGCCTGCTGGTAGACGCCGATACGCTGGCTGTGCGACGTGTATGTTTTGACGCCATTGTGGCACTCGACGCCGGCGAGGCGGCGCTGTGTGCAGCGTTGACCGATGAACGCTGGTACGTGGTGCGCAACGCCGCGGCATTGCTGGGTGAAATGGGCGTGGTAGAAGCCGATGCGCAGCTGGTGCCGCTGCTCTCCAGCGAGGATGATCGATTACGCATTGCCGGTGTGCGTGCGCTCACTCGTCTGGGTACCGAGCGTGCGCTCATTGAACTGCAGCGCATGCTCACCGACACCGTGCCGGAAATCCGCCGGCTCGCGGCCGCTGCGCACGGCGCGCGCAGTCAGGGCAAGCCGTCAGTGTCGGCGCTGCTCACAGCACTCGACACCGAAACCGACGAAGATGTGGTACTCGAGATCGTGGCCGTACTCGGCACGCTCGGCTCACCCGACGGTGTGCAACGACTCATGAAGCTGGTCAAGAGTGAGTCGGCCGATGTCATGCCGTGGATGCGCGAAGCCGCGTACAACGCGCTGCTGGCAGCACGAGGACGCGGCGTGACGCGGTTGCTGGACTAACGCTGCGTAAAGTCGGTTGAGCGGGTTACACGACGACACGTTTCGGCCAACAGGTCAGCCGTACGATCGAGATCCTCGAGGCTCACCATTTCGTTGGGCGAATGCATGTAGCGGTTGGGTACTGACACCAATCCCGTGGCTACACCGGCACGTGCGAGCTGCATGTTATCCGCATCGGTGCTCGTAAAGCGTCCCGCCGCGTGCAGCGAGAAAGGAATCCCCAACGATTCAGCGCTCTCGCGCAGCATGGTGGCCACCATGGGATGCGTGACCGAGCCGCGCGTAATCACGGGACCACCGCCGATCTTGTGCGCGCCCACTTCTTCCTTCTTGGCGTTGGGATGATCGGTGGCAAAGGTGACGTCTACCGCAATGGCCATGCTGGCTTCGGTTGAATACGACGCCACACGCGCACCACCACCGGTGTAGCCGATTTCTTCCTGCGTGGTAGCCACAGCAATCACCTTCGCTTCGCCGGGCGCGGCCGCATAGCGACGCGCCGCTTCAAGCACCACAAAGGCGCCAATGCGATCGTCAATGCTGCGCGAGACAATGCGATTGTTCGGCAGGTGCAACACCTTCTGATCAATCACGCCGGGATCACCAACAGACAAACGCGCTTCGGCCTCGGCGCGATTATCAGCACCAATGTCCACCCACAGATCCGTGAGCTTGGACGCCTTCTCGCGCTCGTCGGGCTTCATGAGGTGAATGGGCTTTTTGCCAATCACACCCACCACTTCGCCGTCGCGTCCGAGAAACCTGATGCGCTGGGCAACCAGCACCTGCGGATCCCAGCCGCCGATGGCGTCGATGAAGACAAAGCCGTTGTCGTCGATATACGTGACGATGACACCGATCTCGTCTATATGACCGGCGAGAATGATGGTGGGGCCACCGGCGTCATTTACGACGGCCATGGAGTTGCCAACGACATCGGCGCTGACCTTGGCAAAGGATTCGGCCTCAGTGCGCCAGAGCTTGGCGGGGGCGGATTCGAAGCCGGAGGGGCCGGGGGAGTCGAGCAAGCGCTCGAGGAAGGCTTGGGCGGAGGGAGATAGCATTAGCAGAACATAATCAAAGTTTGGGGGACGGACGTTGGGGGCGTTTTCGGTGGGGGTTCGCGGTGGACGGTGGGCGGTTCCTTTAACGGCCGTTTGACGGCGTTTTGGGTGGGGGTTCGCGGTGGACGGTGGGCGGTTCCTTTAACGGCCGTTTGACGGCGTTTTCGGTGACAGTTCACTGTGGACGGTTGGCGGTTCCCTTAACGACCGTTCTACGGCGTTTTGGGTGGGAGGTGATGGTGGGGAAATGATTGGGGTGGGAAGGGAATGGTGATGGTTTGGGGCGGGGAGGCGTGCATAGTGGGGTATGCAAGACGTTAGCAAACTTCGCGTATGGCACGAGGCCCGGGGGCTGGCGCTGTTGGTTCACCAGAGCAGCCGCTCAATCAGGCCGCGTCAGTTTCCCGGGCTCAGCGGCCAGCTGCAGCGTGCGGCCACGTCCATCGGCGCAAATATCGCCGAGGGGGCCAGCCATGAATCGGCCCGGGAGTTCGGGCGCTACCTGCAGCAAGCGCTGGCCTCCGCCGCCGAGGTAGAGCATCACGCCTGCGCCGCCGGCGACCTGGGCGCCATAGAGCTGAGCGCCGCAGAAAAAATCGCTGCCCGCTCGCGCATCCTTCAGCGCATGCTGGTGAGCCTGCGCCGCCGGGTTCTGGCTGAGCCCGACCCACAAACCGCTCCTGCCGCACACCGTGAACTGCCACCGAAAACGCCGTCAAACGGCCGTTAAAAACACCGCCAACCGTTCACGGTAAACTCCCACCGAAAACGCCGTCCAACGGCCGTTAAAAACACCGCCAACCGTTCACGGTAGACTGCCACCGAAAACGCCGTCCAACGGCCGTTAAAAACACCGCCAACCGTCCACGGTAAACTGTCACCCAGAACGCAGTCAAACGGCTGTTCCCCCCACCCGAACCGCATGCCCCCCATCCACCCCACTAAACCCCTCGGGAAACCCGATCCGAGCAATCACCTCCACCCCATCCACCACTCGTGGCCCCGGCCGGCTCACTAAGCCGTTCGCATCCATCGCCCACACCTCCCGACCCGCCAGCCACGGCCATTCGGCCACCGCCCGCTCCGCCTCCGCGCGCGCTGCCTCCAGCCCGTAGCCGCAGGGCGCAACAATCACGATTTCCGGATCTGCCGCCTCGCACTCGGCGTGCGTGGCCGTGACTGAGTGCTCGCCGGCTGTGCCCAGCACCGGGATGCCGCCGCCGCGGGTGATCTGCTCCGGGCCCCAGTGGCCGGCTATGTAAATCGGGTCGGTCCATTCAATGATGAGCACCCGCTTGCGTGGTGCCTGTGCGGCTTTAAGGGTGTTGTGCACTGTGCGCAGCCGCGCCATCTCGCCGGCGATGAGTTCATCGGCTTCGTCGGTTGCGCCAACCGCGGCGGCTACGGCGCGGATGTCCTGCATGATGCCGTCAATGGTTGTGCCGCCGAGTGTGACGATTTGGGGTGGCGGTGTCATGGTGGCCGCCAGCTCGCGCACATCGCCCTCGTGCACCGCGCACACATCGCACAGTGCCTGCGTGAGAATCACATCAGGGTTGAGGGCGCGGATCATGTTGCGATCGAGCGTGAACAACGCCACCCCCGCGTGTGATGCATCGCGCACGGCAGCGTCAATGTCGCCCGCCGTGATGCCCGACACCGACGAGGTACTGTCGGGCAACGAGGAGCGGGTGACACGCGGACGCGAGGCCAGTACCGGCGGGAAATCGCATTCGTGCGAAATGCCCACCAGTTTGTCGCTCGCGCCCAGGTACGCCACGATTTCGGTCGCGGCCGGCAGCAGGGAAACAATGCGCATCGTCAGCTCAGCGGGGGGGTAATGGATTCACGTAGCAGTGTGCGCACTGCACACGTTACGGCTGTGCCTTGCGCTCGTATACTGATTTGCCGCCAACCCACGTGGAGAGCACCTGCGTGTTGAGCACCAGCTCCGGTGCCACGCGCATGATGTCCTGATCGAGCACGACAAAGTCGGCGTGTTTGCCAACGGTGAGCGATCCCAGTTCCTTTTCCTGAAACGCACTGTAGGCCGGCCAGATCGTCATGCTCTTGAGCGCTTCTTCGCGAGTCATGCGCTGGTCGGGAAACCATCCGCCCACCGGATAGTTGTTGGCGTCCTGTCGTGAAATCGCTGCGTGAAACGAGATGAGCGGATTCACATATTCCACCGGGAAGTCGCTGCCGTTGGGGATGATCGTGCCCGTGTTGAGCAGTGAGCGCCAGGCGTATGCTCCGAGCAGTCGTTCCTGTCCCAATCGTTTGCCGGCCCAGTACATGTCGCTTGTCTGATGACTGGCCTGCATGCTGGGAATCACGCCAAGTTGCGCGAAACGCGGAATGTCGGCGTAGTGAATGATCTGCGCGTGTTCAATGCGGAAGCGATGATCAGCCAGCGGATGTTTGTCGAGCGCCTTTTCATAGGCATCGAGTACCACACGATTACCGCGGTCACCAATGGAGTGGCTGTTCACCTGAAAGCCGCGCTGCAGGGCGCGTTCGGCCACATCCTGAATGTGTGCGGGCGGACTGACGAGCAATCCGTTGGTGCCCGGTTCGTCGCTGTAGTCTTCGAGCAGTGCGGCGCCGCGTGATCCCAGTGCACCGTCTGAGTAGAGCTTGATGGAGCGCACCCACAGGCGGCCGTTGTAGAGCGATGAGCGCGGGCCAACGTTGAAGTAGTGCGAGATGGCCGCCGAGTCGTCACCGATCATGGCGTACAGGCGCAGATTGATGTCGCCGGCCTGGGCCATCTCTTCGTACAGATCAATCATGGCCCGTCCGGCACCTGCGTCGTGCACACCGGTAAGTCCCAGTCCGTGCATGACCGACTGTGCTTCGAGCAGCGCCTTGCGCGTGTCTTCTTTTCCGACGGGAGGGATGACCCGGTTCACCAGCTCTTCGGCGTTGTCAACGAGCACGCCGGTGGGCTCATTGTTGGCGCCGCGCAGCAAGCGGCCACCCATGGGATCGGCGGTGGCGGCGGTAATGTTGGCCAGACGCATGGCGGCCGCGTTCACCAACGCCGCGTGTCCGTCAACGCGCACCAGTGAGACCGGGTGATCGGGCACGGCGGCCGACAGCTTTTCATGTGTGGGCCACTGACCGTCGGCCCACATGTTCTGATCCCAACCGCGTCCTTCTACCCACGTGCCTTTGGGGAGCGTGGCGGCGCGTTCAGCTACACGACGGATCAGTTCGTCGTAGCTCGTGACACCGATCAGATCGACCACGCGCAGTTTCTGCGCCAGTCCGCCAAAGTGTGCGTGGGCATCGACCATGCCCGGAATCACCGTGCGTCCGTTCAGATCGAGCACACGCGTGCTGCCGCCGGCCATTGCACGCGCTTCGCGGGATGAGCCAACAAACGCGACTTTGCCATCGCGTACAGCAAATGCTTCGGCCAGTGGACGCGCTTCGTCTGATGTGTAGACGCGTGCGTTCACCACGATCAGATCGGCGGGCGCTGTCGCTGCCGGCGTCTGAGCACCGGCGGTTGGTGCGAGCACAGCGGCCAGCAGGGCAGTGAGGAACAGCTTCGATAATGACATAACAGGAGCAAGCGTGAGTCGGTGTAAAACAGAAGCGGGCGGAGAGCGTCGCTGCCGGACCGTAGTCCGTACAACGTCACTCCCCGCCCGTCGTCCTGCAACCGTCCGGCAACAGAATGGCCGGACGGGAATCCGCACTACGTCGTGCGAACTGTGCTACTGGTGTTG
>JAABRT010000068.1 GCA_011390805.1 Gemmatimonas sp. | reverse complement strand
CGAGCGCAGGGTGTCAAACACACCATGTCCACGCAGCGCGTCGGCGCCAAACTCCGGGACGGTGCGGAAGTTGAGCGCGGCGGCCAGCTCCGCGACTGATGCAACCAGCGATTCCGGCAGATCCTGTTTGTTGTACTGCATCACAATCGGCAGACCACGCGCGTCTACGCCATGTTCGGCGAGGTTGGCGTGCATGTCCTGCAGGCTCTCAATGTTGTCGTCCCAGCGATGGCGCTGACTGTCGGCCACAAACGCTACACCATCGGCGCCTTGCAACACGAGCTGACGGATGGCTTTGTAGTAGGGCTGACCGGGCACGGTGTAGAGTTGAAAGCGCACCTTGTAGGCGCCAACAGACCCCAGATCTACCGGCATGTAGTCAAAAAACAGTGTGCGATCGCGACGCGTGGCGAGCGACGTGAGATTTCCCACCTGCTCTCCCGGCAACGCCGAATGCAAGTACGACAGATTGGTCGTCTTGCCCGATCTTCCCGGTCCGTAATACACCAGCTTGCAGGTGATCAACCGGGTTGCGTGATCTACGATGGGCATGTGCCCGCTCCTTGATGACGCGCGTTGCACACGTCGGACGAGGTCATCCAAGCCCGTCGTACAACGGGCCCGCTGTTACGCCACTGGATACAGGAGGGCTTGCAGGCGCGCGGCGAGACCAATGGCCTCACGCACCTGATCCGCATCAGCCGGCGCGTGCGGTGTGCGCAAGTACGCACTCCAACACGACAACGCCTGTTCGAAATCACCGCGTCGAGCAGCAGCATCACCATCGGCACGCCAATCGACATGGGGAGCCGCCAGCGACTGCTCGGCAGACTCCACCCTCCCGTTCAGTGACGGCTTGGCACCCTCGGAGGCAACGTGTGAAGTTGCCGGGAGCGTGACAGCGACTTCCTGGGGCTGCACCAGCATGTGATCGGTGACACGTGGTGTGCCATGCGGCGTGAGCATGCCCGCGCGAACGGGATCAAAAAGCAGATCGTCGTCGTCGAGATCGGTGTCAGCGTGCACGGGATAGCCGGCCACGGGGGTGAGCTGGGCCACTGAATCCACAGGTGTGGACGCCGAACGCCGCACCCCCGGTCCCGTCACAACAAGCAGCCCGTTGCCGATCAATCCGTGCACAATGGCCGCCACTTCCAGCAGATCGCGCTGCATGAGACGGGCGAGCGTACGCACGCTGCGTTCACCGTCCACGCGCGTGAGCACCTCCCACTCCTGCGGCTGCAAACGCAGCAACGGCAGCGACTTGGGCTCGACATCAACAAATGCCGGCACGGCATCGGACGACGGGACGCGATCACGCAGCGCGCTCCAGGCGTCTTCACGCTGCGCCGATTCCACCAGCATCGCATCGGTGGAAATGCGCACCCGACTGCCGTGCGCTTGCGACGGGTCGTGGGCAATGAATGCAAAGTGTCCCTCGCGCCATGAGAGCACGTCAAGGGCCGCTTCGGCTACTTCGGCACGGTTACCGGCAGCCGCCGCGTCGGTCGCCAACCCGGGCAGTGTGGGCTGATCGGTACCGGCGTCAACAATGGCGCCGTCGGAGAACCGGATCCACGCCGTTGCGCCACGCAAAACCGATGTCACCTGCAGCGTGCCGTGTTTGCGACTGAGCGACAGCAGCTGACCGACTTCCTGCAGACCGAGGTCACGAATGGTGCCTTCAAGACTCACGAGCTGCTCCGGCGATTCGTGAATGGCCCGTGAGACGTGAACGACGCATCACTGGCACCCGACAGCGCCGGATCCATTGCCGCCAGCGCATCACGCGCCTTGCTCGCGGCCGGCGTGTTGGGTGCAATCGCAATGAGTCGCCCCCAACGTGCACGCGCGTCACGCGTGCGTCCCTGATCGTTGAGCAGCATGCCGTCCATCCACAGTCCCATGGGATGATCGGGTTCAAACCGGCGCACGCGCTGAATCGCCAGGCGCGCATCAACCGAACGGTCGGCGGCACGCAGCGATTCAGCCAGCAACACCAGTGACTCGGTGTCGGCGGCATCGTGTTCGAGTTGCGCCGCCAGCACCTTTACAGCCTCATCGGGGCGGCCGGCGTCACGATGTACCGCCGCCAGCGCCAGTCGTGCTTCGCGAAACTTTGGTGCGGTGGCCAAAGCCGCCACAAGTTCCAGTCGTGCCGCAAGGTGATCTCCGCGCTTGTGCAGCAGGCGTGCAATCGCCACGCGCGGAGACGGACGGGTAGGATCGAGTACGAGCGCGCGCCGGTAGAGCGCCAGCGCAAGATCCGATTCTTCCATGCCCACAGCCGCATCGGCCACAAAGTGAAAGATCGCCGGACTGCGCGGGTCGAGCTGCAGCAGCCGTTCAATCGCGCCGCGTGCAACACGCCGGCCATACGAATCCGACAACGCTGCGTGCGTGGCGGCCAGCAGCGCCAATACATCAGGGTCTGTGGTGTCGTGCGAACCAAAGCGTTCCACCAGGGGCACCACATTACCGCCCTGCCCCAGCAAACAGGCGGAACGGATTTCTCCGAGCAGCGCGCGACGTGCCAGCGGGCGCATGTTGTCTGTGGCCGCCAACGCTCTGTTTTCGGCCAGCACACCACGCACCTGCTGATAGCGCTCGTACGCTTCCCCGTGAACGCCATCGGCGGCAAAGGCATCGGCAATCAGACAGAGCGCGTCAACTTCCAGCTCTGGTGCACGGTCCCGTACATCTGCAGTGCAGAGTGAAAGCACCTGTTGTGCGTGCTGCAGCGCACTGTAGTGATCACCGGAACGCAAGCACTCGTGGGCTTCGCTGAGCGCGGTGCGTGCATCGTGCAGCGGATCCGGCGCCGCGTGCGCCGTCTCGGGCAACAGCGCCGACATGTCAGACGCCGACACTTCGGCACCAAGCAGCGGCGCATCGTCGCTGCTGCTCAGCAAATCAAGCGGCCCCACCGATTCGGGACATTCATCCTGCAGCAGAATGCCCACACTGAGCTTGCTCTCCACACGCACGGGCGCCAGGCCGAGTGCGTGCTGGGTTTCGCGCAGCGCACCGTCATGGTCGCCCAGCGTGCCCAGTACCTGTGCCAGCGTGTACCGGGCCTCGGCGTGATCCGGACGGTGCTCGATTGCCGTGGTAATGGCTGCCCGGGCTTCGTCTACCCGATGCAGTTCAATGAGCGCGACTCCCATTTCAAACCACGCGTCGGCCAGCGTTGGATGAAACGCCGCCAGCTCACGCGCCACCGCCAGCGCCGACATGGGATCACGATGCCGCAAACTCCAGCGCGCCAGATTCAGCCGCGCGCGCACGAGCTCGGGATCGAGCTGCGCCGCACGCTGCAATGCTTCACGTGCGGCAACACTGTCGCCGAGGCTTTCCAGCGCCACACCAAGATTGTTGTACGCCAGTGCGTAGCGCGGATCGGTGCGCAGTGCCTTGCGATAGCTGTCGGCGGCGCCCTCAACATTTCCACTCTGATGCAGCGCCACACCATGCTCATTCCACAACCGCGCATCGTCACCACGTTCGGCGAGCAGCGACTCATAGCGTTCACGCGCCGAACCGTGCGCGCCCTGCACCAGATCCAGCTCGGCCAGTGCATGACGCACCAGCAGCTGATCTTCGCCCTGCGATGCCGCGCGCTCAAGTTCACGACGTGCTTCGGCAAAATAGCCGCGTTGACGGAACGCGAGTCCCAGTCCATAGCGCGCCATTGAACCGTTGCTCACCACGCTCAGCATGGCCGGCGTGTCGAGCATGTTGCGCGAAATGGGAATGGCTTGAACCGTTCCCGTTGGTGCTCCCGACGCGTGTTCCAGACTTGCTTCAACTGTCAGATCAGCTTGCAGCGTGCCCAGTGCCGGATCGAGTTCATTGGCTTTACGCGCCGCTTCGGTGGCGGCCTCGTGATAGCCCATGTCGCCCAGCACAAAACCGCGCAGCAGGTGCGCTTCGGCGTGTGCGGCGTCAAAGGTGAGCAGCGTATCCAGTTCGCGCAGCGACTGTTCATTGGCGCCGCGATGGTAGTGCACTTCGGCCAGCTGTAATCGTGCGGTGGTGTCTTCGGGCTTGACCGCGAGCGCACGTTCAAACCAGCGCTGTGCTTTGCGCAAATCACCGCCCTGCTGCTCCAGTACACCGTATTCGCGCAGTGCGAGCGCATCATCGGGATCACGATCGAGCAGCTCGTCCAGGTGCGCTGTCGCTTCGGCGGGACGCGCGATCAGTCGCAGCAGTCGCGCCAGTTCGCGTCGGGCTTCATTGTCACCATCGTTTGCCTGCAGTCTCGCTTCGAGCGCGGCAACAGGTTGCTCGCAGGCACCGCTGGTGGAGGCCACGATCTCCAGATTACGTGCCGCCACCCGCATGCGCGGCGCGATGGCCAGCGCGCGCAGAAAGAGCGCCACCGCTTCGGGATACATGCCCTTGGAGTGATAGAGCACCCCGAGATTATTGCACGCGCCGGGATCGGACGTATCAATGCGATCGGCCAGCGCGCGCAACAGCGCGACGTTCCGATCGGAGGTCGGCGGCGTGGACATCGTGGTGCTCCGAACGCCGGCGGTCAGGCCAGTCGCAGCGCGCGCAACATCACCTGCAACGAAGCGGGTTCCGGCAACAACAGAAACAGCCCGCGCAGCGATTGGCCAACGTCAGTGAGCATGAACTCGCTTTCCACGCAGAGCACACAGTCGGGATCGCTGGCGAACTGTGCATACGCGCTGGTGAGCACAGCCGACGACATGTCTACCACAAGCGATGGCGGCGACGGCAGCAGCAGCATACCGAGAAAATCGGAGAGCGCGTTCATGTAGGCGCCGCTCAGAATGTTTCCCGCCTCCTTGATGGCCGACGTTTCCATTTCCCCAAGTGCCGTTGATGAACCGAGCGGCCTACGCAGCATCAGCTCGGCGAGGCGCATGACGGTGGGCTTGGGGAAGACGAGCAGTGTGCGTCCGCTCAGGTCGCCGAGCATGTGCATCATAACGGCGGCAACCGGCTCTTCTTCTTCACCAAAGGTTGATGGAATCGCTTCCAGCTGCACGATGTTGATGGCCGGCACCTTGATCATGATGGTGCTGCCGGTCATCTGCGACAGCGCCGTTGCAGCGTGCCCCGCGCCAATGTTGGCGGTTTCGCGCAGTGCGTCGAGCTGCAGGGATTTGAGAGACTTGATCGCCTCCATGATGCACTCCAAAGGAAGTCGGCGGCCGCGCCGGGATCAGGCGAGACTTCCTACATCGACGATGAGTGCAGGGCTCCCGTCACCGAGAATCGTGGCGCCGCTGAAAAGCGCCGTGGCCCCCCGTACGGCATCAAACTGTTTCACGACGATATCCTGTTGTCCTGCAAGCGCATCCACCTTGCAGGCCACCCGCTGTCCGCCGGCGTCCACCACGATCAGCTGGGCACCCGCGTCATCACCCGCGCTGTCTCCGAAGAGCAGTCGCAGACGCACCAGTGGAAACACTTCGCCGCGTATGTTCACCGACTCACGTCCCGCAATGCTCTGCCGGTCAACGTCGTCAAACTCCACCGCCTCCACCACGTGCGCCGTGGGCACGGCGTAGGTCGCTTCGCCGACCTGCACCAGCAGCGCACGCACGATGGCCAGTGTCACGGGCAAACGCAGCAGGAAGGTGGTGCCCTCGCCCGGCGTGGTTTCAATGTCCAGCGCGCCACCAAGCGCGCGCACCCGGCTGGCCACCACATCGATGCCCACGCCGCGTCCCGACACAGACGTGACCGACGCGGCGGTGGAGAAACCGGGCTGCGCCAGCAACTTCACCAGATCGTCGTCGGAGAGCGACGTGAGCGTGGGATCGGCGCGACCTTCGGCAATGGCTTTGCTCAGAATGCGGTCGCGATCAATGCCGCGGCCATCGTCCTGTACCGCGATCACGATGGCGGCCCGATCGCGTACAGCTCGCAGCACCAGCCTGCCCGCTTCGGGCTTGCCGGCGGCGACGCGTTCTTCGGCCGATTCAAAACCGTGGTCGATGGCGTTGCGCAGCAGGTGCACAATGGGATCACCGATGGCATCGAGCATGGAGCGGTCGAGCGTGATGTCGCGCCCTTCCATGGTAAAGACAATCTCCTTGCCCAGATCGCGTGCGACATCGCGCACCAGTCGCGGGAAGCGATCGAACACCTGCCCAACCGGTACCATGCGCGCCTGCAGAATCTCGTCCTGCAGCGCGCTCACGAGTCGCGACATCTCCTGCGCTGTGGCGATTACCTGCCGGTCACCGGTAGCGTCGGCGACACTCAGCAGACGGTCACGTGAGATGACGAGTTCGCCCACCAGATCGAGCAGCGCATCAATTCGCTTGAGATCAATGCGCACATGGCGCAGCACATCACGCACAGCGCGTCGCACTTCGGGTGCGCGGACGGACACACGTTGCACATCACCGGCACTGCGAGCGGCGGCTTCGAGTTCGCTATCTGAATGCGCGCTGGTAATGGCGACAGTAAAGACGCCATCGAACGAATCGGTGAGTGTCTGCACTGTGGGTTCAGTGCCCTGCACTGCGCCGAGCTGTTCGAGTTTTGCGAGTACGATTTGCGCGCGGACAGATTTGAGCGGGGCGTCGGGGGCGAGTGTGACGGCAACGAGGCGCGCTGTGGCGCTACCTGGAGTTGCGTCCTGCAATGCGCTCTGGAGTTCTCCCGACTGCTCCGCATTCAGTTCAGCATGCAGTTCAGAGTTCAGCTCAGCATTCAGTTCAGCCTGCATCTCCTCAATCGGCACACGCCACGTACCCGTGGTACGCGAAGCTTGTCCGCCGTCGAGCGAATCAGCCACTGACGCAAGTCGCTCAAGCAACGGCAGCGAGACGACACGGGTATCGTGTCCGTCTACCGCGTCATCAACATGCTGTGCGAGCGCATCGGTGGCTTCGTACAGCAGTGCGAGCAGTGTGGCATCGGCCGGCGCTGACGTTTCGCGCACTGCCGCGAGCAAGGTCTCGGTGGCGTGCGCCATCTGCTCCACCGACGAGTAGCCCATGGCGCCGGCCATGCCCTTAATGGTATGCGTGGCGCGAAAGAGTTCGTCGACTGCCCCTTCCTGCCGGCCGTCGGCCAGCGCGACCAGCGCCCCGTCAATGCCTGCCAGGTGCTCGCGCACCTCGGTGCGGAACAGCTCGGCGTAGCGCGCTAAATCCACGTGCGTGTGTGCGCGAGCGCGCCGTTTCCGATGGCCTTACGCGGCCAGTACGCGCTGCACCGCTTCGAGCACACGACTGGGCTGGAACGGCTTCACGACAAAATCCTTGGCTCCGGCCTGAATCGCTTCCACCACCAGCGCCTGCTGTCCCATGGCACTGCACATGAGAATGCGGGCCGACGGATGCGTTTTGGTGATCTCGCGAACGGCGTCAATGCCACCCATATCCGGCATGACGATATCCATTGTCACGAGATCGGGCTGCAGCTGACGGAACTTCTCAACTGCCTGCACACCGGTTTCCGCTTCGCCAACAATCTCGAAGCCCGCCTGCTGCAGAATATCACCGACCATGGTGCGCATGAAAATCGCATCGTCGCAGATCAGTACGGTCCGACTCACGGTCCTTCCTCCGAAGAGAGCATCACCCGCGCAAGGAGCACACCCGGATCGAGACGCATGACCATGTCGTCACCCGCACTCGCGAGCCCGCATGCGATGCGGGAGCTCACCTGAGCAGCCACTGGTGCCTTTGTCTGGGGCTCCGTTGACGGCTCCTGCCCGGCAGATGTGAGATCGCCATCAAGCGGTCGCACATCGTGTACTGCATCGACGGCCACACCAATCACGCGGCCGCCATGCTCAAGCAGGACGACTGATGACGGGACTACGGCACGAACGGGCCGGTGAGGCGCCGGCGGCAGGTCAAAACCGCTCTCTTGGCGCAGCGCCTCGGCCAGGTCCAACACCGTGACCACCATGCCACGGACGTTGATCAGTCCGCGCGCCACAGCCGGTGCGCCGGGAATGGTGGTGATGGCTTTGGGCCGGATGACTTCACGCACGCGTTCTACAGGCAACGCACACAACCGCCCGGCAACAGCTACAACGAGCACCCGCGGGCGCTCGTCTTCAGCTTCCTCAGGGATCGTCGGGATCGGCGTTGAAAAATCCAAGGGCGTGTAGCGGGTCAGAGACATCGTTCAGTTCGGGCATGTGCGCAACGGCCAGTAGCGACGCCCGCAGATCTTCCGGCAGCGGACTGCGAAGCTCAATCGACTCACCCGTGACCGGGTGCGGCAAGCGAAGCCACGCCGCGTGCAGGAAGTGCCGACGCGGAGGCAATGAGGCCAACTGCCGTCCACCGCCGCCACCATAGGTATCGTCGCCAACAACCGGATGACCAATAGACGAGAGATGCACGCGGATCTGATGTGTGCGTCCAGTGTGCAAATGCGCGCGCACCAGGTCCACACTGTCAAACCGCGCCACCCGCACAAACGTGGTGCGGGCCGTCTTCCCACCCTTGACGATTGCCATACGCTGTCGGTCCCGAGGATCCCGGGCCAAGGGCGCATCTACGCCAATGCGCTCGTCTGACAGGTGTCCCCAACAGAGCGCCGCGTAGCGCCGGCGGATAGCGCGCGAAGCCAACGCCGCGCTCAACGTGCGATGCGCGTGCTCGGTTTTGGCCACGACAAGCAGCCCCGACGTTTCCTTGTCCAGCCGATGCACCAAACCGGGGCGCTCTTCGCCGCTCCCCTCGGCCAGCTCACCACCGCGACCGACCAGCGCGTTCACCAGCGTTCCACTCCAGTTGCCGGGCGCCGGGTGCACGACCATGCCAGGCGGCTTGTCGACCACCAGCAGGGCGTCGTCTTCGTACACGATGTTGAGCGGAATGTCTTCGGGCACGATATCGCGGCCCGGCGGTGGCGGCACGAGAATATCAACCGTATCGCGCGCCAGCGTGCGATAGCTGGCCTTTTCCAGACCGCCGTTTACCGTGACATGCCCGTTGGCGATAAGCGTCGCCGCTTGCGTACGCGAGAGTTCGCGCACTGACGCCACGTACAGGTCGAGTCGCTCGCCGGCTTTCACACCGACAGTGTGCGAGGAGCGAATACCCTGCTCGTCAGACGAAACGGGCACCACGCGCTCCGGATGATCGGCGCTACTCACAGGGCACGCTCATTGAGTCCGGCTGCTGCTCGCATGCCGGGCGCGACGCGCGGCTTCGGCGCGTTCCACCTGCCACAGTGAAATGACCAGACAAACGGCACCAATCGAGACTGCCGTGTCGGCCACATTAAAGGTCCAGAACCGCACATCGCCTACTCCGATATCGATGAAATCCACCACACCGTCACGATATCGGATGCGGTCCAGCACATTGCCAACGGCGCCGCCGATAATGAGCGGCACGCCAACAGACGCGAGCCACGACTCGGCAACCAACTCACGCGTGGCGCGCAACAACACAACAATGATCACGATGGCCAGCACGCCAAAGAACCAGCGTGAATACGGCCCGATGTTCATGCCAAACGCCGCACCGGGATTAAACGAGAGGGTGAAGCGCACCACTTCACCAATCACTTCGCGCGGTACGTGTCGCGGCACGAGCGCAGTGACCGCCCAGTTCTTGGTAAGTACATCAATGCTGAGCACGGTGAGCAACAGCGACCAGAACCCCACGCCGCCGAGCGCGAGCGGTTTGCGCTCGGCGCGAAGCATCAGGATTGGGCTTCGGTAGACGTTGACGCAGTGGCCGCATCGGGGTCTTCATTCCACAGCACCCACGCGAGCAGCAGCGCACCACAGCTCACCGCCATGTCGGCGATATTGAATGTAGGCCAGCGCGATGCACCAATGCCCACATCGATAAAGTCCACCACGCCATACTCGTGACGCACGCGATCGATCAGGTTGCCGAGCGCCCCCGACGACACCAGGGCGAGCGCGAGCGTGCGCTGCACGTTGCCCGACTCCGTCTGCCGATACATGCGCCACAGAATCACCATGGCGATTACGCTGAGCGAGAGAAAAATCCAGCGTGAGTAACCGCCCAGGTACAAGCCGAAGGCAGCGCCGGGATTGTACACGAGCGTCCAGCGCAGCCATTCCCCGAAAACGGGTGATGGCACGCCGGCGGGCGAGAGTGTTGCCACGGCAATGGCCTTGGTGATGATGTCCGACACCACCACCACAACCATCACCGGCCAGTAAATCAATGCGTTCACGTCAACCCTTCTTGGCGTTTTCTTCGCGCTGCTTGCAGTCAATGCAGTAGCGCGCGTGCGGAAGTGCATCCAACCGGTCAAAGGCGATGTCTTCACCGCACTGGTGACATTTGCCGAACGTATCAGGGGAGCGGTACAGGCGGCGCAGCGCCTGGTCAATGTGCCACAAAAAGCGACCTTCCTGACTGGCAAAGAGGAACGCCTTTTCACGCTCCATGGCATCCGTGCCCTGATCCGCCATGTGAAACGAGTACGCCGCAGTGTCGGAGCTGTCGCCTGTTGCGTTGGGACCAAAGGTTTCGCCGTGGTGCCCGAGTTCCTTGAGAACACGCCGACGTTCTTCGAGCAACCGTCCTTCGAAGTACGTCAGGTTTTTCTTGGACATCGGCTTGGGCTTCTTGGGCGCATTCGAGCCAACCATCAGGTTCCGTCCTTCGTGAGCGCGAGGCGCACGGCACGTCCATCGACGTCACCGTCCGGCCCCACGAACCATGAGTGATCATCCGTTCCCTCGTGGAACGGTGAACCAGCCTCCAACCCAACAAGAATCCGCGTCGCCAGCACTTCGCCAGCCACGTGGCTCGCATACGTTCGTGCAACCGCTTCCAGCTCTTCATCTCCCACCATGGCGAGCACAATGCGATCGCTCACCTCCAACCCTGCATCACGTCGCAGTCGCTGTGCCCGACTGACAATCTCACGCGACAACCCTTCGGCCCGCAGCTCGGGCGTGATGGTGGGATCGAGCGCCACACCGTAACCGCCGTCCTCCTGCACCACCGCCGCACCTGACGCGCGCCGAACAATGCTGACGTCTTCCGGCGTGATCAAGCGCGGCTCGTCCAGCACCGTCACGTGAATGTCGCGTCCGGCCGCCAACGCATGCAGTTGTTCATCGCTGAGAGACGACGCAGCTTCGGCCACCTGCGGGGTGATCTTGCCGAACTTCTTACCCAATACCCGAAAGTTCGGTCGTCCTTCCAACGTCACCAGCGCATCGGTGCTGGTGACAAACTGCACATCTTTGACATTGAGTTCCGCAGCCAGCAGCGATGCCAGCGCGGCCGCGCCGGAGGTATCGCCCGGTACAACGCACTGCAACAACGGCAACGGCTGCCGCACACGCACATCGGCTGTATCGCGCGCGGCATGTCCGAGGCCGGCAAGCGTGCGAATGGACTGCATATCGGCTTCGAGTGTGTCGTTTATGTAGCCGTTCTCACGCACAAACGACGCCAGATGCACACTGCTTCCGGTAAGCGCGCGATGCATCCAATCGCTGACAAACGGGGCGAAGGGCGCCAGCAACCGCGTGGTCACCGTGAGCACCTCGTGCAAGGTGGCAAACGCCGCGCGATTGTCGTCTGACGCCACATCATAAAAACGCGAACGCGACTGCCGCACGTACCACTTGGACACGTCGTCGTCGACAAACTGCATTACGCGACGGGCCGCCGTAGTGGCGTCGTAGTTGGTGAGCGACTCATTCACCTCGCGCTCTACCCGTGTGAGACGCGAGAGGATCCAGCGATCGAGCGGCGGACGATCGGGCACCGCGGGATCCTGACTCGACGGCAACCAACCGAAGTTGGCGTACTGCGCAAAGATGCCGCCGTACACATTGCGCAGCGTGAGCAGAAAGCGGCCGGCCGTTTCGCGGATGGCCTCTTCATCGAAGCGGCGCGGCGTCCACACCTGACTCGAGGCAACGAGGAACAAGCGCACCGCGTCGGCGCCGTGACGTTCGAGCACCATCCACGGATCAACCACATTGCCTTTGCTCTTGGACATCTTCTGTCCATTTGCATCAAGCACAAGGTCATTTACCACAACTGCCTTGTAAGGCGCAGCGCCCGCCGTGTTGTTGGGCAACGCATCGCCCAGGCCGGTGGCAATGGCCAACAGCGAATAGAACCAGCCACGTGTCTGGTCTACACCCTCGGCAATGAAGTCGGCCGGATACTGCGCACGCACGAGATCCTGATTCTCAAACGGATAGTGCCACTGCGCAAACGGCATTGATCCGGAGTCGAACCACGTATCAATCACTTCATTCACACGACGCATGGTGCCTGTACCGCTGGCGGCCGGCCACGTGTAGCTGTCAATGAATGGCTTGTGCGGATCAAAATCGTCGCCCAGCGGCGCACCAACGCGCTCGGCCAGTTCGGCGAAGCTGCCGATGACTTCAATCTCCGAGGGATCGTTGTCGTTTACCCACACCGGAAGCGGCGTGCCCCAATAGCGGTCGCGCGAAATGGCCCAGTCAACATTGTTGGACAGCCACTCGCCAAAACGACCGCTGCCAATCTCCGACGGGTTCCAGTTCACATCGGCGTTGCGCGCCATCATGGCATCACGAACGGCGGTGGTTTTGATAAACCAGCTGTCGCGCGCGTAGTACAACAGCGCAGTGCCGCAACGCCAGCAGTGCGGATACGCGTGCAGATACTTTTGCACCTTCCACAAACTGCCGCGACGTTCGAGTTCTTCAATGATGATCGGATCGGCGGCCTTTACGAACTTGCCGGCCACCAGCGGTACGTCATCGGCAAACTCACCGCGTCCGGTTACCGGCTGTAAAAATGCAAGCCCGTGACGCTGTCCGGCGGCGTAGTCATCGGCGCCGAACGCCGGCGCCATGTGCACCACGCCGCTGCCGTCTTCGGCGGTGACAAAATCTTCGGCAACAATGATTTCGTGCGCCCCTTCTTCGGGGTACGCCACCCAATCAAGCGGACGCGTATACTCGCGTCCCACGAGCGCCGACCCACGGTGTGTCGCCACCACATTCCAGCGATCAGCCCAATCGGCGCCGAGCACTCCCGGCACACGCGCTTCGGCAAGAATGATCGTCCAGTCAGGCGCGTTTTTTTTGCTCAGCTCCGCGTACGTGAGCGTGGGGTGCACCGCGAGTGCGGTGTTGGACACCAGCGTCCACGGCGTAGTGGTCCACACAATGATGCGACGGCGCACACCGTTGTCACTCTCCACTGGCACCAGGTCCAGCGCAACGTACGCACTCGGATCTTCCACATCCTGATAGCCTTGTGCGACTTCGTGACTGGAGAGCGCCGTGCCGCAGCGTGAGCAGTACGGCAGGATCTTGTGGCCCTTCGTGAGCAACGACTTTTTGTGCAGCGTAGACAGCGCCCACCACACCGACTCTACGTAGTCATTGTGATAGGTGACATAGGGCGTGTCGTAATCGAGCCAGTACGCCATGCGCTCCGACAGCGACTCCCAGTCGCCGCGATACTTCCACACACTTTCGCGGCAGCGCTTGTTGAACTCGGCCACGCCGGTTGCTTCAATGAGTTGCTTGCCACCGAGCTTGGCGACGTCTGCGATGTCTACGCCATCGCGCGCCGCTTTCTCGCGCTGCAACTCCTTCTCAACCTCGATTTCAACGGGCAGGCCATGCGTGTCCCATCCCGCTTTGCGCGGGACAAAGTACCCCTGCATGGTGCGATGCCGGCAGAACAGATCTTTAACCGTGCGTGAGAACACATGGTGAATGCCGGGACGCCCGTTGGCCGTTGGGGGGCCTTCAAAGAAGACAAACGGTTCGGCACCCTCACGGGCGGTCTGCACCGCGGCGAACAGCTGCTCGTCGCGCCACTGCTCCAGCAGCGACTGATCAAGCGCGTGCGCCGACTGCTCAGCGTTGGGTAGCGGGAAGCGTGTAGCACCAGCGTTTTCAGAACCGTTGCTCACAGACGCTCCACCACGCCACGGACTACTGTCGTGAGCCGCGGTTCGGCTTCACGTGCAACGCGCAGAATATCCTCGAGATTTGTTGGCTCCAATGCGTCGGGCAAACAGAGATCGGTGATGATGGAAAGTCCCAGCACGCGCATGCCACCGTGGCGTGCCACAATGACCTCGGGCACGGTGCTCATACCGACAACGTCGGCGCCGATGTTGCGCAGCATGCGATACTCGGCACGCGTTTCGAGATTGGGACCGGGCACTGCCACGTACACACCTTCGCGCAACGTGACTCCGGTACCAGCGGCCACTTCGCGCGCCAATGTGCGCAGCTCAGGATCATACGGCACCGACATATCGGGAAAGCGCGGTCCAAGTGTTTCGTCATTCGGACCGACCAGCGGATTGTCACCCAGCATGTTGATGTGATCCGAAATCAACATCAGATCACCGGCGGCCCACAGCGGGTTCATGCCGCCGCAGGCGTTCGACACCACAAGCGTTTGTGCACCCAGTGCGCGCAGTACACGCACCGGAAAGGTGACCTGCTGCAGCGAGTAGCCTTCGTAGCGGTGGAAGCGCCCCTGCATGGCAATCACTGTTTTGCCGCCCAGTGTGCCACACAGTAACCGCCCGCGATGCGACTCTACCGTGGAGAGTGGAAAGTTGGGCAGCTCTTCGTAGCCAATGGATACTTCCACGCCCATGACGTCGGCCAGCGCGCCGAGTCCGGTGCCCAGGATGATTGCGACATCGGCGGGCTTGGCAAAGCGCTGACGCACCGCGTGCGCGGCGGCTTCAATGCGTTCGCGCGCATGCAGACCCAACGCCGGATTGGCCAGACCAACCGCCGTATGCTCCTGCGTGTACTGCAGCTGCGGAAATCCGTGCGGCATGGTCATGATTTTTCCTCTTCCTCTTCACCCATGGCGTCGAGCCACGACGGGGTTGGCATGGACGGACGGGGGGGCTGTTCTTCTGCACTGTCAATAACGGGCTTCACGCGCGGCGCGGAGTCGGCGCCAACATCAAGGCGAAAGCCAACATTTTCCATGCTCTCGGCTGCGCGTCGATCGGTCGTGGGTCGGTCGACCTCACGACGATCTCCCGCAGAACGCGATGTGAGTCCGAGTTCAGGAGGTGTCGCACTTTCGGCCGCAGCAATCTCGGTAGACTGCCGTTCCACCAGCGTGCGCATTTGTGCCAGAAATGCTTTCCGTGTGCGCCACAGCTGCTGCAGCTCTTCTTCGGCCCGGCGGATGTCGCCCTGCACGCCGGCGAGGATGCGATCGGCTTCGCCCTGCGCTTCACGCAACATCAACTGTGCTTCGCGTTCAGCCTGCGCACGGATATCACCACGCAGCTGCTGCGCCGAGACAAGCGCTTCATTCAACGCCTTGTCGCGGTCACGGAATACGCGCAGCTGCTCCAGGAAGTTGCTGACTTTTGTTTCCAGCTCCTGATTGGTGCGCGCCATGCGCTCGAGTTCATCGGCCACCTGATCGCGGAACTCGTCAACGCGCGTGCGATCGTAACCGCGCAGCGCATTGCCAAAGTCCCAGCGACGCGCATCGAGCGCGGTAAGCCTGAAGCGATCATCCGTCATGCCACACTCCGCCGCGCAAAAAAGAGAGAAGTCGTCACGTTACCCCGCACGTTCGCCAAAGAGCATTGTGCCCAAGCGCACATGCGTCGCGCCTTCTTCGACCGCGATTTCAAAATCACCAGACATGCCCATGGACAACACCGACGCGTCGTGCCCCGCGGCACGCAGTGTGTGCGCGCACGCACGGGCATCGGCGAACACCTGTCGCAACAGCGCTTCTTCGGCGTCGAAGGGCGCCATGGTCATGATGCCGCGCACTTTGAGCGACGAACATTCATGCAGACGTTCAGCCAGCGCCGCCACTTCTGCGGCCGCCACGCCGTACTTGCTCTGTTCGCCGCTCACGTTCACCTGCACCAGTACCTCGCACTGCTTGCCGGCGTCAGCCGCCGCACGGTTGAGCGCCGTGGCCAGCCGGTCGGAATCGAGGGAGTGCACCAGATCAAACTGTACCGCCGACGCGGCCTTGTTTCGCTGCACGTGTCCGATCAAATGCCAGCGCAGCGGCACACCGCACTCGGCGCGCTTGGGTTCGGCCTCCTGCACGCGATTTTCGCCCACGTCGGTTACGCCGGCGGCCGCTACCGCCCTGACTGCTTCAACACCATGTGTTTTGGTGACGGCCACCAGCGTAACGTCCTGCCCGTGGCCACCCCGATCACGCGCCGCCGCAATACGGTCACGCGCGTCGCGAACGCGCGCTGCAACAGCGTGCGCATAGGCTGAACTGGCAGAGGATGTGGAGGCTGAGGCGGTCACGGGTACCGACGAAGAGTGGCGAGCAGCCGCACAGAGCGGAATGAGCGGCCCATGGCCTGCGCAGTCGGCGATGGGGCACGCTTTTGGCCTAGCCTATGAAGCTAGATGTTCGCCAATGACGCGACAAGTGTAGCTCGGCGCGGGAGACTGCCACGCGACCACGTTTGCGCACTACCGCCCGCATGGCTTACAGCTGCAGGACTGCGTGCTCGGTGGTGGCGCGCGGCTCCTTTCCGGCTAACAGGTCACGAACCTGTAGCGGTGTGAGCTCCTGCCGCAGCTGCCCACCCTGTGCCACACTGATGGACGCCCGCTCCTCGCTTACCACAATCACCATCGCATCCGACTCCTCGGAGAGCCCGAGCGCCGCGCGATGACGCGTGCCCAGCGCCCGGTCGAGCGTGAGGGCCTGCGAGAGCGGCAGGATGCAGCTTGCACCCACAATGATGTCGTCGCGGATAATCACCGCGCCGTCGTGCAGCGGCGAATACGGTGTAAAGATTGTCGTGAGCAGGTCAGCGGATACCTTGGCCTCGAGTGCCGACCCGCTTTCGATAAACTCATCAAGCGACGTATCGCGCTCAATGACAATGATGGCGCCCACGCCGGAGCGGGACAGCCGCTCCACGGCATCGGTGATTTCGTCGAGCACCGCATCCCCTTCGAGCCCGCGAAACACACGCCCCATGCGCGACGGACCGAGATGCGCCAGCGCGGAGCGTAACTCCGGCTGGAAGATCACGAGCATGGCAAAGGCACCGTAGGTGAACACCACGCCCAACACGTACGTGATCATGGTGAGCTTGAGCAGCCACGCCACGGCAAACGCCAGCGCCAGCACCACCAGCCCACCCAGCATCTGCAGCGCACGCGTGCCGCGAATGAACAGCAGCACGCGGTAGAACAGCACCGCAACCACCGCGATCTCAAGGAGATCGCGCCAGCTGACGCGGAGTGCCTGCAGCAGGGCCAGATCGAGCACGGCGTCGGGGTGAGAGGGAGTGTGAGGGCGGTAAATGTGCAACGGGCGGCTTCGGGAAAGAACCCCGAAGCCGCCCGTGTCGTGACCTTCAGCAGGTGTGAGCCGAAGCTCACACTTGATACATCACGCGGGAGACGGTTCCGGTCCACCAAGCAACGGGGGCGGCACCGGACGCGCCGGCTGCGGCGCGACCGGGGTAGACGGCGGCAACTCAGGCACTGAACCAGGCTCCGGCTTGCGCGGTGGCAACGTGCCACCCTGACGCAAAATCACGAAGTCTTCGCGCACCAGTGTCTCACGCTCAAGCAGGTTGGTGGCCATGGCGTGCAACAGTTCCTTGTGTTCGGTGAGCACCGCGCGTGCACGTGCATACGCTTCGTTGATTACACGCGAGACTTCGGCGTCCACCAGCTGGGCCGTTTTTTCCGATACATCACGACGGCTCTGCAGGTCACGTCCAAGGAAGACTTCCTGCTCGTTATCGCCAACGAGAATCGGACCAACCGCATCGCTCAAGCCCCACTGCGACACGTAGCGACGGGCCAATGACGTGGCCTGCTGAATATCGCTGGCCGCACCAGTGGTCACACGATCGCGGCCAAAGACCAGTTCTTCGGCTACGCGACCGCCGTACGCCATGACCAGACGCGCTTCGAGCTGTTCACGCGTGACTGATACACGATCGTCTTCGGGCAGCGTGAACGCGACACCGAGTGCACGACCGCGCGGAACGATCGTGACCTTGTGCAACGGGTCGTTGCCCTTGACCATCATGGCGCACACAGCGTGTCCGGCTTCGTGGAACGCGGTAAGGCGGCGCTCCTCTTCACGCATCACCAGCGACTTGCGCTCAGCGCCCAGCATGACCTTGTCCTTGGCCTCTTCAAGATCGTTCATGTAGATCTTGTCGTGGCCCTTACGTGCGGCCAGCAGTGCGCCTTCGTTCACCAGGTTGGCCAGGTCTGCACCCGCCATGCCCGGTGTGCCACGCGCCAGCGAGGTGATCTCCACATCGTCGGCGATCGGCTTGTTGCGCAAATGCACCTTGAGAATGCCTTCGCGTCCACGCAGGTCAGGCGCATCAACAACAATCTGACGGTCAAAGCGGCCCGGACGCAGCAGCGCCGGATCGAGTACGTCGGGACGGTTGGTGGCAGCAATGAGGATTACACCCTCGTTGGACTCAAAGCCGTCCATCTCGACGAGCAGCTGGTTGAGCGTCTGCTCACGTTCATCATGACCGCCGCCCAGACCGGCGCCGCGGTGACGACCGACCGCGTCGATTTCGTCAATAAAGATGATGCAAGGCGCGTGGGCCTTGCCCTGCTCAAACAGATCGCGCACGCGTGATGCACCAACGCCCACGAACATCTCCACAAAGTCGGAACCCGACATGGAGAAGAAGGGACGGCCGGCCTCACCGGCCACGGCGCGTGCAAGCAACGTCTTACCAGTACCCGGCGGACCCACGAGCAACGCACCCTTGGGCAAACGACCGCCAAGCTTGGTGAACTTCTGCGGGTCCTTGAGGAACTCGATGATTTCCTGCAGCTCGACCTTGGCTTCGTCGGCACCGGCGACGTCGGCAAAGGTGATTTTGGGTGTGTCACCGGTGAGCAGCTTGGCCTTGCTCTTGCCAAACGAGAACGCCTTGCTGCCGCCCGACTGCATCTGGCGGAAGAGGAAAATCCAGAAGCCGATAATGATCAGCCA
>JAABRT010000067.1 GCA_011390805.1 Gemmatimonas sp. | reverse complement strand
CCAACCAGCTCCACCATGGCCTTGTCGATTTCCGTGTCGCGCAACTCCGAACGGAATGCCGACAGCGTCAGCTCGAGGTCACCGAGCGACGTTTCAGCCATGCTGAGTTCATTTGAGCGCGCACCCTGACGCCCGATCAGTTCCTGCACCTCAGACGTGGCGTTGCGCAGGCTGTCGATGGACGCCTGAATGGCCGGCACGTCATTGGCACCCAGCGCTTCCGACAAGTCGCGCAATGCCCCCAGCGCGTTGGTGTCAAGAAACACCTCGGTGCCGGTATGATTGGGCACCATATAGCGACCATCCCCAATCTCAATCGGGATCGTGCCCGACGGATCAACCGGGTTGCCTCCCGTGTCCTGCAACGCCCTGAAGTCTCCACCGGCAGTGGGTGGGTACTGAAAGGGCGCCTCGCCGCCGCGGGTGCCGGAAAACACGTACTGGTCTCCCACGCGCGCGTTCGACAAACCAACAGCGAAGCTGAGCAGTGCATCGACCTCGGCTTTCACCGACAACCGGGTTTCGGGTGTTGCGGTGGCCGACGCCTGCGAAATGGCCAGCTCCATACCGCGCCCGAGTGTGTTGGTCAAACTGTCGAGCGCCTTCTCCTCGGTTTCCGCGCGCACCACGCCCAGGCGGATGTTGCGCCGGAACTGCTCGATGGCGCGCATGGAGCTGCCCACACGCACCACTTCCGATCCCGAGGTGGGATCCTGCGACATTTTCCGCAATCGCAGCCCGGAGGCAATATCTTCACGCGCGCGCTCCACCGACTGCAGATTTTGCTGCAGGCGGCCAATGCTGTTTTTCAGAAGCGTTTGGTTGGTAACACGCATGGAGCGTCCGGACCGGGGTGCACATCACACGCCCACAGGGTTGCACGTCACTGTGAGCGTACGTCTATTTGAGTGTCGGCGGTAACCAGCAAACCTTGAGCGATGCACGCTCTCGACTGGGTGCGCCGGCCAAGGATGTCCCTTTTGCCCACGAACTCCCTCGCATGGCTACCATCCTGTACGTGGATGACGAAGCAAGTGTCGGTCTGATACTCCAGGATACCCTGGAGCGGGCCGGCCACACGGCAATCGGTGCACGCAACGTCCCTGAAGCGCTGCAGATTCTGCCGCGCGGCGATATTGACCTGATTATCAGCGATTATCGCATGCCGGGACTCACAGGTCTTGAGTTTCTGGCCATGCTCAGCCGAGAGGGCTACGACATCCCGCTCATCATGCTCACCGGCTACGCGTCGATTGAGCATGCAGTGGCCGCGATCAAGGCGGGCGCCATTGACTACATCACCAAGCCGGTGCGCCCGCAGCAAATGGAGCTGGCGGTTGATCAGGCACTGGAGTTCGTACGGCTGCGCCGCGAAAATGAAGCGCTGCGCAAGGAAGTCCTGCAGTACCGCAACGAACGGCAGATCATTGGCGACTCACCGCCCATGCGCCGCATCATGCAAACGATCTCCATGGCCGCGCCCACGCGCGCCACGGTGCTGCTGCAGGGTGAATCGGGCACCGGCAAGGAGCTCTTTGCCCGCGCGCTGCACGATCAGAGCGAGCGTCGCGAAAAGGCGTTCATTCAGCTCAACTGCGCGGCGCTGCCCGAAGGACTGATTGAGAGTTCGCTCTTTGGACACGAAAAGGGGGCGTTCACCGGCGCCATCAAGCGGGTGGAAGGTGCCTTCGAGCGCGCCCATCGCGGCACACTGCTGCTTGACGAAATCAGCGAAATGCGCCTCGACCTGCAGGCCAAACTGCTGCGCGTCCTGCAGGAGCAGGAGTTCGAACGGGTGGGCGGTACATCGCCCATCAAAGTTGACGTGCGCATTATTGCCACCACCAACCGCGATCTCGCGGCCGAAGTGGAAGCCGGTACGTTCCGCCAGGACCTGTACTACCGCCTGAGCACCATCCCGATTCAGATTCCGCCGCTACGTGACCGCGCGGAAGATGTGCCGGTGCTGGCACTGCGCTTTGCCATGAAGGTGGCGCACGAGCTGGGCAAGAAGATTGAAGGACTCTCTCCCGACGCACTCACGGCGTTGCAGCAGTACCAGTGGCCCGGGAACGTGCGCGAGTTGCAACACGTGATTGAACGCGCGGTCATTCTCACCCCCGATCCCATGATCCAGCCGCACTGCCTCGAGGGCACGCGGTTTGGCCTGGCTCACTCGCTGGGTGCCACCAGCACGCGCACTGCACGCACCACACCCGCCAACGGCGGTGCCTCGCTTTCGGGCTCGGCGGTGGCGAGTGCGCCGGCGGCCGCCCCCACCGGCACCAGTGCGGGCACCATCGCCCTCGAATCGCTGAATGTGGCCGAGGCGGAACGCGTGCTCATTCAGCATGCACTCACCGCCAGTGATAACAACCGTACCAAAGCCGCGGATCTGCTCGGCATCTCGGTACGCACGCTGCGCAACAAGCTGAACGGACCCGGCGCGAAAGACGACGACGAATAGCCATTATTCGTTGTGCAAACAAATCAACTGATCGTTTTCGGCGTGCTCGCAGCCACGCTGGTGTTGTTTATCTGGAACCGCTGGCGATACGATCTGGTCGCGGTGTTTGCACTGCTTATCGTTGCCGTGGCCGGTCTCGTCCCACCCGAAGCCGTCTTTACCGGACTCGGCCATCCAGCGGTGGTGACGGTGGCAGCTGTGCTCATTATCAGTCGCGGATTGCGCAACGCAGGCGTGGTTGATGCCATCGCCCGGCAAATCACGCGCGTTGGCAACAATCCCGTTGTGCAGCTGGCGGCGCTCACGGCACTGGTGGCGGTGTGCTCGGGCTTCATGAACAACGTGGGCGCGTTGGCGTTGTTCATGCCGGTAGCGGTGTGGATGTCGCGTCAGAGCGGTACCTCACCGTCGCTCATGCTGATGCCGCTGGCTTTCGGATCACTGCTTGGCGGCACGCTGTCGCTCATTGGCACGCCACCCAACATCATCATTGCATCGTACCGTGCGCACGATGGTGGGCCCGCATTCGGCATGTTTGACTTCCTGCCCGTCGGTGCCGGAATCACTGTGGTCGGTGTGGCGTTCATTGCTATCGTAGGCTGGCGCCTTGTCCCACAGCGTAAGAGTGCCGATGCAGCCGAAGATCTGTTCGCGATTGGTGCGTACATCACCGAGCTGCGCGTACGCAAAGACTCCAGCTACATCGGAGAGACGCTGCACGCGTTGCTCTCGGAGTTGCAGGAAGAAGCCGAAGTGGCCGTGATCGCACTCATACGTGAAGGTCAGCGTCGTCCGCTACCGTCGATGTTTGAAATACTGCGCGAAGGGGACATTCTGCTTGTCGAGGCCGACTCGGATAGCCTGTCGGCCGCACTCGACGATACGGACCTGGAACTGGCCACTCCGGGGAAGAGCGATGACGAGCAGCGTGAAAAGGCACCCAAAGACCTCAACCTGCAGGAAGCGATTGTCAAAGCCGACTCTGTACTGGTAGGCAACACTGCTTTTTCCATGGGACTCCGGCAGCGTTACCGCGTGAATCTGCTGGCCGTTGCCCGACAGGGACAACGAGTGCGCTCACGTATCAAGCGCATACGGTTTGTGGCCGGTGACATTCTGCTGTTGCAGGCCAGCGAGGAGAACATGTCGACGGTGCTCAACGAGCTTGGCTGCCTGCCACTGGCGCAGCGTGGCCTGCAGATCGGCAAGCCACGAAAGATTGCTCTAGCGGTAGCCGTCTTCTTTGCGGCCACCGCGCTCATCTCATTCAATATTGTGTCTCCGGCCACATCACTGGTTGGCGCGGCGCTCATCATGGTGCTGACTGGTATCGTGGCGCCCAAAGAGATTTACGAAAGCGTTGACATGCCGGTGGTGGTGTTGCTGGCTGCGATGCTGCCCATTGGAGAAGCACTGGAGACAACGGGCGGCTCAACCGTAATTGCCACACAGTTGCTCGCGATTGCACAGGCCGTGCCGCCCGAAGCCACGGTGGCGCTGTTGATGGGTTCGGTGATGCTGTTAACCAACGTGATCAACAATGCGGCAGCAGCCGTGCTCACGGCACCGATCGCGGTGAGCGTTGCCGCCGGCATGCAAGTGTCAGCCGATCCATTACTGATGGCGGTGGCCGTAGGATCTTCGTGCGCATTTCTCACCCCGATCGGGCATCAATCAAACACACTCGTGATGGCACCGGGCGGTTATCAGTTTGCCGACTATTGGCGCCTGGGGCTCCCTGTGTCCATTCTGGTCATGCTGGTGGGTGTGCCGATGATCTTGTGGGTGTGGCCGCTGTAGCTGCTGGTGATGTTGGTGCTCGTGCTGTTGCTGCCGGTGCTGTAGCTGCTGGTGATGCTGCTCTTGCTGCCCTGCAGCGCAGGTGGTGCTGACCAGCGCTGGTTCAATCTTCTGCTTGGAGGTGCTCGCATGGGCTGGGCTCGCTCGTTGATGCCGGGGAATACGCGCAGCTGTGCATTGCGCAGACGCTGGCAATCGTTCGCGGCGCCACGAGCGGCGGCCTTGCTGATGCTGAGTGCGTGTACGATCTCGGACCAGAGCCAGACAGCAGCGGACAATCGACAGGTGGACACCAGTGGCGTGTCAGAATCACTGAGCGCTTTTGACGCGCTGTCAGCAGATGAAATCACTGTCGCCGTGGCCGCCGCCAAAGCGGGTGACAGCATACCGGACGACGCACGGATCGTCTCGGTGGCCCTCGACGAACCACTCAAGAGTGCAATCCTGAACGCGCAGGCAACAGAGCGCACAGCGCGGGTGATTTTGTATAGCGCACGAAACGACGCTTTGTTTGAGACGCTGATAAATGTTTCAGCAAATCAGGTGCGCTCCAGCAGGCGCGTGATTGGTGCACAACCGTGGCTGGGCATGAGCGACTCACGTTCAGCCGATGCGATCGTTTCACGTGATGCGCGGTGGAAAGCGGCTTTGGCGCGACGCGGCATCACGGATGTTAGCACTGTGGTGGGTGGAGCCTGGAGCGCGGGCTACTTCGGCGATTCAACGGAGACGGGTCGCATTGTTCGTGTAGTGCCCTATCTGCGCGAAGGACGCAATGATCGCATCTTCCTCCGCCCGATTGAAGGCATCATGGCTACGGTCAATCTCACACGTGACACCGTAACTGCCTTCATTGACGATGCGGTCGTTCCAGTCTCGCCGGTGCGCAATGTGCAGGTAGACGCAAACGCACCGGACATTGTGCGCAACGAGGTGCGCAGCGCCGGTATTGCCGTGCGTGGAGGCACAGTGAAGTGGCGCAACTGGACACTGCATGTAGCGCCGCATCCAAGAGAGGGTGTGGTGCTGCATCATGTCACCTATCGCGACGGCGCGCGGGAACGGTCACTCCTGTATCGCGCCTCGGTATCGGAAATGGTCGTGCCCTACGGCGACCCGGATCGCGGATGGTTTGTGCGCAACGCGCTCGATGCGGGTGAACTGGGACTTGGCCAATTTGCAGTGCCGCTGCGTGAGGGTGTGGACGTACCACACGGTGCGATCTTCATGCCGGCAGTGATGGCCGATGAGTCGGGTGTTCCCACTGAGAAGCCGCGGGCTATCGCATTGTATGAGCGGGACGCGGGGCTGAGCTGGCGCTACATGGATGTGGCACGACGGGCGCGTGAGTTGGTGGTGGAATGGATCTCCACCGTTGGGAACTACGAGTATGCGTTTGCGTGGATGTTTCACGAAGACGGCTCGATCACGCAGCGTACATCGCTCACCGGCATTATGTCGGTGAAAGGATCGCTCGCGTCCGATAGTACGAGCGGTGGACGCCGGGAGTCCCGTGATGCCAACAGTGCGCCGGTACACGGTGAGCGTGTGTCCAATGAATTAGTCGCGCCACATCATCAGCACTTTTTTGTGTTCCGGCTGGACACGGATGTTGATGGTGCAGCGGGACAGACTGTGTTTGAAGTTGAGGGGCGCGCCACAGGTGAAGGTGATGTGCACGCCAGCCACGCGGCGATGACCGCCGGAGTGGATACGCTTCGCACCGAGTTGGGTGCACGGCGATTCACATCAGGGCGCAGCGCCCGGCGCTGGGTGGTGCAGAACGGCACTGTTGACGAGGACGGGCTCGCCAACACGGCGCTGAGCCTGATGCCCGGTGAGAACGCGGTGGCGCTGGCCGACAGCGCAGCGTGGATTCGTAAACGCGCCGGCTTTCTTGATGCGCAGCTGTGGGTAACGCCCTATCGCGATGGTGAGCTGTACGCGGCTGGCGAGTATCCCAATCAGAGTCGAGGCGGGGATGGCCTGCCGATGTTTACGCGTGGTGATGCGGGTGTGCAAAACACCGATGTGGTGTTGTGGTACGTCATGGGGATCACGCATTTACCGCGGAGAGAAGACTGGCCGGTAATGCCGAGCCATGTGGCGGGGTTTCGGCTGGTGCCGACTGGCTTTTTTAACGCGAACCCGCTGCTTCGGGTGGACAGCGTGCGGTGAGTGCTTGTGCGGCCGGGGAACTGCGGTTGCGTTTACCGCGGAGGCGCTGAGACTGCGTTTACCGTGGAGGCGCCGAGGCGCGGAGGAAAAGCGGGGATATTGGAGTGTTCACTCACTGGCTTTTCTCTGTGTCTCGGAGTCTCTGTGGTGGTGGCGGTACTGATGCGTTGTGTATGGAAGAGACTGGCGCTGTCACACAGCACATCTCTTGCGCACTCTCCCCGGAAACCGTAATGTCGAGGCTCGCTGGAACATCCTTCGATCACCTTTTCAGGAGGAGAAAATGAAGAAGCTTTCTGCAGCAGTGGCGTTGCTGGTGTTGTCGGCTGGACCGGCGTGGGCTGGTAACGTTTTGCCGCCCGGTGTTGCCGTCCCCGAGCCCGCCACTCTCGGCCTCGTTGCCGGTGGCGCGATTATGATCGCGGCTGTTGGGTATCGCCGTCGGAAGAAAGACTAAGCGCAGCATCAAGCCAGTCGTGACAAACGCTGGAGCTGTGTTACGACTGGTGTTTTTCTCTTGCGAAGTTCGCGGCGCAATCGTAGCGTCCAGTTTGTCCGCACCAATCAGTGGCGAGGCTGTTGGTGCATCATGCGTCCCTCCTCTCTTGAGCAAACACGATGAAGAATCTTCTGGCTGTACTTGCGTTGCTTGTATTCACTGCCGGTCCGGCACATGCGGGTGCAGGAACACAGATCACAAGGGACACACCCTTTGAAACCGGCGGCGGCCCGGAGCCCGAGAATCCTTCAGGCGCGCCCGCTACGGTCCCCGAACCCGCCACGCTCGGCCTCCTGGCCGGTGGAGTGCTGATGCTCGTCGCTGCCGGCCGCTCCCGCCAGAAGAAAGCCTGAAGAGTTTGCGAACGCCGCCGTGATGGACAGCATTCTGTCACGGCGGCCGCGCACGGTGCAGTAACCGGCGGGCAACAGGCCTTCTTACCCGATTTTTGCGTGGCGCTGCACTGCTAGATTTCCCTGCATGGCAGCCCCCACGGCACAGCAGGCGGACAGCGCAACGGCGCACATTCTCATTCTCTGCACCCACAACTCCGCGCGCAGCGTGCTTGCGGAGTGCATGCTCAATCATTGGGCGGAGCGGCTGGGCAAAAACGTTCGCGCGCACAGCGCGGGCAGCGCTCCCAGTGGCCGAATCAATCCGTTTGCGCTTGAGGCACTGCAATCCGCTGGTGTAGGCACCGAAGGCGTGCACAGCAAAAGCTGGGACGTCTTCACCACCGACGATGCGCCGGCGCTCTCCATCGTGATCACAGTGTGCGATAGCGCGGCTGCGGAAAGCTGTCCGGTGTTCACGGGACAGCAGGGCAATGCGCCAATCAAAGTGCACTGGGGTTATCCCGACCCCTCGGTCGCCGAGGGCGGCGACGAGGGAAAACGACGCGCCTTTGAACTCACGCGTCAGGCGCTGGGCTACCGTATGCTGCAGCTGCTTGCCCTGCCGCTGCACACCATGACACGCGACCAGCTTGTGACTGCGCTCCACACCATCGGTAGCAACTGACACAGTGAGCGTATTTGAACGCTACCTCACCATTTGGGTGGGGCTGGGTATCGCTGCCGGCGTTGCATTGGGGCTCATCACTCCAGCGCTGTTCGAATCCATCGCGGCGTTTGAGTTTGCGCATGTGAATCTGGTGGTCGCAGTGCTCATCTGGGTGATGGTGTATCCCATGATGCTGCAGATTGACTGGAACGCCATCAAGGACGTTGGACGCAAGCCGCGCGGCCTGGCGCTCACCCTTGTGGTGAACTGGTTGATCAAGCCGTTTACCATGGCGGCGCTGGGTGTGTTGTTTTTTCATCACCTGTTTGCGCCCTGGGTCTCACCGGAGTCGGCCAATCAATACATCGCCGGCATGATTCTGCTGGGTGTGGCGCCTTGCACCGCCATGGTGTTTGTATGGAGCCAGCTTGTAAAGGGCGACGCCAACTACACCCTGGTACAGGTGTCGATCAATGACATCATCATGATCTTCGCCTTCGCACCGATCTCGGCGTTGCTGCTCGGCGTTACCGACATCGCCGTGCCATGGCAAACGCTGTTGCTCTCCACCGTGCTGTATGTGGTATTGCCACTGTTGGCCGGCATGTTCACCCGCAAAGCCCTGTTGCAGCGATCAACCAACGCGCTGCAACAGTTTGTGGGTGCGCTCAAACCGTGGTCGATGGTTGGACTTATCGCCACCGTGCTCATACTGTTTGGCTTGCAGGCGCGCACGATTGTGGAGCAGCCGTTCATCATCGGGCTCATTGCGGTACCGTTGATGTTGCAAACGTATGGCATCTTCGCCGTCGCCTGGTTTGGCGCGCGCTTGCTCCGACTGCCACATGATGTGGCCGGGCCGGCCTGCCTGATCGGGACCTCCAACTTTTTTGAGTTGGCTGTGGCGGTCGCAATTTCTCTGTTTGGCCTCAACTCCGGGGCGGCCCTGGCCACAGTCGTGGGCGTCCTGGTTGAAGTACCTGTGATGTTGTCGCTCGTGTGGATTGTGAATCGTGCACAACCGGGCGCATCATCGTCTGCCGCTACCGCCCTCCCCTGACGCATGCCGCGAACCTCACATCGACTCGACGCGATCAGTGAATCGGTTATCCGCAACACCACCCGCACGTCCGATGCGTACAACGCCATCAATCTGGCGCAGGGCTTTCCTGACTTTGAACCGCCACCGGCGCTGCTCGACGCGCTGGTCACGGCCACCCGCGGTCCGTTTCATCAGTATGCGGTGACGTGGGGCGCGCCGCGTTTTCGCCGTGCACTGGCTGACAAAATCACGCGCACCAGCGGCGTAGCCATTGATCCCGATCAACATCTCGTAGTCACCTGCGGCAGCACCGAAGCCATGATGGTGGCCATGATGACCGCCTGTAATCCCGGCGACAAGGTCATCATTTTTTCGCCGTTTTACGAGAACTACTTCGCCGACACGATCCTGGCCGGCGCCGAAGCGCTGTGGGTGCCACTGCGCCCACCAACGTTTCATTTTGACCCCGACGAGCTTGAACGCGCGTTTGCGCAGGGCGCCAAGGCAATTGTGTTGTGCAACCCGGGTAATCCCACCGGCAAGGTGTTCTCGCGCGACGAGCTCATGACCATTGTTGCGCTGGCCATCAAGTACGACGCGTACATCATTACCGACGAGCCCTACGAACATGTGGTGTATGCGCCGTACGAACACACGTATGTGCATGCGCTGCCCGGTGCGTTCGAGCGCACCATCGTGTGCAACTCGCTGTCCAAGACGTATTCAGTCACGGGCTGGCGCATTGGCTACGTGCAAGGTCCGCCTGATGTCATTCGCGGCGCACGCAAAGTGCATGACTTCCTCACCATTGGTGCCGCTGCACCTTTGCAGGAAGCCGCTGTCACAGCACTGGAGTTTCCGCAAAAGTACTACGACGATCTGCGCGACTTCTACACGGCGCAGCGCGAGCTCTTTCTGGGCTACCTGCGGCAGACGGGACTGCCGTTTACAGAACCACAGGGCGCCTACTACGTGATGCTCAACATCGCAGAACTGGGATTCGATACAGACGCCGAAGCCTCAGACTGGTTTATCAAAACCATTGGTGTGGCCGGCGTTGCGGGTTCGAGTTTTTTCCGCGAGCCGGTGCAGGATTATCTGCGCTTTCACTTTGCCAAGAGTGCGCCGACACTGCACGAGGCCGGCGAGCGTTTACTCCGTGTGCGCGAGCAACGGTAACTGGCAGTTACGGACGATTACAGGCAGTTCGGAAATGCGCTCTTAAGCCCTGTTACCGCCGTAATCTGTTGTCTCGAGGTCGCCAGACGGTTGGCGGTGCGCAGCGCACTGCACGTTCCGACTTCGTCGGCAACCAAGGCGTATGACTGGACCAGCGTGATGTACACCCACACGCTGTCGGTGGCGTTGCTGTAACGCGGCAGCAACGCCTGCAACCGTGGAATCTCCTGGCGTGCTGCTGCCTGCGGCGCCTCCGAATCGGCAGCGGCCAGCAAGCGGGCCTTGATGCCATCGAACTCGCGCTTGAGCGCCTCGGCGCCCGCGGGGTTTGCGCTCGTACTGGCAGCGGGAGCATTCGCTTGTTCACCAGCGGGCGCAGCTGCGGCGACGCCCGAGCCACTCGTGCCCGCTGCATCGGTACGCGTTCCGGGCGCGGCCGAGGGCTGCGCCGGTGTGGTTGTGGATGAGGTCGTGCGCGGGTCGGCCGCGGTGGTTCGTTCTCCCGCAGGTTGAGCAACGTCCGCCGACTGTGGTTGATCACGATTGGCTGATGCTGAGCTATTCCCTGTCGCCTCGTTGCCCGCCAACAACGCGGCGTCGGTATCCGACGCAATTGGTGCCGAAGCCGACATTGTCGCGGACTCTCCCCCCCCCGCCACATCAGGCGTGTCGCCGCCGCGCATCATGAAGAGCCCGCCACCAACGACTGCTGCGGCCACCACCAACGCCCCCACAAGCATCGGCACACGACTTTTGCTGGCGGACGCTTCTGCGCCGTTCGCCGCTGCAGCTGACGTGGCCGGCTTGCGCGGCATATCCACAGTCGGAGCGCTTCGCGATCCGGACACTGGCGCCTTCATGCCCACGGTCGCCGCGTTTCGCGCTGCGGTGAGCGATGCACTCGACGTAGGCGTACGACCACGCAGCACCATGCCACCGGTCCACCCTTCGGTAGCAGCGATCAGTTCTTCCGCAAACTGTAGCGCCGATGGGGTGCGACCTTCCGGCTCGCGCGCCAGCGCACGATCGAACGCTTCTTGCAACGCCACAGGCCACTCCACGTCCGGAGCAGTTTCGGCGAGCGGCGACGGATCCTGAATGAGACGCATCGTAAGGCTGCGCTCGGGTGTAGTCGCGACAAACGGCAGGCTGCCCGTGAGCAGATGATAGGCCACGACGGCCAGCGCATACACATCACTGCGTGCATCAAGATTCTCGCCGAGCACCTGTTCCGGACTCATGAACTCCGGTGTGCCGATAATGGCGCCAGCTTGCGTCAGCTGCGTCTTGCGGCTTTCACTGCCGTCAAACGCCTTGGCAATACCGAAGTCCACCACTTTGCATTTGTCTGCACCAGACTCATCAGACACCACCAGAATGTTGTCGGGCTTGAGATCGCGATGCACAATGCTGATGCGGTGGGCCGCCTCAAGTCCGTCAGCTACCTGATACACAATGTTGGCTGCGCGTTCAGGAGGCAGGCGACCCGCCTCTTCGAGCACTTCGGTAAGCGTACGACCGGGTACGAACTCCATGGCCAGATACACCAGCCCGTTGCTCGTTTCGCCAAAGTCGAACACACGCGCCACCCGTTCATGTTCAATGCGCGCCGCGTTGGCCGCTTCGCGATTAAAGCGCGCAATCGCGGCAGCATCCTGCACCATGCTGGAGTGTAAGACCTTGATGGCCGCCTGCTGCGGCAGACGCACATGGCCGGCCAGATACACCTGCCCCATGCCGCCCTCGCCAAGCAGCTTGCTTACGAGATAGCGGTCGGCAATCACGCTTCCAACAAGCGTATTGGCGGTCTCATCCATACGGAGCGTCGTTCCATCTTTTGGACAGAACGCATCAGTATCCGCATAAACGGTTGCACACACCGGACAGGTTTTTGACATAAGCCGACGACCAAACTCCCATTGACGATTTGTGTTTTTCGAACGAACTTAGCGAACTACTTTTCCCCCCTCCGAGGTGCCCGATGGTACACGCTCTCAGCGCCGTTACCCGCCGTACACGCAGTCTGCTTCCTGCTCTGCTTTTACTCGGCACGTCACAGTTGGCCGCTCAGGCGAATGATACGCGTCCAACACTTGCCGTCCTGTATTTCACCAACAGCGCGCTGGTGGATTTTGATTCGTACGCACCGCTCAGCAAAGGAATGGCTGAGATGCTCATTAACGAGATCGCACAGAACAGTGGGGTGCGCGTTGTTGAGCGTGACCGCCTGCAACCGGTGCTCGAAGAGCAGAATCTGCAGAACAGCGATCGTGTGGACAAGGAGACAGCCGTGAAACTCGGCAAAACACTTGGCGCCCGCCACATGCTCATGGGCAGCTTCGTAATTGATCCCAATCGCAACCTGCGCATCGACGTGCGCGCGGTAAACACCGAGACGTCGGCCATCGAGTACGTGAAAACGGTAAGCGGCAAAGCCGACCAGCTGCTTCAGCTGGTGATCGATCTGGGCCAGCAGATCAACGCAGGCTTGAAGCTGCCGGCGCTCAAGACGGCCAGTGCAACCATCCCTGCAGCAAAGAACCCGAATCAGTTCAAGGCGCTTATGGCCATGAGTCAGGCGCTAGAGGCAGAGGACAAGGACGACATGGAAGGCGCGGCTACGTTGTATCGCACGGCGGTGGCACTGGCTCCTGAGTACCAGCCGTTGCAGACCAAGGTTGCCATGCTCAACCGCGACGAATAAGCCGGGAACAGGCTATGTAGTAAATGCCGGCACGGACCAGCGTCATGTACCGCATCGGTACCGGCATTCCGGATCAGTCCTCGTACAGCAAAACGACAAAGCGGGGCGCGGCGATCATCATCGCTGCGCCCCGCTTTGTCATTCGTGACAGGTTGATCCGATGTAGTAGTGCCCGTCCGGTCTGGCCCCGGCAGAGACACCCTCATTCACGCAGCATAATCAGGGCGCACTTCCAAAGAATGCCTTGATTTCGCGCACGAAGCCGAATCCGCGGTAGGTGCATGTCTGCACCAGTCCCGTCCCCTCGAGACACGGGCCCTGGAAGCCTGCGAAGGCAACTCCAGCGGCAGGTGAAGCCCTGAACACACCCGTGCTGCCCACCGGCAACGAGAAGCGACAGCTGTTGCCCGCGCTGGCCGTGCTGGTGCAGACACCCTGCGACGGCACATTGGGAATGCTGAAGCTGACGGTACCCGCTCCCCCCCCCAGTACCATTTGCACATCAATGGCCGACACAAAACGCGCCGACACATCGGTGGACGCAGCTGTTGGTGAAAGCGCACACGTCAACGTCATGGTACCGGCGCACGCGTCGCCCCACGAAAGCAGCGCGCTGGCTGGCGCCGGCGTTGCGGTGAGCCGCATGTTCGTGAGCGGAGGCACTGTTGTGCGACATCCGCTCCCCGCGGGCTGACCCTGGGTGTACGCGCAATCGATTCGCTGCGACACATCCACGCTCTGTACACGCCCCGATCCGCTGGCCGTCGCACTGCGCACCACATTCACCGCGCGTGGGGTGGCTGCAAAGGTGACGCGTACCGTGCGGTCTGCAGACATCGTGACCGCACACGTACCAGTACCACTGCAATCACCGCCGAATCCGGTGAACAGCGACTGACTTCCGGGTGTGGCGGCCACACGAATGACTTGTGTACCCGCATCAAACCCACGGGCACAGGTCGTGGTCGCATCGCCAAACGCGATCGTGCATGCCTCGCTGCCGTTGAGCGATACCGCTCCGGATGACAGCCGGCCGCCGTCAACGATGATCGTGAGACGAACACGCTTCCGTGCAAAGGTGGCGGTCACCGTGCGGGAGCTTGTGGTGGTAAGCGTGCATACGTTGCCCGACGCCGATGCGCAGTCTCCACCGAATCCGGTAAACTCTGAACCGGGTTCAGCGACCGCCTCCAACGTAATCGGGTCGGCGCTGGTGAACTCCAGATTGCACTCCCCGGTAGTCGCACCGTTTGCCGTTCTCGCGCAGGCAATCCCGTTGCCTGAGCGCACCAGTCCCGCGCCAGTGCCATTTACACTGACCGTAAGCCGACCGCGATCCACAAAGTCGGCACGCACAACCTGATCGCTGCCCGACACGGTGAATACGCAACGGTCGGCGGTGGACACCGTGCACTCTGAACCCCACCCGCGGAACTCAGACGTTGCCGCGGTGCCACTGGCCTCCGCTTCAGGCGCCGCCTCGAGCGTGATCGTGGTGCCCTCCGGCACCTGCACGGCACACACACCGGATGTTGTAGTGCCATTGATCAGGCAGTCCAGCCCTGCAGTACCGGTAACCCTTCCGCGTCCACTGGCCGAAGTCCCACCCCTGATCACCACGCGTCGCAGCGCCACGAAGCGCGCGCTCGCGCGCCCGCTCGTGCTGCTGCGGATCACACACGCGCTTTCTCCTTCAGACGCGGCACATCCTTCTCCCCACGTCGCAAAAAGATTGCCGTTTTCTGGCGTCGATTGCAGTGTGACCACTTCGTCAGCGTCGAAGGTGGTTTGGCAGGTACCACTCACCACACCGCCCGTCACCCGGCATTCAATGCCTTCGGGTGTTGAACGCACCAAGCCATCACCGCTGCCCGTCAAATCCACAGTCAGAACGCGACGTGCCACAAACGTCGCCGCCACCGTCTGGTCGTTGCCGATGAGCGGCACTTCGCACAATGCAGTCTCTGAACTGGCGCAGGCGGCACCGCTCCATCCCGCAAACCGCGGTGATGGCGTTTGCTCGCTGGCAGGCGCCGCAATCGCTTCAAGTGATACCGTGCTTCCTTCATCCACCTGCACCGAACAGGTACCTGAGACCGTGGCACCATCAATCGCGCAATCGAGACCTTGCGCACTAAGCACACGACCGCGTCCTGAACCCGCCGAGGCTGCATTGATGGTAAGCCGGCGCAGCGCGGTAAAGCGCGCACTCGCCTTGCGTGATTCCGGCGCATCACCAAGCTCGATTTCACACGATGCGGCAGCATCGCCGTTTACACACTCATCACCCCACTCGGCAAACCGGTTATCGCTATCGGGCGTGGAGCGAAGCATCACTTTCGTTCCCGCATCAAAGGCAAAGCTGCACGCACCGCTGACCTCGCTCCCATTTACGCGGCAGTCAATACCGGCTGGTGTGGATTGCACCACACCACGCCCACTGCCACTCGCGCCAACAATCTCCAGCGCCACGGTGGGTCGCTGCACGTTGGCTGATACAGCAACGGTGCGCGCGCCGAGCGTAGCGACGAAACGCGCCGCACCCGCACTGACCGCCGTCACGTCGCCGCCCTCCGTGATCGCCGCAACAGCAGGCGCTTCACTGCTCCATACCGGCGTGCGTTCAGTGACCACCGCTCCACGTGTATCACGCACCACCGCACGAAGCGCACGCGAGTCACCCACGGTCAGCGTGAGCGGCGTAGCGAGGGGAACGACATTGCCTGCTGCGTCCTGCACCTCAATCTCGGCTATATCAAAGAGCGTCACCGTACCGGGCACGTTGGCCGGCTGCCCCGGGGTGAGGCGCAGTGGTCCGATACGCTGTGCGTCAACAACGTTGCCATTTACCGACAGCGTGAGCTCGAGAACCACAAAACAGGAACCGTCGCCGCCGTTGCGCTCAGGATCCGCAAGGCAGGCGGCCACGTCAACGCCAATCGGCACGGCCTGCAGCTCAGTGCCGGAGAGCGGACGCGACACTGATGTAATGCGTACCAGCGACTCGTCCTGTCGCACGTACGACACCACTGCAGAAAGCGTGACGATATCAGAGGGCGAAAGCTGTGCGCTCACCACACTTGCGTTGAGCGCAATGGACGCCGGGAGTGCACTGCCACCGCGTTCTCCAGGGGTCAGTACGTCCGCCAACTGCGTGCACCCACCGACAGCCGCTGTGAGCAGCGCAGCCATTGCAAGGTGCCGCACCACATGTCGAGGACTTCGCCGCGTTGTCATGGCTTTCTCATGGTTTCTCAGAACCGGTTAACAATCACAAGACCACCACCAACACCCAGAAACCGCTGATTGCCTGTGGGAATGATAGCCGCGCGCTGACGGAGTTCCCCCCCCTGCGCGCGCACAAACGGTTGGAACGAAAGCAACCCCCTGGACAGCTGCAATGCGAGCGCAATGCTTCCGCTTGTCACACCTGCCGTTGGCAGTCCCTGGTCCACTCCCAGCCCCGAATGCCAGCGCGCGTCAGTTGTCACGATGATGTCGCGGTCACGCTGCCACGGCAGCACCATGCGCACACCGCCCTCGAGGTATTGCCCGCTTGAACGCTCCACCGTAATGCCATCCCGTGCGTACGGCGCGCGCCACCGGTACGAGGTAAACAACACCAGATCGCGCAGACGCGATGTCGCAAGCTGCAGCTGCGCGTCGGTACTGAGCACCGGTCCAAGCCGGACACGCGATTCGGTGGCCGCACCCAGCGAGTCAACGAGCGCCCCCCCCCGCAACCGGTCATCGGCAAAGATATCACCGGCCAGCGACACATTCAGCCGGTGTGGACCAATCAACCGGTCAGCGCTTACCGAGGCGCGAAAAACACCGCCCGGCAGAAAATCAGTTGATGGCGTGCCGGCCGTGAGCGCAGCGACCGGCTGATACTGGCCACGCATTTCATACGATGTGCCATACGCCAGCGCCCACGGGCCTACCTGCTGCGCCAGCACCAGCCCCATCGTGCCGCTTAACCCTGCTCCCACCGGCGAGCTACCCATTCCCAACGCCGGCGACGCCAGCATGCGCAGTGCGGCAAACTGATCGCTGTTGAGCGACATGCGACCGGTAGGCGCATTCACCCCCACCGTCATCAGCACCGATTCACGAAACAGTTTTCCGGTGGCGCGTGCACGCACATCGCTGATCCCGGTCAGCGACGCGCTGCTCGTTGACCCGCCGATCGAATCGTTGAACGTCACACGACCACTGGCAAACAAGGTGGTCACGTCCACACGCCAACCATTGCCGAGCGGCGTGGAGGCGGTGACCGGCATGGTGAGCTGCGAAACGTTCTGCACGCGGGTAGTGTCGAGTCCGGCAAATGCCGATTGCAACAGTCCGTCGCCACCGAAGGTGATGGTTTCAAACGAGGCAGCAGCTCCCACCGTGCGCGTACCGATCAGTCGCTCCTGTGCCGAAACCGCGCGCACGACAACGCTCTGCATGAGCACGGCCATTGCCACACAGGCACCAATCACACGGTGCGGTGTCCGGGTCACGGTCGGCGCACCTGCACCACAACCGTGATCAATGTGCTGGGGAACGCAGGATCGCCGGCGCCACCCGACGGACGCGTAAGCGACGTGAGCAGATCCAGAGGCCGGTTAATGCGATCCACCGTACCGTTGACCGCGTCCCCCACTGGTCTGACTCCGGCGGTCAGTGCACCTGAAGCGGTCGCCGCTTGCGCCAACGGCTTGATCGAGGCCGCCCGATTGGTGGCAGCAGTGAACGATGGCGACATCACACTGGCACGCTGATACTGCGCGTACGCACGCCGTGTGTCCCCTTCGAGTTCCGCCTGCACTCCGCGCCCGTACGCCGTGAGCGCAGCCAGGCTGGCCGCCGGCTTGGCGTCTTCTACGGCCGATCGTTCGGCTGGGGAAAGATTTACTCCTAACGCATCGAACAACCGAAACACAATGACCTTTTCAGCAGCGAGCAAATCACTGAGTGTCGCGCGTGCGTCGAAGGTTTGTGCAATCAGTCCTGTCTCGACATCGGCGATGCGGGCGCTCAAACGAAGCTCACCGGTAGGCAGCGTATCCAGCGTGCCCAGAATGAGGCGCTGCGCACCGAGCAGGCGGCCAACCCTTGGCGCGGACGCAGAATCCACGCGTCCTTCACCTGCCAGATCTATCTCTTGCAGCACTTCGCCCAGTCGCGCGCGCTCAACCAGCTGCAGCTGCGCACTTTGCGCCAGATCCGTTACGAGCAGATCAGCCATGGCAAAGGCCAGCGCTGACAGCCGCCCGTCCGATCCGTTCCACTGAAACGGTGGCACACCGAGCGTTCCTTGCAGCACTGTACCGGCGCGCTGCTCCTGCGCGATGGCCCTTGATGCGGCGGCATCTGCGGCCACAGGCGTTGGTGTGGGTGATGGTGTGGACGCCACACATGCTGCGGCACCGAACGATATCGCACTCACCGTGAGTACAGTGACGCGACGCCGCCACACGTGTGATGTATTCGCATACGCGTTCGCATACGCGGGGCGCGGCGACCATACACTGCGCACGCTGCTCCACGCCTGACGGAGCACGCGCTTGTTCATGCTCGTGTGCAAGAATCCTTCCGATGGTGAACGGGATCAGGTGATCCGAAGCACAAAACGTGCATCTTATTACAGAGCCAGTCAAGCAAGGTCAGCCGTAACAAACTGATGAGTCCGGCTCAAGGCGCCCCCCCCTTCCGCACCACCGACGCCTGACGCACTATTGTTTGACAAAGCGGCAGGGTTGCGAACTGTTTCGTGGAGTGGCACGTGTGGCGTTTTAGCGTTGTGGCCGTATTTCTCACGACATCTTTAGCGGGCTCATCGGGAGCGCAAAGCTCCGATGATGGCTCGTATTTTGGTGCGCGGAAAGTTGGCCTGACGTTTAACGAGTACGTGGTACAGGTCTCGCTCAGCGCGCTGCCCGACCTGAAGCCGGTGGAATCTGTTGGCGATGTCTCGTTCGAAAACGCGCTGCTGCTCAAGGAGCCTGCGGGAAGCAGTTATCCGATTGAGGGCGGCGCGGTCACCAACGGGTACTTCGAGGAGCTCGATGTTGCCATTCGCCTGCGCTTTGTATCGGCCGTCAGCAGTGTGGCATTCCAGCTCTTCGCGCAAAACGACGCCCCCGGACAGAGCGATCCGTTTATCGAGGCGTTTATCGGCTCCACATCGC
>JAABRT010000066.1 GCA_011390805.1 Gemmatimonas sp. | reverse complement strand
ATGCGTGGCAGCAGGTCACGTGAACGGGCGGTGCGTGCCGCATCGATCTGATCGCGCGCCACGGTGGCCTGCGGTGACGGGTCGCTCTCAAGCGTTTGGCGCTGCGACGAGAGGGCCAGCAGCTCCGCTTCACCCGCAATCCAGACGGCATCGCGCGCCACGCGGTCGAACACCGGTGGTGCCCATCCGTCTACCTCCCACTGGCCCGCCAGCATGCCGGAAAACGCTCGCAGATAGCCAACGTCTCCGTTCGGTGCCTGCACCACGAGCACGCCGAACATCTTGCCATTATTGGGCAGCGTGAGCTGCCACGCTGCGGTCGCCGGGGAGTCGAGCAGCGCCTGCGTCTCAGTCGCCGCTCGACGGGCCAGCGGGTGGATCGCGGCGCGGTCGAACGGGGACGGGAAACGCTCGGGCAGCTCAGAGGGAGCGGGCGGCTCGGCGAACGGGATCACGCGGTGCAGGGTGGCCAGGGAGCAGGTCGGTGACGCGGCGATGGGGGAATGATGATCAAGAGTTGCTGCAGCATACCTAAGTTCACGCGAAACGGGGCAGGGGCACCCCACCTCGCGCCCAGTGCGTCCCCGCCACATACTGCGCTTATGCGTATCAGCACCTCCCCCTCCCTCCCGTCATCCCAATGGAACGCAAAACCGCGCACGATTTCGATCAGGACCTGCTCATCCTGTTTGACGCATACGTCCACGGAGGCATCGATCGCCGCACGTTCCTCGACAAGGCGTCGCGGTTTGCGGTGGGTGGCGTCACGGCGGTGATGCTGCTCGAGCAGCTGAGTCCCAGGTTCCTCGAGGCGCAGGTGGTCGCACCAGACGACGCGCGCATTGAGCCGGAGTATGTGGAGTTTCCCTCGCCCAAGGGCTACGGCACGGGGCGCGGCTATCTGGTGCGCCCCGCGGGTACGGCCAAGGCGCCGGGCGTGCTTGTGATTCATGAAAACCGCGGCCTCAACCCGCACATTGAAGACATCACGCGGCGTCTGGCTGTGGACGGCTTCGTGGCCTTTGCTCCCGATGCGCTCTTCCCGCTGGGCGGCTATCCGGGCACCGAGGACGCGGCCCGCGAAGTCTTTCCCAAGCTCGACCAGGCCAAAACGCGCGAGGACTTCATTGCCGCAGCCGGTGTGCTCAAGGCGCGCCCGGAGTGCACCGGCAACGTCGGCGCGGTGGGATTCTGCTATGGCGGCGGCATGGTGAACTTTCTGGCCACCAAGCTCGGCGACGACCTCAAGGCCGGTGTGGCCTTCTACGGCTCGGCGCCAAACCTGGACGATGTGCCCGCCATCAAGGCGCCGCTCATGATCCAGTCGGCCGAGAACGACGGGCGCATCAACGCGAGCTGGCCCGCCTTCGAGGCCGCGCTCAAGGCGGCCGGCGTGCGCTACGAGCGACACCTCTACGCCGGCACGCAGCACGGCTTCAACAACGACACCACCCCGCGTTATGACGCCGAGGCGGCCAAGCTGGCGTGGGACCGCACGCTGGCGTTCTTCCGGGCGAACGTTGCTTAGGAATCCGGCGTACCGGACATCGCACAATCGCATCCACCGCCGGTGGGCGAGCATCGCCGCGGCTCACTCCCGGGGGATGGTCCGCTTCCCGTGCGCGTCGATTACGGCCACGTCGACAATCGGATTGATATCTCCGGGCCCTGTCCCCAACCAGTTCGCCTTCGCGCGCTGAATGGCCACAACTGAGAGGCGCTCGGTCCTCGACAGGTGTTCCGTCTGGAATGCCATGAGCGACTCGCAGTAGTAGCCGTTGCAGGTATCCGACCGCATCTCCCGGGGCAGGGCGCAGCCCGTGCTCGTGTGGTTGATGCACGAGTGCTCGATGACTTCAGGGGACAGCACGGCGAGGTAGGCGGCGAGCACGTCGTCTGCGGACATATCGGGATTCGCCAGCCGGTAGCGACGGATCGTGGACGACGTCACGTAGGCGTCGTCCGCGCCCCAGCCGCAGCAACCGCCTCGGCACATGCCACAGAGTTGATCACTCAAGTCACGCAGTGCTGCGTTGTCTGCAAAGCGCTGCTCCGCGCGCTGCAGTCGCTCCGCTGGCTTGCGATGTGCCTCCACCGGTCCGTCGGCCGGGGCCGTGCCGTCAAACGCCTCGCCAATGACCTTCGTGAGGTGTCGCGCGTAGCTATCGATTCTGTCGGCTGGCAAGGTCGAGGTCCCGGTCGCCCCCGACGGGATGACCACCAGCGCAATCGGACCATCATCGAGGCTGGTCACCTGTGCCCGCACCGACGCGAGCAGTTGCTGATTTTCGAGCGATTCCTGCGCCGCTTGCTCTTCAGCACGCTTCGCTTCCCTCTCCCGCTGTCGCCGACGGTCCTGATGCAGTCGCCGATGCAGCGCCAGATGAAATGCGAACTGCGAATCAGACATCCGCGACCGGCTGTCCATCACCTGTTGGCAGGAGAGTGAATGACAGCAAGCGCGGCCTTCTTGTGGCTTACCGAACTGCAAACCGCTGATGACGTCGTCGCACACGGCGCAGCGGCGCTTGCTCGCGTGTGTGATGATCTCACGTTGGTTCGCTGTACCGTCCGTCCAGTCCGTCCTCATTCACGAAAGATACGCCGCGGTTACGAAACCCCAACAACCTCACCGCGCACTGGGTCGTTTACCCGCTCCGCACTGCTGGCCGCGTCGCGATCGTCCTTCAGGCTCTGCATGTCGATGACATGACGGAACCGCACATCCTCCGCCTGCATGCGCTCAAAGGCATTGTTGATGTCCTTCATCGCGATCAGTTCGATCTGCGGGCGGATGTTGTGCTTCGCGCACAGGTCGAGCACTTCCTGCGTATCGGGTACGCCGCCAATGAGCGAACCGGAGACGCTGATGTGCTGGAAGAGCATCGTGGCCGTGTCGAGGTTGTCGAAGCCGAGAAAGTTGCCCAGCACCGCGATCGTACTTTTGCTTGCCATGAGTGGCAGAAAGACGTTGAGATCGTGCTTGTAGGGAATGGTATTGACGAGCATGTTGAGCGTTCCCTTGTGCTTGGCCATCGCGTCTTCGTCGTCCACATCGACGACATCGTCAGCACCCAACGCCTCAACGGCCTCGATCTTCTCGGGGCTCGTGGTAAACGCGATGACCTTCGCGCCCATCGCCTTGCCGATCTGCACGGCCATATGGCCCAGACCCCCGATGCCCGCCACGCCCAGCACCTGGCCCTGCTTCAGCCCGAAGTATTTCATGGGCTGGTAGGTGGTGACGCCGGCGCACAGGATCGGGGCGGCGTGCTGGCTTTCGATAGCATCGGGGATGCGAAGCGCGAACTCTTCGCGCACGGCGATGGCCGTGGAGTAGCCGCCGTACGAGTTTGTACCGTCCGGCTTCTTGGGACCGTTGTACGTGAGGGTGCAGCTCTTCGTCCCGGTGCAGTACTGCTCGTCACCCATCTTGCAGTTCGCGCACTGCCGACAGCTGTTCACCATACAGCCAATGCCCGCGCGGTCACCGACCTTGAAACGCTTTACTCCGGCACCGACTTCCGTAACCACACCCACAATCTCGTGCCCCGGCACGCACGGCCACACACTGTTCTTCCAGTCGTCGCGTGCCTGATGCAGGTCGGAGTGACACACCCCGCAATGCGTGATATCGATCGCGATTTCACCAGCACGAACCTCTTCACGCGCGAACTTGAGTGGGGAGAGCGTGGCACCTGCCGACTGCGTCCCGTAAGCGAGCACTTCCATTATAGCCGTTCCGTTGTTATAGGAGAACCGTCTCCTACAGGACACCAGTCGCATTGTTCCTTGCGCTGCAACGAGAAGCGGTTGCACAACGCCGGTGGCTCACATATCTTAGTACTGAGACACTGCAGCGGCGCTCGGCGCCCGGAGGAACCATGACCATTACCGGCCTTCACCACGTCACTCTCGTCACCGCCGATGCACAGCGGAACGTGGATTTCTACACGCGCGTGCTCGGTCTGCGGCTGGTCAAAACCACCGTCAACTTTGACGATCCGGGCAGCTATCACCTGTACTACGGCGATGCCACCGGTACGCCCGGCACCGTGATCACGTTCTTTGAATGGCCCCGTGCATCGCGCGGTCGGCCCGGTATAGGCGGCACACATCACGTTGCGCTGCGTGTGGCCGATCGCGACGGTTTGCTGCGCTGGAAGCGTCGCTTGAACGATCTTGGCGTGAGTGTGCGCGGGCCGTACGACCGTCACTATTTCACCTCCATTTATTTCCGGGATCCCGACGGCACGATTCTCGAAATCGCCACCGATGGTCCGGGTTTGCTGATCAATGAAACGCCGAGTGCGATCGCTTCAGAGGAGCTTGCGCCTCCCGCCGAGTTGGTGCGCGGCGCACGCGATGAAGATGCGATTGAAGCAGAGACATGGCCCGAGCCCGTTAATGTCATCGACGATGCCATGACACTCACGCGCGGTATGCACCATTTGAGTGCGACCGCCAGCGACCTCTCGCGCACTGATGAGTTCTTGCGCGGTGTCCTTGGTCTGACACTGCTCAAGCGTACCGGCAACTTCGATGATCCATCAATGCCGCACTGGACATGGGGGGCCGACGACGCTCGGCCGGGTTCGCTTGTGACATACTTTGGACTTGATTCACCAACAGCGAAGCGATCGGTAATGGGTGCAGGACAAACACATCACTACGCGTTGTCAGTGAACAGTGACGAAGAACAACTCGAACTGCGCGAGCGGCTGGTGCAGGCACGCATTCCGGTGTCTACGGTGCAAAATCGCGTGTACTTCCGCTCCATTTACACCAAAGACCCGGACGGACACATCGTTGAAATCGCGACTGCGATTCCCGGCTTCAGCGTTGACGAAGATCAGCCGTCGCTGGGAAGCGCATTGCAACTGCCACCGTGGCTTGAGTCGCAGCGCGAAAAAATCACCGCGCAGCTCACGCCACTCAATTCACCGGAATGGCCACACCACGGACGCGACGCGGCGCGTGAGCATGTCGGTAACTCCATAAATCTCTCTCAACTTGCTGAGGCCAGCGCATGAACGTTTCAACACAAAACAAATCACAAGCCGATCCGCACGCCGGCCAGCCGGTACTCACTCAAGGTGTCGCACTCGCCGATGCAAAAGCGGTGGTGATTCTCGCGCACGGCCGCGGTGCAGACGCCACCGACATTTTGCCGCTCGGCCATGAGTTCAACGTGCCTGATGTTGCGTATCTCGCGCCGGACGCCGCACAGAACGCGTGGTATCCCGATCGCTTCATGGAGCCCACGGAAAAGAACGAACCGTGGCTTTCGTCGGCGTTGTCGTTTCTCGATCGGGTTGTGGCGCAGGTGGTTGATGCCGGCATTCCCCGTGAGCGCATTGTGCTTGGCGGCTTCTCGCAAGGCGCCTGTCTTACCCTCGAATACGCCGCACGCAATGCCCAGCGCTTTGGCGGCGTGATTGCCTTTGCGGGTGGCATCATCGGTCCGGACAGCCTGCCGCGCGACTATCCCGGCTCGTTTGACGGAACGCCGGTCTTCATTGGTGTGGGCGATCAGGATCACCACATTCCGGTGGCCCGCAGCCAGCTCAGCGCCGAGGTGTACACGCGCATGGGTGCCAAGGTGGACCTGCGGGTGTACGCCGGACTGCCGCACACGATTATCGCGGACCAGGTCAACGCGGGTCGGGCGATCATCTCAGCCGCGGCCGCGTTGTCATAAGTCTTGCACGCGGTCATCTTGTGTCATGCTCGACATGCTTGGCGCCGTCAAACGTTTGGCCGCACGCGGCCGCATCGCAGTGAATGATGCGGTCGCCGAGTCGCAGCTTGGGTTTGATTTTTTTGCGCCGGCCGATACACAAACGCACACGCCGTCGCCCTCGAAGCCAGCGGCTCCGGCACGGAATGCCACGCCACTCGAACTGACGCCGGAAGACGCACACGTTGCGAAAGCGGCCGGGGTGCCGGAAGCCAAAAGCGCAGACGTCCCGCCCGCCCGCGCCTCACGCGGTACCGCCGCACGACGCGCGCAGTCCGCGATGATGCTCAACCGGCTGCACGCCCTGGGGCTGCGCACCGTAGACACAGTCACGCTCATGCACACGCGCCGCGTGATGGTGTCACTGGCCGGCCGCACCCTGCGATTGCACGAGGGATACGTACACGCGCCTGAGCCCGTGTTGCGCGCCATCGTAAGCTTTGCCACCGCGCGTACTCGTGCAGCGCGACTGGCCGCACAGGAAGTCATTCTTGCGCACCCCGTTGAGCGTCCGGCTGCCAAGCGTCGCGCCGAAACAGCGCGCCCTGGTGACGCACCCTTGCTCGCGCGACTGGCCGAAGCACATCACGAGTTCAACGTGAAGCATTTTGCCGGCACGCTCTCTCGTATTCCTGTGCTGTTATCCGGGCGCATGAAAACACGACTCGGCCATTACAGCCCGGCCGGTGAGGACGGGCCGTCTGCGGAAATTGTGTTAAGCCGGCGGCACCTGAAGCGTGATGGCTGGGCCGAGGCCATGCACACGTTGCTGCATGAGATGGTGCATCAGTGGCAGGACGAAACCTCGCGCCCGCTCGATCACGGACCGTCGTTCCGCAAGAAAGCAAAGGAAGTGGGCGTGCTCCCCCGTGCTCGGCGCGCGCTCAACGCCTGATCGCTGTTGAGCGCGCGAAAGAACTGCTAAGCGCTGTTGAGCGCGCGAACGTACTGCCGCTATGGGGTAATGGTGCCGTTGCGCGTGCCGGCGCGAGAGACGTAACCCTCTTCCGCCTGTCCGGTACCCGTCGCGGAAATGCCTATCGCGCCGAATGTCCATGGCGTTGCCGTGTTGTTGAGCAAGCCCCAGCTGTTGTTGAAGCCTTCTACGCCCGACAGGTCAGGAATCTCGAGCGTGAAGGTTTGGCTGGTGAGACCCGCGTAAGCGCGCGATACCTGCATGGACCAGATGCGCCCGCCGCCCTCGTTCTGCGAAAAGCCCGCTGTCACGATGTCGTCGTATTCCGATTGCCAGGTACCGGCAGCACGCAGTCGCACGTATGGTGCCGATGCCACCGTGCTCAGCTGCACATCATTCACAACCGGTCCGAGTGTCACTGTGCGCGCGACGATCTCGCGATTGTATTGCAGGACCTGTCGCGCTGATGTGCCAGCCGCGTTGGAGGCAATGAACTGTACCTGATGCAAATCTCCCGCTTGGGTCTGAGCAAATGGCAAACCATACACAGTGCGCGTGTTGCCTGTTGCCTGCGGGTCGTTGAACGCAACGAAACCAACCGGTCCGTTGGCGGTGAACAAGCCGATGCTTGAAAACAACTGCTCGCCGTTTGCATTGGCCACGGTGTACTGCGCCGACGCCGGAGCGAACGCGTCGGTGACACCGAAATCAACCGCAGGCACTGCGCCGCCGGCTGGCGGATTGATGTTCCGGCGCAGCAGTACGCGGTCTGGCGTGACGGCAAACGTTGTGGGATTGCGCGTGCCACGTATTGCCAGCAGATCGGTGCGCACATCGGCCACGAAGTTGAGCGTGAACGCCGGCGCTGCAGCCTCTGCCTGGGCGGTTGCCGTACCCACCGAGACGCTGGCAACCTGGGTGGCTGAGAGTCCGGTCACCGTGCCACTGATTGTTTTGCGCGCCGGGTTGTTGACACACTCCACCGCCCCCAGCGCCTGAAGTTCGGCGCGTGATGATCGCAGAATCGTGACCGACGCCTGGAGCCCCTGTTGGTCCTGCACATACGCGACGGCACCAACATTCTGGCTGATTGTAAACGAGTACGTCTGATTGGCTCCCGGCACAACGCGCGTCCACGCACCGTTGCTGCCATCCTGATAGGCCAGCCAGAGCGGGAACCGACGCGAGTCGCAGAACTGCCACACCACCGCTCCGCTCCCCCCCCCGCCGCCACCGCCCGCTTGCACCGTTAACGCGAGCGATGCCGTGCGTCCTCCCAGTCCGATGGCACCGCCGCGCACGGTTGCAGTGAAAGCACCAGCCGTGGCGGTACTGGAAGCGGTAAGCGTGAGCTGTGCCTGTGCACCGGTTACGGTCTCCGGCGTAAAGGCCGCCGTCACACCATTGGGCAGTCCTTCAACGCTCAGGCTGACCGCGCCCGTGAAGCCGCCGCTGCGCGTGATGTTCACCGTGCTGCTGGCCGACTGCCCCGCGGTCACGGACAGCGCCGCCGGGTTGAGTGCGAGTGCAAAGTTGCCCGGATCGGGCACCGTCACCGCCAGCGCCATGGCACGTGTTGCGGTGGTCACTCCCGTGCCGCTCGCACGAAGCGTGAGGTTAGTGGTTGCCGCGGGCACACTGGCCGCCACGGTGAGCGAAAGCTCGCTGGTGCTGACACCGCTAGCGAGACTGGCCGGTGTGAACGTGGCGGTCACTCCGGTGGGCAGTCCCTCAATAGTCATTGCGACCGCACCGGTGAAGCTGCCACCGCGCGTAATGCCGATGTTGATAGTGACGGACGTGCCGGCCACCGCATTCACCGTGACCGGCGCCGTTGAAATCGACAACGTGCCCGGCGTTGGTGCGGGCGGCGGAGGTGGGGCAGGTGGCGGGGCGGTTCCGCCGGAATCACTACCGCCGCCGCAGGCGAACAATGTGCCAATGAGCGTTGCGGTGATGCCTGCACGGGACAACCGGCGGCGATTGATGCAACGCGTGTGCGACTGCAGGCGATTCATGAACATGACCACCAACTCCCAAAGTGATGGACGTGAGCCCTGAGGTGAACGCTCAGTGCGTCCGCGACTGCGGCTGATTCTACCGTTTCTTGCGCATCACGCCAGCGCGGCATGTCACAGCCGGGTCAGAATCGCGACAACGCCAGAGCTTCACAGGGGTGCAAAAGGTCGCGCGCCGGCAACGTCAGCCTGCGCCCGAAGCACACGCCTGCGCTGGAAGCGCCAGACTGCTCCGGATCGCGCCGGCGCCGCGAAACGCTCGGGCACAGCCTCGCCCCGGTGTGCGCTATATTGATGGCAATGCGACCGTCCCCGAGGCACGGGGGCGCGGTCGCCCCACAGGATCTACAAGAGGCAACTCATGACCACCGATACGCTCACGGCGCCCATTCCGGCGCTTCCCTCTGTTGAACTCACCGCGCACGCGGCCGACCTGTTCAACATCGACGCGGCGCTCACTGAAGAAGAGCGCGCGATACGCGATACGGTGCGCGCGTTTGTTGACGAAAAAATCCTGCCCATTATCGGGCAGTGTTATGTGGACGGACGTTTTCCCAAGGAGCTCATCGGCGAGATGGCCGAGATGGGACTGCTGGGTTCGTCACTGCCCGAAGAGTATGGTTGCGCCGGACTCTCCAGCGTCGCGTACGGACTCATCATGCAGGAGCTCGAGCGCGGAGACTCCGGCATTCGCTCGTTTGCGTCGGTGCAGGGCGCCCTCGTGATGTATCCGATTTTTGCATTCGGCAGTGAAGAGCAGCGTCGCACTTATCTGCCGCGTCTTGCGAAGGCCGAGTTGATTGGCTGCTTCGGTCTGACCGAGTCAGACTATGGATCAAACCCGTCGGGCATGATCACACGCGCCCGCGAACAGGCCGATGGATCGTGGGTGATCAACGGTGGCAAGATGTGGATCACCAACGGCAATATGTCAGACATTGCCATTGTGTGGGCCAAGACGGGTGATGCCGACGACGACAAGTCGATTCGTGGTTTTATCGTGCACACCGATACCCCCGGTTTCACCGTCAAGGAAACCAAGGGCAAGATGTCGTTGCGTGCGAGCGTGACAAGCGAACTCGTGTTTGAAGACGTGCACGTGGCGGCCAACGCCATTCTGCCGAACTCGGGCGGACTCAAGAGCCCGCTCATGTGTCTTACGCAGGCGCGCTACGGCATTGCGTGGGGTGTGCTGGGTGCGGCGCTGGCCTGTTTTGAAGAAGCGGTGTCGTACGCCAAGAACCGCATCATGTTCGACAAGCCGATTGGTGGTTTCCAGATTCAGCAGGTGCGGTTGGCCGACATGCTCACGGAAATCGTGAAGGGACAACTCGTTGCGTTGCATCTTGGACGTCTCAAGGACGCGGGCAACTTCACACCGGTGCAGGTATCGCTGGCCAAGCGCAACAACGTAAACATCGCAACCGAAGCCGCACGCGAAGCACGTCGCCTGCTTGGCGGCAATGGCATTCTCGCGGAGTACGCGGCCATGCGGCACATGTCAAATCTTGAGAGTGTGTACACATACGAAGGTACGCACGACGTGCACTCGCTCATTCTCGGTCAGGCCATCACGGGATTGAACGCGTTCAAGTAACACGCAGCGGACAATGCGCTGATGGCGCGCTGATGCGCGTCGCATAGTCATGGTGAAGCAGCACAGTGTACACGGGATGTGAAGAGGCCGGTTGGCCCCTTGCATCCCGTTCGTGCATCGGTACTTTGGCGAACGGTGGCAACACGTTTGCCGCGCTGCCCGGTACACCCGCGCCCCAAGAGCTCGCCCAAGGGTGCACCGGCTCCAGCTTGTCGACGACATTCCGGAGGAACCCGATGCTGGAAAGCCTGCTCAAGTTTCGCGCTCGATCACGTACGGCTGCGGCCGCTACCTGGTCGATGCTCGCCCTGTCTCTGCTCGTACCCACCGCGGCTATCCAGTCGCAAGCCGCCGGGATCATTGCCGGAACGGTGGTCAACGAGCGCGGTTCGCCCGTCAGTGATGCACAGATCGGTGTGACCGGTCAGGAGAGCGTCGGTTCAAGCAGTGATGCCTCGGGGCGCTTTCGCCTGGTCAACATTTCCGGCACGGGACAGGTTGAGCTCACGGTACGCCGTATCGGGTATCAGCCGCGCACACTTACCGCAGCTATCGGCGCAACCGATGTGCGAATCGTACTGGTGGAACGCGCCTTTGAACTCAGTGGCGTGGTGACAACCGGCACCGCCGGTGTGGCAGAAAAGCGCGCGATCGGTAACGCGGTCACCACGGTGAGCGCGTCGGAAATCGTGGCCACGCAACCCATCAACAACTTTCAGGATCTGCTCACCGGCCGCGCGGCCGGTGTGAGCGTGGTGGCCAGCTCGGGCCAGGTTGGCTCGGGCTCACGCATCCGTGTGCGAGGTGCATCGTCACTGTCGCTCAACAACAATCCGCTCATCTTCGTGGACGGCGTGCGCGTGGACAACACGCAGGCGTCGGGTCCCACCACGCAGGGTTTCGGGTCACAGTCCATTTCGCGCTGGAACGACTTCAATCCCGACGACATCGAAAGCCTGGAAATCATCAAGGGTCCGGCTGCGGCAACGCTGTACGGCACCGAAGCGGCCGCGGGTGTGATTCAGATCATCACCAAGCGCGGTGCCGCCGGAAAGCCGGTGTGGAATGCGACGTACCGCATGGGCGCCAACTGGGTGCCCGATTGGCGCGATCGTTTTGAAGACAACTGGGGAACCATCCCCTCGGCAGCATCGGCCACTGCGCGCGATACCGTACAGCTGTCCACACGCCAACTCAACGACTCGCTCAACTCCAACTTCAATCGGGACATCTTTGAAGCCGGCATGTTGTCCGATCTGCAGTTGAGTGTCAGCGGTGGTACGCCCACGCTTCGCTATTACATGGGCGGTGGCTACGAAGAGAACCAAGGCGCCGAGGTGGTGAACCGTTTGCACCGTACCAACCTGCGCGTGAATCTGTCGGCCACACCAAACGCGAAGTTCGATGTGCAAACATCAATGGCCTACACCACAGGACGCACCTATTTGCCGTATGAGGCCGGCGGCGGTGGTGCGGTGTGGGGCACGCTCTTCAGCTCGCCCGGTTTCCTCTACTCGGGTCGCAACGCGGGCAATCCGCAGCTGGGCTTCCGTTCCGGACCGCCCGACGTGTACTACGAAGCCTATAACAACTTCCAGGACGCCGACCGGTTCACGGGCAGCATCACGCTCACCAATCGTCCCGCGTCGTGGTTCAATCATCGTCTCATCCTCGGTGTAGACCGCCTGGCCGAAGACAATCAGGCGCTCACGCCTCGCAACGACCCGCTGGCGGCGCGCTACTCGGCGTTTTCCGGATCGGGTGCGCCCACCAACGGATCGATGGCGGTGTCTACGCGCGACGTGACGGTCTCCACGTTCGACTATCTCGCAAACCTCGATCTCGCGCTCAATGAGTCGTGGCGCAGCGTGAGCTCGGCGGGCGGACAGTTCTTCGGACGCAAGTCGCTCTTCCGTGCCGCATCGGCCAATGACTTCCCGGCCGCCGGTTTGTTGTCGCTGGCGGCCGCCGCGGTGCGCAATGTCGACGGCGACGAAGTATTTGAGAACAACACCGTGGGCGGATTCCTGCAGCAGCAGTTGATCTGGAACAACCGCTTGTTCGTGACGGCGGCGGTACGCGCCGACGACAACTCGGCGTTCGGTACCAACTTTGACGTGGTCACCTACCCCAAGCTCAGCGCGTCGTACGTGATCAGCGAAGAGCCGTCTATTTCGTTGCCCTCGTTCATCAGTCAGTTGCGTCTGCGTGCAGCCTACGGCGGAAGCGGACAGCAGCCCGGTGCCTTCGATGCCACGCGCACGTATGGCGCGCAGGGTGGTTTCCTCACACCGGTGAACGCCGGTAACCCCGATCTCGGACCCGAACGCAGCTTCGAAACGGAAGTCGGTTTTGAAGCCGCATTGCTCGAAGATCGCATCGGACTCGACTTCACCTATTTCAACGGTGTCACCAAGGACGCCATCCTTGCACGTCTGGCCCCACCGTCGGCGGGCTTCCCTGGTGAGCAGTTGTTCAACGCCGGTGAAGTAGGGCGCAGTGGCCTGGAAGGGCTGGTGCGCTGGCAGGCACTGAACAGCGAGAACCTCGCGCTCGACTTCTCACTCAGCGGCAGCTTGCTGCAGTACGAGATCAACAGCCTTGGTCCCACAACCGACGTTGTATCACTGAGCGCACAGATTCAGCACGTGGTGGGCTACGCACCGGGCGCGTGGTGGGATCGTCGCCTGGTCAGTGCCGATTTTGATCCGGTATCGCGCCGCGCCACCAACATTCTTTGCGATGACGGCAACGGCGGGTCGGTAGCCTGTGCACAAGCACCGCGGGTGTTCATTGGCAACTCGGTGCCCACGCGCGAAGGCTCACTCAGCGCAGGTGCAACCATCTTCAAGAACCTGCGTGTGAACGCGTTCTTCGACTACCGCGGTGGTTACAGCAAGCTCGACGGCAACCGTCGTGTGCGCTGCAACCTGTTCGCGCTCTGCGAAATCAACTACCACCCGGAACGCTTTGATCCGCTGCTGGTAGCGGAAGCGCAGAACGGTACGCAGTTCACCACCGAGCTCATTCAGGATGCGAGCTTCGTGCGATTCCGCGAACTGTCCGCCACGTATTCGCTGCCCGAGTCGTTTACCCGTTCAATCGGTGTCGGACGCGCCTCAATCACCGTGGCCGGTCGCAATCTCGGACTGTTCACCAACTTCCCCGGCATCGAACCTGAGGCGTCCTTCAACGGTGGTTCACGCGGTGGTGCCTTTGGACAGTGGGAGCAGAATGTCCTGCCGCAGCTTCGCCAGTTCGTGACCACGTTCAACCTGAGTTTCTGACCATGACGCGATCACACAACTCCGTGCGCGGCACCTCCCGCGCAGAAACACCGGCCGCTACCGGTCAGGCGACACAATCGTTTTCACGGCGTGCCCTGCTGGTTATCCCGTTCCTGTTCACCGCATTGGCAGGCTGTGACACCGTAGACCGACTGCTTACGGTGAACTCGCCCAGCCGTCTCGATGAATCCAACTACCTTGTGCCCGCCAACGCGCTGCTCATTTCGAACTCGGCCGTGGCCGACTACGAATGCGCGCTTGGTGGCTACATCGTAGCGAGCGGTCTGGCTGCTGGCGAACTCTACGACGGCACACAAACCGCCGCCCGCTGGTCGTACGATCGTCGCGACGTCGATCCCACGCAGGCGCAGTATGCGTCGGCCGGCTGCGTGGCGATCGGGGTGTACACGCCAATCAACGTGGCACGACATACGAACGATCAGGCGGTACGACTGCTCGAAGAGTGGACCGACGCGCAGGTGCCCAATCGCCAGCGACTGCTCGCGCGCAACGCGGCAATGGCAGGCTATTCGCTTGTATTGCTTGCAGAAGGCTTCTGCGAAAGCACGATAAATGTCGGTCCTGCACTCACGCCGCAGCAGGTGTTTGATTCGGCCGAAGTTCGTTTTTCCAAGGCGCTGTCGGCGGCGCAGGCGGCTAACGACACTGAACTGGTAAATCTGGCCCGGGTTGGACGCGCCCGCGCACGTCTCGGTAGTGGCGACGCAGCTGGTGCTGCGGAAGACGCTGCCGCCGTGCCGCAGGATTTCGTGTACAACGCCACGCACGACCTCAATGCCGCCTCGCGCAACAATCGCATCTTTGCGCAAAACAATCAGGCGTTTGCGGTGACGGTCGCTCCGGCGTATCGCAACATCATCGTGGCAGGAGTACCTGATCCGCGGGTGCGAACGGTGAACGGAGACCGGCTGACGCCGGATCAGGCCAACGAACTGTGGTCGCAGCAGAAGTACACCTCGCTCACCAGCGGCACGCCGATTGCCACTGGCATCGAAGCCCGCCTCATTCTGGCCGAAGTGCGTGGCGCTGGCGAGGGGGTAGCGATTCTCAACGCGCTGCGTGCGCGAGCCGGAGTTGAGCTGCCGGCCTTGTCGGCTGCCGAGCAGGCCGACTTCACGGGCGCGCTGATCGAAGCACGTCGGCGCGAGCTGTGGCTGCAGGGCAATCGCTGGTTCGACATGCAGCGCTTTTCAGTGCCGCAGGTTCCGGCCCCGGGGGCGCAGTATCCGAAGGGTGGTGGCGAGTACGGGTCGCAGCGCTGCTGGCCGCTTCCCGATGTGGAACGGTTGGCCAATCCGAACTTCTAGTGGCCACGAGTCCGGACTGGTAAATCCGGGAAACGATTGTCAGGCCGTCTTCCTTTCTCAGGAGGCGGCCTGACTCATTTTCAGCCCATCAGCAAATGCGACGCGCGCGCGCTTCGCGCTCATAAAACCGGTTGTGGCCGTCCGCCCGCGCACATTGCCCCTCGCGGTGTTGGGTCCTAGCTTTCGCATGTGAAAACATTCACAAGCAACCATCTCATGGAGTGAGTGCGGTGAAGATTGCCGTTTGCATTAAGCGCGTCCCCGTTATGGAAGTGAAGTTCGCGATCACCGCGGACAAATCCAGATACGAAGAGACGGGCCTCAAATACGACATCAACGACTTTGATCTGTGGGCCATTGAAGCGGCGCTGCAGCTGAAAGAAAAAGCCGGCACCGGCTCGGTACACGTGGTGTGCGTTGGACCCAACGCAGCGCAGGAACAGATTCGCAAAGCCATGGCCATGGGTGCCGATTCAGGCGCGCTGCTCGAAACCGACACGCGCAACTATGACGGTCTGGCCGTGGCGCGCGTGCTCGCCGCTGAGCTCAAGGATGGTGGCTACGACCTCGTGTTGTTTGGTCGCATCGCCATTGATTCCATGAATCAGATGACGGGACCGATGGTCGCCGAGCTGCTCGACATGCCGGTTGTCACCAACGTGTTCAAACTCGACATCAACGGCGCAACCGGTCGCGCCGAACGTGTGCTCGAAGGCGCCAGCGAAGTAGTGGAGTTTCCGCTGCCCGCCGTGCTCACCATCGATGACGGATTAAACAAGGAACGCCTGCCGTCACTCAAGGGCATCATGGCCGCAAAGAAAAAGCCGCTCGAAGTAAAGCCGGCCAATCTTGGCGACGCTGCTGTCACGGTGCGCTCCATGGCGCTGCCAGCCGAGCGCGCTGCGGGTCGCATTGTAGGTGAAGGTGCAGATGCGGTGCCCGAGTTGGTGCGTCTCCTCCAGACTGAAGCGAAGGTACTCTGATCATGGCAAACGTTCTTGTAATGGCGGAATCGCGCGCGGGTGAACTGCGCAAGGTGGCCCTTGAAGCAGTAACGGCCGCGCGTCAGCTGGCCGAGCAGTCGGGTGGCGGTGAAGTGCATGCGGTGTTGGCTGGCGGCAGCGGCATTGGTGCCAAGGCCGAAGCGCTCGCACAGCATGGCGCGGACAAGGTGTTGGTGCTCGAGCATGATGGATTTGCGCTCTACAACCCTGAAGCGCTCACGTCCACGTTGGCGGGTTTGCTCAAGAGCGGCACGTACACGTACGGTGTGTTCAGCGCCACGTCGCACGGCCGCGATCTGTCGCCGCGTGTTGCCGCGCGACTGGGTGTTGGACTGGTGCCCGATCTCACCGGATTCGCAGTGGAGAACGGCGCGGTGGTTGGTCAGCATCCGATCAACAACGCCAAGGTTATTGCCACCCTCGCATTGTCAGGTTCACCAACGTTGCTCTCGGTTCGTCCGGCGGCATTCACGCCCGCACCCGACGCGCGCGCTCTGGTTACTGAAGCGATCACTTCCGCCAGCGAGCCAACTGCGTCGCGCGTGAAGGTTGTTGAGCTCAAGCAGGGCAATACTGACAAGATCGATCTCAACGACGCACCGGTTATTGTGGCTGGTGGACGCGGTCTCAAAACGGCTGACAACTTCAAGCTGTGCGAAGATCTGGCCGACGCGTTCGGCAACGCGGCCGTGGGCGCAACCCGTGCAGTGACCGACGACGGATGGCGTCCGCACACCGATCAGATTGGTCAGACCGGTCGGAACGTGAGTCCTGACCTGTACATTGCGGCCGGCATCTCGGGTGCGATTCAGCACTTGGCCGGCATGCGCACGTCGCGCACGATCGTGGCCATCAACAAAGACAAGGAAGCGCCGATCTTCAAGATCGCCGATTATGGCATTATCGGTGATGCGCTGGAAGTCCTGCCGGCGCTCACCGCGGCCGTCAAGGCGGCCAAGGCGTCGTAACCAAGCTGCCACGTGAGCGTGTCAGTATCGGGCGTACTGTCAGATACTGGCGCGCACATGGCGCAGGTCCGGAGTCGGGTCGGCTGGTGGCGCGTCTTGTGAGTGTGTGTGACGCGCCCTAGCTTCGCGGTATGACTCCGTTGAACATGGTATTTGCTGTTGTGCTGCTCGGCGCCGGTGCGTTCTTTACCGTGAGCGCGCTCCGACTGCGCCGCTGGGCCCTCATTGGCCACGCCGAAGATCGCACCAACGATCCGGCCACCCGCACCAAAAATCTGCTGCTCATTGGCATCGCGCAAACCAAGATCATGCGCGACGGGTTTGGTGGCCTTATGCACGCGCTCGTGTTCTGGGGCTTTTGCGTGCTCGCGCTCGGCGCGCTCGAGATCCTTATTCAAGGACTGGTAGACGGCTTTTCGTACGCCTGGTTGCTGCCGCGGCCGCTCTTTGTGGTGTACGTGCTGTCGCAGGAAATCTTCTGTGGGCTGGTGCTGCTGGCTGTAGGCTGGCTGTTTTATCGCCGCCTCGTGATCAAGCCCGCCCGCTTTGCCGGTGATCCGGTGCACGGCGGTGACGCACTGTTCATCCTGAGCATGATCACGGTGCTCATGGTGACGCTGCTGCTCACGTTCGCGATGGAGATTCACGCTGGCGCGTCGGCCGCAGGGCACATTCTGTCCGCGCCGATTGCCATGCTGCTCGGCGGGTTGAGCAGCGACGCCGCACATGTTCTCGGGCGCACCAGCTGGTGGATTCACGCACTTGGTTTGCTGGCCTTTGCCAACTATCTGCCGTTCAGCAAGCACTTGCACGTGCTCACGTCGCTCATCAATACGTGGTATTCCAACACGTCGGGGCCCGGTCGTATCGGCGCCATGCGCCCCATGGATCTTGAGGCCGAAGACGCTGAGCAGTTTGGTGCCGCCGATGTTGAGCACCTGTCATGGAAAAATCTCATGGACGGGTACTCGTGCACCGAGTGTGGACGGTGCACTGCAGCATGTCCGGCCAACATTACCGGCAAGAAGCTTTCGCCGCGCATGATCGTGGTGAAAACACGTGCGCGTCTTACGGAAAAGGCCACCGTGCTCGATGCCGTGGGTGGTGGTACGGCTACGATGGAGCAGCAGGCGGTACTCGACAAGAATCTGCTCGACGACTGGATCACCGAAGAGGAACTGTGGGCGTGCACCAGCTGTCGCGCCTGCGTTGAAGAGTGTCCGGTGTCGATCGATCAGCTTGATATCATCAACGAGCTGCGACGTGACCTCGTGCTGATGGAATCACGATTCCCTGAAGAAGCACAGGGCGCACTCACCTCGCTCGAACGCAACGGTAGTCCGTGGGCCTACAGCGCCGCCGATCGTGAAGCGTGGACTGAAGGGCTCGACATTCCCACGATGGCCGACATGGTCGCACGCGAAGAGCGTCCGGACATTCTGTTCTGGGTGGGATGCATGGGTTCGTTTGACGATCGCGCGAAAAAGATCACCGTCGCATTCGCGCGTATTCTGCAAGCGGCCAATGTGAAGTTTGCAATCCTTGGACAGGAAGAAACGTGTCATGGCGACCCCGCACGTCGCATGGGCAACGAGTATCTGTATCAGATGCTGGCCAAGGGTGTGATTGAAACGCTTGACGGTTATCAGGTGAAGACTGTTGTCACCTTCTGTCCGCACTGCTTCCATCAGATGGGCAATGAGTTTCCCGATCTGGGTGGACACTACGAAGTCATTCATCACACCGATTACATCGAGCGTTTGCTGAATGAAGGTCGTGTGCCGCTCAACACCGAGCATGGTCAGCGTCTCAAGGTCGCGTATCACGACTCGTGTTATCTCGGTCGCTACAACGACATCTACGACTCGCCGCGCAATTCCATTCGCAAGGCGCTGCCGGTGGTGACGCTGGTAGAGCCGCCGCGCACCAAGAGTCGCGGTTTGTGCTGCGGTGCGGGCGGCGGTCGCATGTGGATGGAAGAAACCGAAGGCAAGCGCGTGAATGTGGAGCGCACTGAAGAGTTGCTGGCGACGGGTGCGGATACTATTGCTGTGGCGTGTCCGTTCTGCATGACGATGATGACGGACGGGCTTACGGCGTCCGGTAGTGAGGTTCCGGTGCTTGACGTGTCCGAGGTCGTGGCGGGGCAGCTGCGGGTTTAGCGCAGCTTTGCGATTGGTGCGGGGGGCGTCGCGAGGGGCCCGGCCCGGCGCGTCAACTGCCGCGATGCGGCAGACACGCGCCGGCCCGGGCCCCTCGCGACGCTGGCCGAGCATTGTGAACTGCGGCTGAGGCGGGCGGGCCTGCGGCCCTGCGCCGAGAACGCTGCGGGTGTCATCCTAACCTGACGCCTACCTGGCGACGCTGCGGCCATCCCCCTCACCGCGGCGCAGCCTGCAGGGCCCCACACAGCCCTCAAGGCCCACTTCAGGCCCCCAGCTAACCACAATCCCAATCATCGGGCTCGCACCGCGCAAGCTTCGCTTGCCGCGCGCGCGT
>JAABRT010000065.1 GCA_011390805.1 Gemmatimonas sp. | reverse complement strand
CGCCATTGCGCTGTTTCTTGTGCTGCGTGCTGTGCTGGTGGAAGCCTACAAGATTCCGTCAGGCAGCATGGAAAGCACCCTGCTGGTGGGTGACTTCCTGCTGGTGAACAAACTCGTGTACGGTGCCACTATCCCCCTCACGTCGCTGCGTCTGCCGGCGGTGCGCGAGCCGCGCCGCGGCGATGTGGTTGTATTCGAGTGGCCGTCGGACCAGACCAAAAACTTTGTGAAGCGATTGGTTGCGCTGCCCGGCGACACGGTGTCCATGCAACAGGGTGTGTTGCTGCTCAACGGTGTTGAACAGGACGAGCGCTACGTGGTTCATACCGACCCCGGCACTGATCCGGTGGCGGAAGATTTCCGTTGGCAGCGCAGTTACCTGGTGCGCACTGCCAGCGCCGCGTCGCCCGAGCCACTGCCACGCAGCTACCGACCGTCGCGCAACAACTGGGGGCCGCTCGTTGTCCCCGATGAGCACTTTTTCGTGCTCGGCGACAACCGCGACAACTCTCTCGACAGCCGTTATTGGGGCTTCGTGCCCGACTCGCTCATGCGCGGCACACCCATGATGGTGTACTACAGTTACGCGCCAGATTCCGCGACCACTGCGCCGTGGATTACGAATATCCGGTGGAGGCGGCTTGGAGAGCGCATCCGCTGAGAGCTCACCTCAAGCCCGTGCCGAATCCGTGCCCTCTCCGTCACTGGTGACTTCTCGTAACAACGGTTTCTCCACCTCCCGCGCTTCACGCGACATCCGTGAAGTGGGTGAGGAATCTCCCGTCCCTCGCGCACGCAGCACGACCAATGGCGGGCGCAAGAAATCGTCGCTCGACGACGGTTCGCTTGATCAGTATCTGCGCGACATCAGCAAATACCCGCTCATTTCCCGGGAAGACGAGGCCGATCTGGCCCGTCGCATTCGTGTTGGTGACGAAGAAGCGCTCGACAAGCTCGTGCGCTCCAACCTGCGCTTTGTTGTTTCCGTAGCCAAGAAGTATCAGAACCAGGGTGTGTCGCTCTCTGATCTCATCAACGAGGGCAACCTCGGGCTCATCCGCGCCGGCCACAAGTTCGACGAAACCAAGGGGATCAAGTTCATCTCCTACGCCGTGTGGTGGATCCGTCAGGCCATTCTGCAGGCGCTCGCCGAGCAGTCGCGCATTGTGCGCGTTCCGCTCAATCGCGCCGGCACGCTGCACCGCATCGGCAAGCGCGCCAGCGCGCTGCTGCAGGAGCTCGGTCGTGAGGCCACGCACGCGGAAATCGCCGAGGGGATGGACATCACCGAAGAAGAAGTCGCGAAAACGATGTCCATTTCGCAGGTGGCGCTCTCCCTCGACGCGCCGCTCACCCCCGGCGAAGACAACCGGCTGCTCGACTATCTGGCCGACACCGTGAGCTCGGCGCCCGACGAGCAGACCATCGAAAAGGCGCTGGCGCAGGCCATCGAAGACTCGCTCGGATCGCTCAAGGAGCGCGAAGCGAAGATTCTCCGGCTATACTTCGGTCTGGATGAGCACGAGCCGATGACACTCGAGGAAATCGGCGCGCTGCTCGGCATCACGCGAGAGCGGGTGCGGCAGATCAAGGAAAAGGCGCTGTCGCGATTGCGCCATGTCAGCCGTGCCAAAGTTCTCGAGAGTTTCCTCGGCTGAACTCCCGACCGTTCGTATGGCTTCGACGTATTCTTTTGACGTAACTACCGGTGTCGACCTGCAAGAGGTCGACAACGCCATCAATCAGGCGCAGAAAGAAGTGGCGCAACGCTACGACTTCAAAGGCTCCAAAGCCGAAGTCGAGTTCAAGCGCGCCGAAGCGCGTCTTGATCTGGCCGCCGACAGCGACTTTCAAATGCACCAGCTGTTTGATGTGGTGCAAACCAAGCTGATCAAACGCGGCATTCCCGTAAAGAATCTGGACATCGGCGATATCAAGCCGGCCGGCGGCGATATGGTGCGGCGCGAAATCAAGCTCAAGACCGAGCTCGATGCCGAAACCGCCAAGAAGGTGACGGCTGCCATCAAGGGCGCCAAGCTCAAGAAGGTGCAGGTATCCATTCAGGGCGAGCAGGTGCGGGTGTCATCCGCGTCCAAGGACGACTTGCAGGAAGCCATTCAGTTTCTGCGTGGCGAGGACTTCGGTGTGGAGTTGTTGTTCGGCAACTTCCGCTGAGCCGACGGTGAAATTCTCCGTCCTCACACTTGGCTGTGACAAGAACACGGTTGACTCGGAACGCTATCGCGCCGAGCTCGTGGCGCATGGTGGCGAGTCGGTCGATGATGCGGCCGAAGCCGATGTCATCATCGTGAACACCTGCGGCTTTATTGATGCGGCCAAAAAAGAATCACTCGATACGATACTTGAAGCGGCCAGGTTGAAAGACGATGGCACGGTGCAAGCCGTGTTTGCCGTTGGCTGCATGATTGAGCGGCACAAGTCTGAACTGGTAGAGGCGTTGCCCGAAGTTGATGTGTTTCTGGGCACGTCGGAATCAGACAAGCTGGTGCCGGAGTTGGTTTCGCGCGGACTGATTGGCGGCTCGCTGGTGGAGCATCCCGGTGTGCGCCTGTTCACCGGCGATCAGCCGGCGGTGCGCTATCTCAAGGTGAGCGAGGGGTGCGATCACGGGTGCGCGTTTTGTGCGATTCCGCTCATGCGTGGCAAGCATCGTTCGTTTGCGCTCGACGATGTGGTGAAGGAAGCGCAGCTGCTGGAAATGCAGGGCGCACGCGAAGTGAATCTTGTGGCGCAGGATCTGGCGCACTACGGCCGTGACCGTCGCGATGGTACGGCGTTGCCCGAGTTGCTCGAGGCACTGCTGCGCGAAACAACGCTGCCGTGGTTTCGCCTGCTGTATTTGTACGGCGCGGGCATCACGCCACGGCTGCTCAAGGTGATTGCCGACAATCCGCGCATCGTGCGCTATCTCGATATGCCCATGCAGCACGGGCACGATGACGTGCTTGCCCGCATGCGCCGGCCGGAACGCGCCAAGACGATTCGTGAGAAGGTGAGACTGTATCGCGAAGCGGTACCTGATCTGGCCATCCGCACCACGGTGATTGTGGGCTTTCCGGGCGAGACAGACGAAGAGTTTGACGCGCTGTTTGACCTGCTTGAGGAAGTGCGCTTTGATCGCGTGGGAGTGTTCACGTACTCGCCGCAGGAAGGAACGCGTGGCGCCGAGATGGAAGATTCGGTGCCGGAGTCGGTGAAGCGCGAGCGACAGGAACGACTGTACGAACTGCAGCGCGGCATCACGGCGCAGCAGTACGAACGCTTTCTGGGACGTGAAACAGAGGTGCTGGTGCAGCGTGCCGAAGCCGACGGATACATCGAAGCACGCGCACCGTGGCAGGCCGACGATGTAGACGGCGTGGTGCATCTCGAGATTGATCCGGCGATTGCCAGTACAATCTCCAGTGGGAGCTTCCTGCACGTACGCATTGATGACATTGTAGACGATTACGACTTCAGCGCCACGCTGATCGGTGTCGCCGAGCGCGCCACGCGCGCCAGTGTTGACGTGCGCAAAGGGCGCGTATTGCCCGTCACTTTTTTGCCCACTTCGGTGGGGAGTTTTGGCCGATGACTGCACCCACATTCACTGACAGTGCGAAGCTCACCACGGCACGGTCTGCCGAGATCATGGCGCGCGCGCGCACGCGGTTTCCCGGTGGCGTGAACTCGCCGGTACGTGCATTCGGCGGGGTGGGTGGTGAGCCGTTTGTCGTGGCACGCGGCGAAGGAGCGCGCATCTGGGATGTGGACGGCAACGAGTATATCGACTACGTGCTGTCGTGGGGACCGCTGGTGCTCGGACACGCGCCGCCGGTTGTGCTTGAAGCGCTGCAGCGTGTCATGAAAAACGGCACGAGCTTTGGCATTCCCACAGGTCTCGAGGTTGAACTCGCTGATCGCATTGCCCAACGCATGCCGCATCTGGAAATGATGCGCTTTGTGAGCAGCGGTACCGAAGCGGCCATGAGCATTGCGCGGCTGGCGCGCGCTGTCACAGGGCGCGATCACCTGCTCAAATTCGATGGCTGCTATCACGGGCACGCCGACAGTTTTCTGGTGAAGGCCGGTTCGGGCGTTGCCACGCTCGGGCTGCCCAACTCGCCGGGCGTGCCCGACGCACTGGCTGAACTCACGCTCACCTGTGCCTACAATGATCTCGAAGCGGTGGAACGCATTGCGCGACAGGTGCCACTGGCGGCGATTCTCATTGAGCCGATCGTCGGTAACTCGGGCTACATCGAGCCGCTGCCGGGCTTCATGGAAGGGTTGCGTCGCATTGCTGACGAGACCGGTGCGTTGCTCGTCTTTGATGAAGTCATGACCGGATTCCGCATTGCCTTTGGCGGAGCGCGCGAGCGCTTCGGTGTCACGCCTGATCTTACCGCGTTGGGTAAGGTCATTGGCGGAGGCTTGCCGGTGGCCGCCTACGGCGGTCGTCGTGAACTCATGGAGCGTGTGGCTCCCACTGGGCCCGTGTATCAGGCGGGCACGCTGTCGGGCAATCCGCTCGCCATGGCCGGCGGCCTGGCCACGCTTGGCGCGCTCACACAGGACGTGCACGACGGCATCACTGCGCAGACCGCGCGCCTGGTGCAGGGCATGCGTGATATGGCGGCACGTCACGGTGTGCCATTCTCCGCATCGCACAGCGGTTCCATGTGGGGCTTCTTCTTTCGCGAAGACACCGTCACCAACTTTGACGAAGCGAAGACTGCCGACACCGAACTGTTCAAGCGCTTCTTCCACGCGGCACGTGCGCGTGGCGTGTATCTCGCGCCATCGGCGTTTGAGGCGGGGTTCATGTCGGCGGCGCACGGTGACGCCGAGATCGACGCCACGCTCGATCGGCTCGACAGTGCGTTGGGCGCGGCGCTGAACACGTCGGCGTCACGCAACTGATATGGTTGGCGGGAAACAGCGTTCGCGTGGTTTCCCGCCAGTTTACGCGCGTCGTCGCGCGCGTAACGCTGCGCGAAGCTTTATTCGGAGCGCCGTCGCCGTTGGTGCGCTGCTGAGCATCGGGCTCTCCTGTTCGCCGAGAGTTGTTGCGGAACAAGCACCCGTGGCGTCGCCGGCAGTGGATGTGGTGACCGACACCACGGCGGGTGTGGTCTCGCTGTATGACTCAGCCGATCGTGTGGCGTGGATTGCGCTATCAGGCGGTGACAAGACTGTACCGATTACCGGTGTCGGTGCCTTCGAGGTACTGGAGTCGGGTGGCCGGAACCGGCTTGTGCGCGGCAACGGTGGCGAAGCATGGCGTGTGGAGCAGCGTGGTCAGACGTTGCGCATTGCCGATGCACGTGGACGCGACGCGACTCCGTGGCGTGCCGGACCGTTTGTTGTTCGCGCGCGGAATCTGCGCTCTCTGGTACAGCACGCCAATGTGCAGTATCGCGGCGAGTTGTGGATCACAGCCACCGACAGCGGACTGCTGGTGGTGAATCGCGTGCCCGTGGAAGACTACCTGCGCGGCGTGGTGCCGCTCGAGCTGGGCACGCGCAATGCGGTCGACGCCGCCGCACTGCAGGCGCAGGCGATTGCGGCCCGCAGTTACACCTACGTGCGCGTGCCGGTGCAGGAGTCCATGCCGAAGGGCGGTTATCACATGACCGCGTCGGTGTTGCATCAGGTGTACGGCGGGGTGCCAGTGGAGCATCCCATTGTGGACCAGGCCATCGCGGCTACCAGCGGGTTGGTGTTGCGCTTCAACGGTGCTGTAGTGGACGGGCCCTATTCGTCGAGTTGTGGCGGTCGAACGGCCGTCCCCGCCGACGCGTGGCGAGGCGGAAGTACGTCGGGCTATCTGCAGAGCGTGAGCGATGTGGACGCGCGAACGGGGCGGGCGTACTGCGATATCTCCCCCAATCACGAGTGGGAGGCGTCGTTCAACGAACCGCTGTTGCGCCAGGCGGTCGTGCGCCATCTCGGCACACGAGGCGCCAGTGGCACCACGGCGCCCACCGTGCAGTCAATCAGTGTGGCACAGCGCAGCAGCTCCGGCCGCGTCGCCACGTTGATTGTGCGTACCAATCGCGGCTCGGTGACGCTCACCGGAGCTGACGCGCGCAGTGCATTTCGTGATGCGCGTGGCGCGAGCTTGCTCAGCACGTATTTTGAAGTGGAAAGCGAAACGCGGGTTGGCGAACGGGTGTCCGGCGTCGTTCTGAAAGGAAAGGGCCACGGACACGGCGTGGGAATGTGCCAGTGGGGGGCGATCGGTCGAGCGCGTGCCGGACACGACGTGCGGGCGATTCTTCGTCACTACTACCCAGGCACTGTCGTTGGCTTCGCAGACTAGTCCATCGGCGTCTGCCGCATGGAGAGCGACAAGACTATTGGAGGCTTCATGAAGGACGGCGTGCGTATCGCTGTCGTTGGCACGGGTGCAATCGCCCAGCTTACACACATTCCTGTACTGTCCAAAATGCGCGGCGTGGAACTCGTGGCGCTGTGCGACAACGACGGACCCAAGGCGCGTGCACTGGCCGATCGGTTTGAGGTGCCCGATGTCTTCACCGATCTCGAAGAGATGCTCGATTCCGACGCACTCGACGCGGTGGTGGTGGCCACACCCAATCACCTGCACGAACCGCACGTATTGAGCGCGCTGCGCAACGGACTGCATGTGCTCTCCGAGCGCCCGATGGCGTTGTCGGCGCGCGGTGTGGAGCGGTGTCTGGCGGCCGCCACGAAAAACGATCTGGTGCTCCAGGTGGCGCACAATCACCGGTTCCGGTCTGACGTGCAGGCGCTCTCGCAGTTCCTGCGCAACGGCGAACTGGGGTCGCTCACGTCGGTACGTGCCGGCGCGCTGCTGGTGGAGCGTCCGGGCGACGGGTGGCGCGGGCGCAAGGCGGAGGCGGGGGGGGGAGTGTTCCTTGACCAGGGATTCCCGCTGCTCGATCTGGCCATGTGGCTGGCCGACTTTCCGGAGCCGGTGCGCATCAGCGCTCTGGCGCGCAAGGGCAAGGGAGCCAACGCCACCGAAGTGGCCATGCAGCTGTTCCTCGAGTGTGCAGGTGGCGTGAGCATTGTGCTCGATGTGTCGTGGGCGTACGTGGGCGATCAGGACCGCTGGTGGTTTGAAGCGCACGGCACCAAGGGCTCGGGCCGATTGGCACCGTTGCGTGTGATCAAGGACATCAACGGTCGCAATGTGAACGTGACGCCATCGGGCGCAGCGGCGCGTGAGAGCGCGTTCTTGCAGAGCTATCGCGCCGAGTTGGCGCACTTTATTGCGATGGTGCAGGGGGAGGTGCCGCGCAAGCTGCCCACGGAGCAGGTGATGGTGCACAAGGTGCTTGAGAGTGCGTACAAGGCGGCGGAAGACGGTCGCGAGGTGCGTTTCTGATCGTGCGCTTTTTTGCTGCACTGTGTGCTGTGGTGTCGCTGTGTGCGGCACCTCTGCACCGCGTGCATGCGCAGCCTCCGGTGCCCGGTGTGGATGCGGCCCTTGATGCCGCGCGCGAGCAGCGCGGTGAGCACCTGCAGGTATCGGTGCTCACCTTTGGTAACGGTGCGGTGCTGTGGGAGCGTTTCGGTCATAACGCGCTGGTGATTACCGATACGCTCAGCGGTTTGAGTCTGGCGTACAACTGGGGCATGTTCGATTTTGAACAGCCGAACTTTCTCTGGAATTTTCTCACCGGTGACACGCGCTACTGGGTAGCAGCGTATCCGACTGAGGCGCTGCTACAGGCGTACGTCAGCGAAGATCGTACGGCCCGCCGTCAGCTGTTGGCGCTTTCAAATGTGCAGAAGGCGGCGCTGGCGGAGTACGTGGCGTGGAATGCCACCGAAGAAAACCGCTACTACCGCTACGACTATTATCTCGACAACTGCTCCACGCGCGTGCGTGATGCCATCAATCGTGTGCTCGATGGTGCGCTGGCCGGCACGCTGGCCGATGTACCTTCGCCGGCCACCACATGGCGTGAAGAAACCGCGCGCGTGACCGATGGCGACTGGCCCGCGTTCGCCGGTATTCATGTGGCGCTCGGTCGCAACGCCGATCAGCCACTCACGCGCTGGAATGAAGCGTTCATGCCGGGTCGGCTGGCTGATCACCTCACCACCGTATCGGTGCCCGATGCCAGCGGTGTTTTGCGTCCGTTGGTGGTGCACGACAGCGTTGTGTATCAGGCGGCGCGTTTGCCGCTGCCACCGCGCGCGCCATTCCGTGGATTCGCCGCCATGGTCATCGGCGCGCTGATCAGTGGCGCGTTGTTCGCGCTCGGCTGGCTGCGTGCACAGGGGAGCAAGCCGGCGCTGATTGCACTGCGTACGCTCGCCACCCTGTGGTATGCACTCGGTGGTATTCTGGGCACTGCGCTGCTGCTGGCCGGTACGGTGACCAAGCACGCGCCGTACATGGGAAGTAACGGCACGCTGTTTCAGGTGCATCCCCTGCTGCTGATTGCTGCCGTGCTGGCGCCGTTCGCCGGTGGCAGTTCACGCGCGTCACGGCTGTTCGCGCGCGTGGCGCTGCTCGCAGCCGCGCTCTCGCTGCTGGGATTGCTGCTGCAACTCACCGTGCTGCGACAGGACTCGCTGCTGGTCGTGGTGGTCACCGTGCCGGTGCATGTCGCCATGCTGGCTGTGCTGGCGTTGAGCATGCGTCCGCCCGACTCCACGCCTGCGCCGGTGGGTGCCGTCGCCATGGCCGCCTGATTGCGCAACCCATGACCGCGCGTACGGTCAGCGTTGGCGTTGATGTTGGTGGTACGTTCACCGACTTTGTCATGGTCCATGCAAGCGGCGAAGTGAGCGCGGTCAAAGTCATGACAACGCCCGACGACCGTTCGGTTGGCGTGATGCGCGCGGTTGATGAGTCGGGAGTCAACGCCGGTGCGATTGCACGGTTTGTGCACGGCACCACGGTGGTCACCAACCTGTTGCTCGAACGGGCCGGTACCCGTGTGGTGTTACTGGCCACCGAGGGGTTCACCGATCTGCTCTGGTTGCGGCGTCAGGAACGCGCGTCGTTGTACGATCTCACGCGTGATCACCGTTTGCCGTTGATTGCGCACGACGGTGCGATGTCTGATGTGATCGCGGTGCGCGAACGTGTGGCCCCCCGATGGATTGATCATGGCGAACGTCTGGCGGCGCCGCTCGGCGTGGAGGTGCTCACGCCGCTCTCCACCGCCGAAATACAGCGGGTGGTGAAGGCGGCGGTGGCCAGCGGGGCACAGAGCTTTGCCATCGCGCTGTTGCACAGCCATGTGTACGCGGATCATGAGAGTCAGCTGCGTGATGCGCTGCTTGAAGCCATCCCCGATGCATCGGTTGCCACCTCACACGAAGTGCTGCCGGAGATCCGCGAATACGAACGCACCGCCACCACCGTGGTGGAGGCGTACGCGCGCCCTGCGGTGCGACGCTACATGCAGCGTCTCTCCGATGTTTTGACTGATCGTGGTATCCCCACGCCACGTGTGATGACATCGGCCGGTGGTACGCTATCGGCCACCGATGCACGCACACACGCGGCGTCGTTGGCATTGTCCGGACCAGCGGGTGGTGTGACGGCCGCCGCTGCATGGTGTCGCGTGCTTGGCATTGCCAACGCGCTCACGATTGATATTGGCGGCACCTCGGCCGATGTGGGACTGGTGGTGCAGGGTGAACCACTCATTGAGCGTGGTGGCGATGTGGACGGGATTCCCATTGCACTGCCGCGTGTGCTGGTCGAAACGGTTGCGGCCGGCGGTGGCAGCATCGGACGTGTTGACGAGGGTGGTGCGCTGCACGCAGGGCCGGAAAGCGCGGGGGCAGTGCCGGGTCCGGCGTGCTATAGCCAAGGCGGTACAGCCGCGACCATCACCGACGCGCATGTAGTGCTCAATCACATTGGTGAAGGTGCGTGGAGCGGTGCGGTGCACATCAGTCGGGCCCACGCCGTGCAAGCGGTGCAAGCACTCGCGGCCCCGCTTGGTCGCACGATTGAGCATACCGCACAGGCACTCATCGCCACAGCCGACGCCACGATGGCGCGTGCGCTCCGGCGCGTGAGCGTGGAACGCGGACTCGATCCGCGTGATCTCACGTTGCTGGCCTTTGGCGGCGGTGGCCCGTTGCACGCCTGCGGCCTGGCCGATGCGTTGGGCATGACCCGCGTGATCATTCCGCCGTTTGCCGGTGTGCTGAGCGCGCTTGGTCTCGCGTTGGCGCCGGAACGTCACGATGCGATTGTCAGCCTGATGCAGCGTACCGATGCCATGAGCGATCAGGCGTTGCATGCGGCGTGGGAAGCGATCGTCGCGCCATACGCGGAGGCAAACAGCCCGCTCACGAGCAAGGCGTGGGCCCGTGTGCGCTACGTCGGGCAGGGACACGAGATTGAAGTGCCGCTGGCGGCAGGCATGTTGGTGGAGCAGCTGGTGCGGCGCTTTGAGGCAATGCACGTGGAGCTGTTCGGTTTTGCCATGGAGCGCGATACGGAGGTCATCAGCGTGCGCGTGGTGATGGAAGGTGAGTGGTGGCCGTTTCACATTGTTGGCGATACGTCAGTGTTGCAGGCCACCGTGGCGGGACCTCGCACCATCGTACTGCCCGACGCCACGCTGCGCGTGGCAGAGGGGTGGACAGCATCGGCGTTGGCCGTGGGTGGATGGGAGCTGCTGCGGGACGAACACGTATGACGCGTGCCGTATGCATGAATCGTGACCGGATGGTTTCGGCATTCTCCGGCGTCCGCCTGGAGTCGCGCACGACTGCGCGGCACGGCGAGAGGGGAAGTCGCCAATGACTGTGAATCAACGTCAGATCACAGGCAACGCCGTGCCACCGCTCTTCCCACAAACCGGACCGGTGCGCGTGCTGTGCATTGGTGAAGCACCGGGGCCGCGCGGTGCTGACAAGAGTGGCTTTCCCTTTTTTGGTGATCGTGCGGGGCAGCCGCTGTACCGTGCACTTGTTGCAGCGGGTGCGTGCGTGCTGCCCGACAGCGTTCACGATCTCAAGTGGGATGGTGCACTCTTTCACGCCCACGAACTGCAACCGGTGCTGCGCGGCGTCGCACTCGGCAATGCGTTCGACCGCTGCCCAACCGACGACGGTGTCAGGTTTCGCGCGCCCAGCCGGACTGAGTTGTACTCGCCCGACAATCTGATGCGATTGGCCAATGATGTGGAAGGCGCACGTGTGCGAGGGCTGCAGCGCATCATCGCGCTCGGACGCGTTGCCGCACAGGTCATGGAACAGGTGGTGGAGCGCGCGAATACAAACGGCACAGCGGTTGCGCTGATTGCCGTGCCGCACCCCAGTGCGCAGGGGCTGTTGTCGGCAGCGCCCGATCGCGGTCGCGGTGCGCGGCTGGCCGATCTGGCACAGGCGTGGGAGCAGCAGGTGGCAACCCTTGTGCGCGAAGCGCTGGACGGTGCGGCGTGACGGCATTTGATGTGCTCTCACTCACCGTATTCGCGCAATCCGTGGCGATGATTGCCGAAGAGATGGGTACACGTCTGGAGCGCGCGGCGGTGTCGCCCAACATTCGCGAGCGCCGCGATGCCTCGTGTGCCGTGTTTGATGCGCTTGGTCGCATGGTGGCGCAAGCGGCACACATTCCGGTGCATCTGGGCGCGATGCCCGAAAGCGTTGCTGCGGTGCGTGCGCGCGCGCCCATGGTTGGTGATGTGTTCGTACTCAACGATCCGTCGCATGGCGGTTCGCACCTGCCGGACATCACGCTGGTGGAGGTTGTGGGCCATCCCGACAATGCCGATGAGATTATCGGATTTGTTGCGGTGCGTGCGCATCACTCCGATGTGGGCGGCATGAGTCCCGGCAGCATGCCCTTTGGTGCCACAGAGCTGGTGCAGGAGGGACTGATTATTCCCCCGGTCCGCCTGGAGCGGGAAGGTGTGCCGCAAGCCGATATCCTGGCGTTCATTCTGGCCAATGTGCGCACACCGGCTGAACGCGTGGGCGACTTGCGTGCGCAGCGCGCTGCCTGCGCCGCGGGAGCGCAGGGGTGGCGTGCTCTGTACCGCCGTCACGGCAGCCAATGGTGTGAGAGTGCGGTGAGTGCGCTGTTGTCGTATACAGAACGTCGTGCGCAACACCGGCTGCTTGAACTTGAGGGTGCGCACGGACAATGCGCCGATGCACTGGAAGGCGATGGCGTGAGCAACCGTGAAGTGGCAGTTGTTGCCACCGTGCGCGTGCAATCGGGTGTGCTGCACGTAGATCTGGCCGGTACCAGCGAACTGGTGGCGGGCAATGTGAATGCACCGATCGCCGTCGCGCGGGCCGCTGCGCTGTTTGCGTTGCGGGTGCTGCTGCATGACAACGATATACCGTCCAACGAAGGTTTGTCGCGCGTACTGCAGTTGCACGTGCCCGATAACTGTGTGGCCAACGCCCGTCATGGTCATGCGGTGGCGGCCGGTAATGTGGAGCTGTCGCAGCGTCTCACCGATGTGATGTTGCACGCGCTGGCTGTAGCGCTTCACGACGCAGGACTCGGCACGCTGGCGCTGCCCGCGCAGGGACAGGGCACGATGAACAACATCACGCTGGGCGGAAACGGCTGGACGTTTTACGAGACACTCGGGGGGGGGCAGGGTGCCAGCGCATCGGGACCCGGACCACACGCGGTGCACGTGGGGATGAGCAATACGCGCAACACGCCAGTGGAGAGCCTGGAGTGGTCGTATCCGCTACGGATCGCGTCGTACGCGAGACGTTGGAGCAGCGGTGGCGCCGGTGTGTACCGCGGCGGTGATGGTGTGGAGCGCATATATCACGCACTCGAACCGGTTGTCGCCACACTGCTCACCGAACGACGTGTGCACGCACCACGCGGCGCGTTTGGCGGACACGACGGTGCCGTGGGTGAAAATCTGGTGGGCGATGTACCGGTTGCAGCCAAAGGTCGTTGGCAGCTGAACCATGGTGAACGCATTTGTCTGCGCACGCCGGGTGGCGGTGGACACGGTGCACCGCCATGATACGATGATGAAACGCTGTTCATCATCACCGTGTGCTAACGTTCGTCGTCGTCTTCGTTTCCGCGCCACGCCTCCGGCGCACCAAGACTGGCGCGCCACGCCTCGGATTCCGGCGCACGTTCAGCCTCATCGGGCGGACCGTGCCGAGCGTCCCAGGCGTCAGCCGAGCGTGCAATGGTGTCATCAAGCGACGGTTGCTCAACAGTGCGCGCCTGCCACTGTGAAACGGTGCGCCACGCGAGCGCAACAAAGATGATCAGGGCGATCATCGGCAGCGGATGGCGAATCCCGGGGAGCGTCACCAGCAAAGCCGCGATCAGCAGCAGGCCGAACAGTGGAGCGCGTGTGCGAAAGAAGCGAAGCATGTTGCAAGAGAAGCTATCACCCCGACCGGCGTTGTACCACGCATTCGATCGCGTCACATGTTGATCAGCATAGGTATCATGCTCATCGGCTTGGCTTTGCTCGTGGCCGGCGCCGACTGGTTTGTGAAGGGCGCGGCAGGTCTGGCCGAAGCGTTCGGTATCGCACCGCTAGTGGTGGGACTCACAGTGGTGGCCTACGGTACGTCTATGCCCGAGCTGGTGGTGAGCGCTGCGGCCGCGCTCGATGGTCGCAGTGCGATCGCGCTGGGCAACGTGCTGGGGTCGAACATCGCGAACATCGGTCTGATTCTTGGTATCACCGCCCTTGTGTCGCCTCCATCGGTGGACGGAACGATAATCCGGCGTGAAGTGCCGGCGTTGTTGATCGCGGCGCTCTCGCTGCCACTGGTGCTGTACAACGGAGTCATCTCACGCACCGAAGGCGCACTGTTGTTTGTGGGTGCGATCGTGTTTACGTGGACGACTGTGAAGTTTGCCAAGAGTGCCGGTCCTGCAGACCCTCTGGTTGCGGGCGCCATTGATGAGGTGGCCGGAAAAACGGCCCGCGGATCGCGGCTCAGGCTGAGTGTCTTCGCGCTGGTCGGGCTGGCCATGCTGTTGGCCGGTGGCAACTGGTTTGTGGACGGGGCCGTGGACATAGCGAACGCGTTCGGTATCAGCGAGCGCGTGATCGGCCTGACCGTCGTGGCTGTGGGAACATCGCTCCCCGAACTCGCTGCGTCGGTGGTTGCGGCGTTGCGCGGTCACTCCGCGATGGCGGTGGGGAATGTGATCGGGTCGAACATCTTCAACATATTTTTTGTGCTCGGTGTGACCGGCGTATTGCACCCGATCCGTGGTGATCTGGCCGACAGCAGACTGGATGTTGCAATGATGCTGGCCTTCACGGTGTTGGCGATGCTGCTGCTGCGCAGTGCGCGCAGGATAACGCGTGTTGAGGGCGGGGTGCTGGTGGCGTGTTATGTGGGGGCGCTGGTGATGTTGGGGGTGTAGGGGGACGGCCGTGTGACTGCGTTGTCGGTGGGGGTTTTCGGTGGACGGTTGGCGGTTTTGGGGACAGACGTTTGACTGCGTTTTCGGTTGGGGTTTGCTGTAAACGGTTTGCGGTGGGGACAGCCGTTTGACTGCGTTCTGGGTTTGGGTGTGCGGTTTGCTGTCAGCGGTTTTTTGTGTCACGTCTGGATTTGTGTTACGCGCTATTCAGAAGGGGTGCGACGCTGAAGCGGCTGATGCATTCCTGCTGTCCGGACGGAATGCGGTGCGCGAGGCTGCCACTGAATGCGCTGCGCGAGGCCGCCATCAAGCGCTTGCATCTCGGGCTGTGCAACAGAGGCAAGTGATGACGGGCGAATCCGAACCAGAAAAGTGGCGGACGACCTTCCCCGGTCTGAAGCTGTCGGCGATGGACCGCAGGAACGATGAGTAACTCACCGCCTCTTACACAAAATTCCTGACGGACCCGGCCCTTCACCAGCTCATCCAGCAGCGCGGCGGGAATGGGCACGGCGGCGACGCCCTCAGGCGGGTCGGGTAACTTCGGTTTGCGTGGCATAGAGACTCCGGTCAGGTGTCATGATATGCCTCACACACAAAATTTCTGATAGGTCCAGGCACCGTCGAGCAGCGCTATCAACCGCCAACCGTCCACAGTCCACCCGCACCGACCACGCCGTCAAACGTCCGTGCGAACCGCTAACCGTCCACCGCAAACCCGCACCGACCACGCTGTCAAACGTCCGTGCGAACCGCCAACCGTCAACAGTCCACCCCCCACCGACAACGCAGTCACACGGTAGTTCCCTCCCCCCCGGAACCCCATTTTCACCAACGGGTTATTATCAGAGACTCCCCAGAACTCATAAACAGGATTGTGTATGCAAATAAATATCGGAATCGCTGAAGGCGATCGGAAGCAAATCGCTGACGGCCTCTCGCATCTGCTTGCCGACACGTACAGCTTGTATCTCAAGACGCACAACTTTCACTGGAATGTCACTGGGCCGATGTTTCAAACACTGCACGTCATGTTTGAAACACAATACGATGAGCTCGCCATCGCGGTTGATCTCATCGCCGAACGCATACGGGCCCTCGACTTCCCCGCGCCCGGTACGTACTCGGAGTATCAGCGCCTGAGCGCGATCCCGGAAACCAGCGGCGTACCGAATGCGATGGACATGATTGCGGAGCTCGTGCAGGGACAGGAAACTGTTGTGCGCACGGCGCGCTCCATTTTTCCCGCAGCCGAAAAAGCGCACGATGAGGCCACGGCTGACCTGCTGACGCAGCGCATCCAGTTGCATGAGAAGACGGCGTGGATGCTGCGCAGTCTGCTCGAGCGCTGACACCCGACGTTGCACGCTATCTCGTGCCGGATGGTCGGCACGAGGCGGAGTGTACTATCGAGCGTAGCCGTTTTCTCTGTACCACAGCGCGTGCGTCTTCAGTTGATGAGGCGCACGCGTTTGTGCGTGAGATGCAGCAGACCTATGCTGACGCGACGCACAACTGCTGGGCGTTTGTCGCCGGTGTACCCGGCGGTACGTCGCACATCGGACTGAGCGACGATGGTGAACCACACGGAACAGCCGGCCGGCCCATGCTGACCGTGCTGTTGCACGCCAACGTTGGTGAAATCGCTGCCGTGGTCACACGCTGGTACGGTGGTATCAAGCTGGGTACCGGTGGTTTGTCGCGCGCCTACAGCGGGGCGGTGCAGGAGGCGCTGGCGACGCTGCCAACCACGTGGCGCGTAGATGAGGTGGAGCTGTGCATTGTGGTGCACTACGATCTGATCACGCCCTTGCAGCTGTTGTTCACCGCACTCGAAGTGGTATGCGATGAGCAGCGCTACGCGGAGCAGGTCACATACCGTGTGCGCGTGCCGCGCGACAGGGAGGAGGAGTTGCGCGCCCGGCTGGCCGATCTTTCCCGAGGACAGGCCATGGTATCAACCGCGCAGTAACGCGCTGTCAACAGCAGTTCCGCGCCGCAAACCGCAGAGCAACGCGCCGCCACACGCAGCAACTGCATCGCCGCGCCGCTACACGGTCAGTGTGAGCCCTTCCCAGGCCGCAAGTACACGCAGCGAACTGCCGGAGAGCGAGACCAGCTGACGACACTCCTGCACGATGGCGTCGATCGCGTCGTCACTGCGATCGGGGTGATGATGAAACAGCACCAGCATGCCGGCCACGCATTCCATGGCAAACCGTGTTGCTTCGAGTGCCGAGCTGTGTCCCCAACCGCGATGCGCCGTGAGTTCACTGTCGGTATACATCGCGTCGTGCAACAGGATCGGCACACCGTGCAGTGCCAGCGTTAATCCGCGACGCCACGCGACGACATCGGGGTCGCGGTCGGCGTAGGACAGCTCGTTGTCGGGGGCAAAGCCGATGGCCGGCCCTTTGCTGTCGTCGAGCCTGAAGATCGCCGCGCCGCCGGGATGGCGTGCCGGAAACCGATGCACCGTGTAGCGCGCGCCCACCTCAACCGGCGAACCGTTGCTGAACGCCGAAAGCACCAGCCGTTCAGAGAGCGCCGGCAGCGGGGGGAAGAGGGGCGGCGACAGCAGCGTGTCAAGCACCGCGCGTGTCTCGCTGACATCAGCGGCGCCGCCGGTGAGATACAGCACGCTCTGCTGATCAAACAGCGGCGCAAAGTGCGGCAGCCCGATCACATGGTCGCTGTGATGATGCGTGAGAAACAGATGTGCGGGGGGGGGAGTCTGTTGGTCGTGGTGAGGCGCTTCGCCGGTGACTGGCACAGCCGACACGCCTGCATCATTCGCATCGACAGCCGACCGCTGTACCGGCGCTGCGGGCCGTACCGGCGTTACCGGCGTACCCAGGCTCTGCCCCAGCGCGCGCAAGCCGGTGCCGGCGTCCAGCACGATCAGGTCATCATCGTGCGTGCGCACTTCTACACACGTCGTGTGTCCACCGTAGCGGATGGTCTTGGGGCCGGGACTGGGTATGCTGCCACGTGCGCCCCAGCATCGCAGGCGGAACCGCGCTCCTGAGTTGTGATGACCGGTAGACGGTCCTGACGCGTCCATCGAGTGCTATTAAATCGCCGGACGCGCGCGCGCTTCGAGCGCGACACGATCAACGATCGTGACCTGACGGCGGGCGACCGAAATCCAGTTCTTCTCCTGAAACTCGGACATGGCACGCGATACCGTCTCACGGCTTGCGCCGATCATTTGCGCCATGACCTGATGCGTCATCGGCTTGATCAAGGTGGCCGGCTCACCGGGCGTTGCATTCTCGAGCAGCACCCGGGCTACACGCCCCGGCACGTCGAGCAACACGAGCGAACCGATCGTGCCGTCAGCCTGTCGGAGCCGGCGTGAGAGCTCCATGAGCAGCGCCCAGCCAACCTGCGGCTGCTGCTCCACCTGACGACGGAAGTCGGCGCGGCGCAGCACCAGCAGGCTCGATGTGGCGGTGGCAATCACATGTGCCGAACGGGGACGTCCATCAATCAGCGACAGCTCTCCAAAGTGGTCACCCACACCGAGCACGCCCAGAATCACCTCTCGACCGTCTTCCGCCACCAGCACCACTTTCACCTCACCGGTTCGCACCACGTACAGCGCGTCGCCGGGGTCCCCTTCGCTCACAATCACCGTGCCCTTGCCATACTTGTGTTCGCGCGTGATTTCAGCGAACGAGCGCAGTGACGCGCGCTCGAGTTCGCGAAAGAGCGGGACGGTGCCCAGGAAGTCGGCGATGCGATCGAGAGATACGCTCATGGACGGGGCGGCAAAGCGGAGGGGGACGTGCGCGGCGGATGAAGCAAATGACATGTACGCGTCTCCAGACGATGCAACAGTTGCACCGTCTAAGCAATGAGGGGCAGCCGACAAATGAGGCGGCAGCGGATGTTCGGTTGCGCCGGTGTGTGCGTCCGGACCTTTGAGCGCGGCGGCCGATAACGCTACCTTACGAATTCAACACACGGCGATCACCTCGAAGCCTAGCCGAGAGGTGGGGCCTGTCGCCGTGACCAGAATCACAGCGGCACGCCGCCGGACGCTTACGCGCGTGCGCGCTCCCGATCTCATTCTCCAGTCAATCCATCACACTCTGTGCAACTGTCGGCTCTGCAGGATCGTTTGAGCGATGCGCTCGCGCGCGCCGCTGAAGTAGAAAGCCAGCTGGCCGACCCGGCGGTCACCACCAATGCGTCGCGCTTTGCCGAACTCGGCCGAGAGCATCGTCGGCTCGCCGAAGTGGTGGAGCTCGCCCACGAGCTCGAACGGGTTGCACAGGAGCTCGAAGGTGCACGTGAGCTGGCAGACAGCGACGACGCCGAGTTTGCCGCCGAGGCGAGCGCCGAAGTTGAACGGCTGGAAACGCAGCAGGCCGCCATGGAGCGTGCGCTGCTGCCGTTGCTTATCCCGCGTGATCCACTCGACGACCGGCCGGCCATTGTGGAAATCCGCGCCGGTACGGGCGGTGACGAAGCGGGACTGTTTGCCGGTGATTTGCATCGCATGTACACGCGCTACATCGAACGGCGCGGATGGCGCATTGAACCGATGAGCTGGTCGGATGGCACCATGGGTGGCATCAAGGAATCGGTGTTCAAGGTGATCGGTGACGGCGCCTTCGGTGTGCTGCGCTGGGAATCGGGGGTGCATCGTGTGCAACGCGTTCCGGCCACTGAAAATCAGGGGCGCATTCACACCTCGGCCGCTACCGTCGCGGTGTTACCTGAAGCTGAAGAAGTCGACGTGCGCATTGAAGACAAGGATCTGCGCATTGATGTGTTCCGTTCGTCGGGACCCGGTGGACAGAGTGTGAACACCACAGACTCGGCGGTTCGCATCACACACATTCCGTCGGGCATTGTGGTGAGTCAGCAGGATCAGAAGTCGCAGCTGCAGAACAAGATGAAAGCCATGGAAGTCTTGCGTTCGCGTCTGCTCGACTTGCGGTTGTCCGAGTTGGAAGCGGAGCGTTCGCGCATGCGCAAAAGCCAGGTGAGTACCGGC
>JAABRT010000064.1 GCA_011390805.1 Gemmatimonas sp. | reverse complement strand
GCCCTGCGCCTGACACGTCGCGCGCAAAGGGACAGCGCGGCGCCTTGGTGCAGGATCAGCTCGATCTGCTGGCCGTGATCCGTGACCGGGCACGCGATGATTCGCTGCGGCGCCTGGAGCGTGATTCGGCGGCAATGCGCCGGCTGCAGCCGATTTACGCTCCCTCAGGTGAGCGTGTGGTGAACGTGAGTGTATCGCCCCGCATGCAGTCGGCGATTGTGATTACCGCGGCGTCCGGTACGGGTGCGCGCACGGCCGATGTACCCAACTACATCACCGCCAACGGTTACTCGGAAATGATTCCGACGCGCTCGAAGGTGGGCGAAGCGCAGGCGCGTGTGCGTGCATGGCGTGCTGATTTGAACACGGGTGTGCTCTCCCCCATCGGTGTGATCAACGGCGATACCACAGCGCGTGCCGCATCGATTCAGCTGTCGGAGTGGCGTGCCGATGGCACCATGGCGTTGCTCTTTGCTACAACCAGCGATTTCAAGTCGCGCTACATCGTGGCTGTACCCGATGATGAAGGTGCAGCGGTCATCACCGACGCCCTGCGGGACAGCGCGTGGGTGAACGGGCCGTGCTTCAACTGCTCGGGTTGGCTGCCCGACGGTCGCGCGTGGTTTGTCTCGGAGGCCAGCGGATACGCACACATCTACGCGGCACAGCCCGACGGCAGTGCGCGCACTGCACTCACCAGTGGCGACTGGGAAGTATTGTCGGCCGAAATCTCCCCGGATCGCCGTTCGTTCTGGTTGCACACCAGCGAAACGTCGCCGTATGTGCGCGAGTTCTGGCGCATGCCCGTGGCCGGCGGCACACGCGAGCGCCTCACGTCGCAGAAGGGCTCGCACAACGTGGTCGTGAGCCCCGACGGTACCCGGATGGCTTCCGTGTACTCGTCGTCCAACACACCGCCCGAGCTGTTTGTGCAGCGTACCGATGGTTCGCGTCGCACACAGCTTACCCAGTCAACCAGTGCTGCATTTCGCAACGCAACGTGGCTCGCCCCGCGCATCGTGAACATTCCGGCCAGCGATGGAGTCGCCGTACCGGCACGCATCTACACGCCCGAAGAAGTGGGCGCCACGCGTAACGGTGCCGCAGTGATTTTTGTGCATGGTGCCGGTTATCTGCACAATGTGCACGAATATTGGTCCACGTATTCGCGCGAATACATGTTCCATCACCTGCTGGCGAGCAAAGGCTATGTGGTGCTCGACATCGACTATCGCGCGTCGGCCGGCTACGGGCGTGACTGGCGCACGGCGATTTACCGGCACATGGGAGGGCGTGATCTGCAGGATCATGTGGACGGCTCCCGCTGGCTGCAGCGCGAACACAATATCAATCCCGAACGCATCGGCATTTACGGCGGCAGTTACGGCGGCTTTATCACGCTCATGGCGCTGTTCAATGCACCGAAGGATTTCGGTGCCGGTGCGGCACTGCGTTCCGTCACCGACTGGGCGCACTACAACCACGGCTATACCGGTCGCATTCTCAATCTGCCGCAGGACGACACACTGTCGTATCGCCGCTCGTCACCGATCTTTTTCGCCGAGGGATTGGAAGATCCGCTGCTGATTGCGCACGGCATGGTGGATACCAACGTGCACTTTCAGGATGTGGTGCGTTTGTCACAGCGTCTGATCGAGCTGGGCAAGACCGACTGGGAGATGGCTGTGTATCCCGTGGAAAATCACGGCTTCGAGCGGCCCGACTCCTGGACCGACGAATACCGCCGCATTTTTGAGTTGTTCGAACGTACGATTGGTCCGAATGGCACAAAAGCAGGCGGTCGTTAACGCACCGCCGTGTTGCCGTCGTCGAGCCGTTCATGCACCGCTTTAAGCAGGACGCCGGGCGTGAACGGCTTGGGCAAAAAGCCCGTGTTCTCCGACTCGATCACGGCGTCGAGCTCGTGATTTTCGCGGTACCCCGAGACGAAGAGCACGGGCAAGTCGGCGCGCCGGCGGCGTAACGCATGTACCATGTCGGGACCGCTCAGTTTGGGCATCACGACATCGGTTACCACAAGATCAATGCGCGTGAGCAGGGCGTCATCGCATCGGGTCAACGCCTCCTCACCGTTTTCGGCCTGGATCACCTCAAAGCCGTTGGCTCCAAGCACACGCGCCACCAGTGTGCGTACGGCCCGCTCATCCTCCACCAGCAATACGGTTCGCCCGACCACTGCGGCCGTGTGTGTGGCTGCGTCGGGCGCCACATCGAGGCTCGCCCCTTCGGCCGCCGGTGGCAGGAACAACCGCACGGTGGTGCCGTGCCCCGGCGCGCTTTCCACCCACAAATGTCCGTTGTGCTGCGCAACGGTGCCGTAGACCATGGCCAGTCCAAGCCCGGTGCCTTTGCCAACAGGCTTGGTGGTGAAGAACGGTTCAAACGCGCGGTCAAGCACATCGGGATGCATGCCGGTACCGGTGTCACGCACGCTCACCACAACCCACTCACCCACCGGCACGCCGTGCGCGTGATCGTTGTCGCCGTGGACCACCAGAATATTCCTGGCGGTAATCACCACCTGTCCGCCCGATGGCATCGCATCGCGGGCGTTCACCACCAGGTTCACAATCGCCTGCTCCACCGACGTCGCGTCAATCTTTACCGGACGCAGCGCCTGCGACACATCAACGTTCAACGTGATGTGCTCCCCGATGAGCCGGCGCAGCAAGGCGCTCACATCACGTAACAACGTATCCATGCTCACGACGCGCGGCGCGAGCTCGGTGTGCCGCGCAAACGCCAACAGCTGTCGTGTCAGCGCCGTTGATCGATCGGCTGCATCGAGCGCCGCGTCGAGCTCACGCCGAGCCGGTGACGAAGGCGGCAGCGTATCGCGCGCCAGCTCGGCGTTACCGATGATGGCGGTGAGCAGGTTGTTGAAATCGTGCGCCACACCGCCAGCCAGCTGTCCGATGCTTTCGAGTTTCTGCGCCTGCGCCTCCCGTGTCTGGCGCTCCTGCAGACGAGACGCCATCTCATCAAAGCTGGCAGACAGACGCGCCATTTCCCGCGAGCGCGCCTGGTTCCCGGTACGCACGGTGAGATCACCCGTACCCAGCTTCTCGGTAGCCTGCAGCAGCGTGCGAACGTCGCGCAGCACAAAGCGGTCTGTGGCCCACCAGGCGAGGCCCGCTACCACCAGCAACCACGCGAAGAGCAACAGCAGCACGTTGCGCAGCTCTTCGTTCACACCCTTGTACTCCACATCGGCCGGCAGCCCGACCGTCAGCCACACCGGTTCACTGTCGGTGGTTTCGAGCCGACTGAACGCCCACACACGCCGTACACCATCGATGCCTTCAGCTTCAATGACATCACGTTCCACGGTACGCATGGCCAGCGAGATCGGCGAATCAGGATGTGCACCCTTATTGGTTGGGTCGGCGGGCACGCGGCGCAGCAGAATGCCACCGGTTGTGGAGAGCGACACCACCGCCCCCTCGGTGACCGAGAGCGACGTCACCAATCGGTCAAACCAGCGCATGCGCAAGCCGGCCGACAGGGCGCCAATGAACCGTCCGGATTCCGATTGAATCGGCACGTTCACCGGTTGCAGCAGTTCCTGCGTGTCAGCGCTACGAATCAATGGACCGATTGACGGTGCGTTGGTTTCGCGCAGTGTGAGGAACTGCGGATTGTCGGCCACATTACGGGGCAGCGAGCCGGTATTGCGCGTGGCACAATCCTGCGTTCCGTCTTCGCGGGTTCTGGCGAGCGACCAGCCTTCTTCAATCATGGTGCTCAGCGTCACCAGCGCGCGCTGACACGCGGCGGCATCGCCATCGCGAATCTGTGCGAGCTTTACCAGCCCTTCCAGAATGCGCAACCCGTCATTGAGCTCTTCCTGCTGCATGAGCAGCCCTTCATCAACACGACGCAACGCGACGGTGCGCACGACGTCCATGCGCACCTGACGCTCGCGGATGACGAGCCCGAGCAGCAACAACAGCGACGGCACGAGCACCACCGCGACCAGCAGCAGCAGACGGACACGAAGGCTCGACATAACAACCGGAAATCGCCATTCACCGGCGGACGACACGTCCGAACACGGTGGCAGTGCGGCCTGGACCTCACCAACAGTGACACGACACTGACGTTTTTTCCAGTCGTGCCGCGCGACTTGCGATTGTGTGCGTAGCGACGCAGCGTGCAGCGATGACGATTCTTCGACCGGTACCATCATCGCTGGCCCGCGCCGAACGCCATCTCCGCTCGCTGAGCGACCAGTTGCATCCGTTGCACGCGGTGCTTGCGGCCCGGGACACGGCGACGCTCGATACGCAACTCAGACTGGCCCAGTTGGCGGCTCCCACGGGCAGCGAGGCTGGTCGCGCAGCGCTCGTGGCCGACGCCTTCCGGCTACGCGGATTTGCCTCGGTGCGCAGCGATGCGGCGGGAAACGTTATTGCACGACGCCCTTCGTATACGAACGACGCGTCACCCGTGGTGTGCATGGCGCATCTCGATACCGTCTTTGCGGTGGGCACCCCACTCATTCTCCGGCGCGAGGGTGCGCGCGTGACCTGCCCGGGCATCGGTGACAATGCGCGAGGACTGGGGGGCATGCTCGCCTTGGCCGACGCGCTTGGCGTTCCCGGGCTCGATGGCGATGCTATACCGCTCGGCCGTCCAGTCGAATTCGTGGCTACCGTAGGCGAAGAAGGGCTGGGCAACCTGCGCGGTGCGCGCGCCTATTTTGACGATCTGGGCACGCATGGCGTGGCGCCGTACGCCGTTGTCGCACTGGACGGCCCCGGCGATGAACGCATCGTGCATCACGCACTGGGCTCTCGCCGTTTCCGCATCACCTTCAGCGGACCCGGTGGACACTCCTGGGCCGATTTCGGCCGACCCAACGCCATTCATGCCGCTGGTCGCACCACCCACTGGCTGTCGTCGCTGCCAACGGAGTTCCGGGGACGCGTGGCGGTTTCGGTGGCGCGCATTGGCGGCGGCGAATCACTCACGGCCATTCCTGCGGCGTCGTGGATTGAAGTGGATGTTCGCGCCTCCGATGAGGCGTCGTTGCGCCGCGTTGACGTACAACTGCGGCGGCTCGTGCAACAGGCCACCGCTGATGAAAATCGCGGGCGGCACGCTGATACGTTGACGTCGGATGTACAGCTGATTGGTGAACGACCGGCCGGCCATCTTGATGAAGATCATCCGGTGGTCGCACTGGCCATGGCTGCCACACGATCCTGCGGACGTGAACCGATGGGCGCGATTGCCAGTACCGACGCGAACATTCCGCTATCACGTGGCATTCCCGCCATCACGATCGGTGCCGGCGGACGCGGTGGTGGTGCGCACACCGCCGATGAGTGGTACGAAAATACAGACGGGCCACGCGGACTGTCCCGCGCGCTGTCGATTCTGGTGGCGCTGGCCGCCTAGCGCAGATCAATCTGCATGGCTCGTAACGCCGCTCGCCTAACGCAGATCAATCTCCATGGCAGGTGGCGCCGGCGGTGTGCAGAACCACGACGATCGGGCCGCGATTGCCGGCGACGCCGAGATGTAGGCAGCACGCCAACGCGACAAAAAAGCGTCAGCGTCGTTGCGGGCGATCATGGCCCACACGCTGCCTCCGTACCCTGCGCCAAACGCCGAAGCCGCTACTGCACCTTCCTGCATGGCCGCGCGCGCGAGCATGCGTGTTTCGGGGACCTGATTCTCCAGCGCCCGTTCGGCACCATGTTGCGAAAACTCCACCAGACGCCCGAAGGTCTGCAAATCACCCGCCGAGAGTGCGTTTGCCGCCTGCGGCACGAGGACGTCTGACTCATCGCGAAACTGCACCAAGCGGGCCTGCAGATGCTCGGCGGGAAACTCGGCGGTTGCATCGTGCTGTGCGAGTTCGCGCAAACGCTGAAACGCATTGGGAGAACTGCGCAACGCTTCACCAAGTGTGGCGTCGCGGCGTTGTGTGCTGAGATTCCATGTGCGCAGCAGATGTGCAACGGTGCGCGCGGTCCGGTTGTACTGTCCGCGTACCGCGCCTGCCTTGGATGCCACCACACCGCTCACCGCAATGGCGAAGATGTAATCATCAGGCCACGCAATCCATCGTTCGAATCGCGCCGGCGCCCAGGCAAACATGCCCAGCTTTTTGGCCGCACTGCAGAGAATCGCCGTATGGTCCTGCGCGCCGCCCATCGTGCCAACACCCGAATCACCGTCGAGCGCACCGTAGCGAAAACCGTTTTCGAGTGCGCCGAGATAGCCCGCCAGTTCGAGTCTGGTTGGCAGTGCCTGCTGCCATGCTTCGGTGGCCGCCAGCCCTCCGCATTCGGCCAGGGCAAGCGCCAAACCAACCGTGAGCGCACTCGAACTCGACATGCCAGCCGCCGACGGCAAGCCGCTGGCCATCGCGATGTGTGCTCCACCAACCGCTTCACCAAAGTTGCGCACCATGCGACGCGCCACGGTGTGCGGATAAAGCGGCCAACCGCGCGCACTGCGCACAGTGGCGGCCGTCGCCAGATCGATTTCCACGCGTCCCTGCCTGACGGCGTCGAGCACCAGCAGTTTGCGATCGTCACGCGGCGCCGCCACGATCACCAACCCGCGCTCCACCGCGCACAACAGGGCGCGACCACCGGCGTAATCGGTGTGTTTGCCAAGCACTTCAATGCGACCGGGCACCACCCAGCGGCGGCGCAGCTCACGCGGCACACCATCAGCATCAAGCGCACGGTTGGCGGCTTCATGCTGTGTGGCATAGCGCGCGACTGCGTCGGGAGGCAAACCCTCAGCCAGCAGAGCGCTTCGAAAGTCAGCGTCACTCACGACGTCGCGCGTGGATGTCACGACGTCGGAGCACCCGACCACAGTCGCGGTACCACACGCAGCAATGCGAGTCCACACAACACGGCCAACGTTGCCCAGGCGGCTGCGGCAATGCTCTGCCCGAACAGGAACGAACCCACGCCAAACAGTGCGCCGTACACGAAGCCCAGACCAAGCATCCACGCCAGCAGCGCCTGAGGCAGGGAATCGGGCGCCGCGGCCACTCCGCTTTCGCGGCGAATGTCTGCCCAGCCGGGTCCCGATGGTCGCACCAGCTTGTAGAACGCTACCAGCGTGGCGTGATCGGTGCGCGGTCCGAACCAGGCAACGGTTAACCAGACAATCGATGTCAGCAACACCGAAACGATCAGCGCGATGGAGGACGGAATGTCCGCGCCGTTTTTTTGCGCGATCGCGAGACTCACGGCAATCACAAATGAGCTGGCCATCGCGGCGATTTCGCTCCACGCATTAATGCGCCACCAGAACCAGCGCAGCAGATAGAGCAACCCGGTTCCCGCACCAATCGCGAGCAGCAGATCAAAGCTCTGCTTTGCCGTTTCCAGTACGTACGTGAGCAGCGCGGCCACAATCATGAGCAGCGCGGTGCACCAGCGCGCCATGGCGACGTAGTGTTTCTCGCTGGCATCGGCGCGAAAGAAACGACGATACACATCGTGCACCAGATACGAGGTGCCCCAGTTCAGATGTGTGGAAATGGTAGACACATACGCGCTCAACAGTCCGGCTACCATGAGCCCCAGCAAGCCGGCAGGCAGAAAGCGCAGCATGGCCGGGTACGCCATGTCGTTGCCGATGAGACGCGGATCAACGTGCGGCAGTGCCGTGCCGATGTCGGCCACGGTGGGATACACCAGCAGCGACGCGAGCGCTACAAGAATCCACGGCCACGAACGCAAGGCGTAATGCGCCACGTTGAACAACAGCGTGCCGCCCAGTGCATCACGCTCCGAACGTGCGGCCAGCATGCGCTGCGCGACATAGCTTCCACCGCCCGGTTCAGCGCCGGGATACCACACCGACCACCACTGCACCGTGAGCGGAATGATCATGACGGTGAGGGCGAGATTCCAGTCGCTGAAGTCGGGTACGAGTGACAGCACCGATGGATCAAGCTTCTCCACGAGTCCACTCAGGCCACCCACCTGCGGTTGGCGCAATGCGTACACCGCGGCCGCGATGGAACCGGTCATGGCAATGCCGAACTGCACAAAGTCAGTGACCATCACGCCCCACAAACCACTCGTGGCGGCAAATACAATGTTGATGGCCGCGCACACGAGCAGCGTCTGACCCATGGGCCAGCCCAGCAGCACATTGGCAATCTTCACCGCTGCGAGGTTCACGGTGGCCATGATCACGCAATTGAAAAACAATCCCAGATACACGGCGCGAAAGGCACGCACCGCGCGCGCCGGTGTGCCGGAATAGCGGACCTCATAGAACTCGAGGTCCGTGAGCACTCCGGAACGTCGCCACAGCCGCGCGTAGAAAAACACGGTGGCCATGCCCGTGAGCAAAAACGACCACCACGCCCAGTTGTTGGCCACACCGCCCGTTCGTACAAGATCTGTGACGAGGTTTGGCGTGTCAGTACTGAAGGTGGTGGCCACCATTGACACGCCCACCAGCCACCACGGAGCCGATCGTCCTGAACCAAAAAACTCGGCGCTGCTGCGACCGGCGCGCCGCGCCATGTAGGCGGCGGGCGCGAAGCAAACCAGCAGCGAGATCGCGACAATCGCCCAATCGAGAGACGTCAGTTGCACGAATTATTCGCTGTGGGAAAGGACAGTCCGCTCACTCACAGCGCCACACTGCCGCGCACTACGCCATCGTCACCCACGGACACGGTGCCATGCACATGCTCCAGATGCACACGATCTCCCACCAGCGAATGGGTGATTGTGGCGTGCGCAATGGTGCTGTTGCCACCGATGATGCTGTCCGACACCTGGGCGTGCGAAATACGCGTTCCGGCCAGCACCGAGACATTCGGGCCGACGGTCGCGTGTTCAATGCTGGCGCCGTCTTCGATGTAGACGGGTTCGACAATTGATGCGCCTTCTCCGAGCTGTGCCGGCTTGCGCGCGCGTCCCTTGAGCAACATCTCGCGGTTGGTATCGAGATAGGTCTCCACCTGCCCTGCGTCGTACCAGCCCGCGACATCCACGACTTTGATTTTCGCACCGTGGTCGATCATGTACTGGAACGCGTCGGTGAGATACCACTCGCCTTTGTTGGCCGGCTGCTTGAGTGTGTGCTCAATGCCTTCGAACAACAGCTTCCAGTTGCGGATGTAGTACAGCCCGATGTTGGCACGCTTGGAGATCGGCTCCTTGGGCTTCTCCACGATGCGCGTCATGTGATCGTTTTCATCGGTCACGACCACACCAAAGCGCTGATAGTCTTCGACTTCCTTGGTCCACATGATGCCGTCGGCATCGGTGGTATTCACGATGGAAAGGTCAGCGTCGAAAATCGTGTCTACAAAAATGATGAGCAGCGGCTGGTCAATGTACTCGCGCGCGAGACTGACGGCGCCGGCCGTTCCGTCCTGCACCTTCTGCTCCACAAACACACTGGGCAGACCGTACGCACCGGTCGCGTATGACTCGACTTTTTCCTTGAGGTGCCCCGTGATGTAGACAACCTGCTCGACATTGCCGAGCGCTTTGACGTCGTCCATGACGTAATCCATGACCGGTCGGCCAGCGACCTTGAGCATGGGCTTGGGCGTGATGTGGGTGTGCGGACGCAGACGCGTCCCTTTACCGGCAAGCGGGATGACAACCTTCATCGCAATGAACTCTGGAGCGGCGGGTTCGGAGCGCGTGCTGCGGCGCCCGCAAAGGAATAGATTCCCCGCAATCTCTCGCTCCGGAGCGGGCAGGGCAACCAACCGCGGGTGCCCGCCGCCGCTTTTGCCGGCAACCGGCGGTTATGGAGCGCTCGTTCCCTCACGACCGTAGCGGTCTTTCAGGCGCACCACGTCATCGAGCTCCGGCGTGGATGCCTCGAGCACGTCGCAATCGGTGATGGCTTCCATGTAGTGAATGGTGCCGGGTGTGATGCGGAACGACTGACCGGTGGTGAGACGCTGATCTCGCAACTCGGTATCGCCCGGTAACTGCACCCAGTATTTCATCTCTCCGGAGAGCAGGTGCACGGTTTCGTCCTTGCGCTCGTGATACTGCACACTGAGTGCCTGTCCGGCTTTGATGTGCAACACCTTGCCGACGTAGCGATCGGTGTGTGCCCAGATGAGTTCGTGGCCCCAGGGCTTTTCGACATAGCGCGTATCAACGCGTCCGCTCATGGAATGTGGGGTAAAGCGTGGAGGGAAAGACGGTGCAGCTGTTGTACATGGACCGGACGACTGAACCGTGCATCAGGTCAGATGCACGGCATCGTAATTGAGCTGCTCACGTCAGGGGATCGGGATGCGGCCCGGCGAGACAACATCGGTCGCTCCAAACGGATCGAGCCATACCGATAACGGGCGCGTTGAAGAGTCGATGGTAAAAACAACGGTATCCTTTGCCGGGTCGCCGCGTGTGAGGTGCCAACCACTGCCGTCGTAAATCCCCACCGGCATCGGGTGCCTGTAGTCGCCGCGGCGGATGAGCGTGATTTCGATGAGCCAGCCAATGGCCGACTCGCGAAACTGGGTAACACGCGCCTCGTAATCCACCACGCCGGTACGATTGATCCACTGGTCAAAAAACCAGTCAAGCGGCCGACCGTACACACGCTGCGCACTGAGCTGCAGCGCCCAGCGGTCGACATGACGGAACGCCCAGCGAGCGTAGTAGTCCCGCAGGAAAGCGCGAAATGCGCGGTCGCCGATTACGCCGTGCAATGCTTCGAACATCGCCGACGCACGACCGTACACCATGTTGTTGTAGGTGCTGAAATCGCGAAACAGATCAGCGCGTGTACCAATCGGCTCAGCGCGACCGCTCAACACGGCGGCGTTGCGGGCTTCAGCAGCGTTGCGCAGAGCGAGCGCGCGCGCCGCCAGCGACGCATCGGCTATGGTGGACGGGTCGGAGGGGCTGAGTTCAAACCGCGCCGCACTCACCACCGGACGTGTATTGCCACTTTGCAGCGCCGTCTGGTACGATGTGAGCCCTTCGTCCATCCACCCCGACTGCCACTCGTTGTTGCCCAGTGCACCATGCGCGTAAATGTGGCCGCCTTCGTGCGTGATCAGCCCCTGATTGGCACTGCCGTTCTGCATCATCATGGGAAACTCGGTACCGCCACCATCAATGCGCTTGAGGATCGTGACCTGCGGATACGGATACGCACCGAAGACGTCTTCCAGCCAGCGCTGGGCGGTGAGTCCCATTTGCAAGGCTTTCCCGTCTTCCCATTGTGTGCGGGACGTGGCGATGCAGCTCTGCAGGGCGCGTTGGCGCGCCGCATTGTTTGTGCCGGTGAGCGTCAGTTCACAATCGGACTCGGCGTCACCGCGGTACAGCACGTGCACGCTCACGGTATCCCACACGGGAAAACGATAGGCGCCCGGCGCCACCGACCGTACATACTGTCCGCCCTCATAGCGAAAACCGGGCGACGCACTCCACGCAAAGTGATGCACATCGCGCGCGTAGAACCGCACGCTGCGCTGGCCGGCTGACAACTTGACCATTGGACCTTCGGGCACGTTGTCGTAGGCGTTGGCGCGCAGCACGGGCGTGTAGCCCGGTGCCGCCACGCGTGCCCAGCCGGGATCGCCGTTCACCGGCACACCGGTGGCACCAATCACCTGATCATCGGCCACAATCATCGTCACATCAAACGTGCCGTACTCGCCATAGAACTCACCGGCCGGCACCAGCGCGTTGGGCTTCCACCCCTGGCGGTCGTAGACGGCGACACGCGGATACCACTGCGCAAAGTCCACACTGCGGGCGCGGCGTCCCTGCCGGCGGGCCAGCGTGCTGGTGCGGGCCATCCACGCGAAGTCCACGTTTACCGTGGCGCCGGGCGCCAGCGGTGCGGGCAGCGCCAGGTGCACCACGGTGCTGTCAGGTGCAATCGGATAGCTCACGCGCAGCGCCCGTCCGTTAACCGCAGGCGGGCGTGTAAAGCGCTCATACGCGTAATCAGGCTCCTGCATGTCCTGATAGCGATTGCGCCCCTCACGGGCATCTGTGGCGCTCCAGCGGGACCCTGGACGGAACGCGTTGAGATGCTGATGCACCCACAGCTCGCGCAGCGTATCGGGGCTGTTGTTGGTGTAGGTGAGCGTACCGTTGGCCGACAACACGCCGGTGGTGTCGTTCAGCGACGCAATGATCGAATAGTCGGCGCGCTGCTGCCAGTAGTCAGCCGTATCGCCGCTTGATGGTGTAGAGGCTGGCGCGAGCTGAATCGCGGGAGCATCCGGCCCCTGATTGGGCAGCACACCAGAGGGAATGAGCGCGGGTTCCGAGGCGGGCGCCGTACCGGCCGCAGATTGTGTCGAGCGTGAGCACGACGACACCAGCAGGGCCAGGAGCGCGACACCGACCCGCAGCCCACGTGAGACCATTGCGCGCGATACGTGCAGTTGAGAGCGTGTCATGCATCAAAGATGACGGGCGCAGTCGCACATTGCGACTACGCCCGCGTTTTCACTGCTGGTCTTGTGACGTGATGGCTCTGTTACGGCAGTGCCCGCTTATGCCGCACGTTCAACAGGCCAGCAGCGGGAGCGCCTTAGCGCCCCGCCACACCAACCATGCGACGACGCATCACCTGCAACCGGCGACGCACCGAACCATCCATGATCGTATCACCAACGCGCACCACAACTCCGCCCATGACGGCCGGATCGATTGACACGTGCGGCACAACCGTTTTTCCCAGCACCTTGGACAGACGCGCCGCAATATCGTTGGCATCATTGTCGCCGGGCGCCTGCGCAAACGTGAGACGCGCGTGCACACGGTTGGCGCCTTCGTCGAGCAACGTGTCGTATTCGGTGGCGATGGTGGGCAACATCATGAGACGACGGTTGCGCGAAACAGCCTGCAACCAGCGCAGCATCATGTGCGGTACGCGATCGCCGAGCGCTTTATCGAGCACGCCCATCTTGGCGGCCGACGAAATGCGCGGTGACTCGAGAAACTGACGCAGCGTTGCGTCAGACTCGATGGCATCGCCGATCTGACGAACAAGAGTGCCCCACCCTTCGGCATCACCCGCTTTTTTGGCGAGTGTGAGCAGGGCTTCGGCGTAGTTGCGCCCGGTGGTTGAGCCCTGCACGCTCATGCGCGGCCTTTCGGCGCGTCGAGCGACGCGAGGAACTGGTCAACAATGCGACGGTTACCGGCACTGTCGAGGTTCTGCTCAATCACCTTGCTGGCACCGGCAATGGCCAGGTCCACAGCTTCGCGACGCAGGTCGGCAATGGCCTTGGCGGTCTCGCCTTCAATGTCGCGACGCGCCTGTTCCATCATCTCGCTCTGCTGCTTGCGCGTTTCGTCGAGCATTTCAGTGCGCATCTTTTCGGCCACCGAGCGACCGTCAGCAATGATCTGCTGCGCTTCGCCGCGCGCGGCATCAAGCTGCGACTTCTGTTCGGCGAGCAACGACGCCGAAGCCTCGCGATCACGACGTGCGCCGTCAATTGCTTCGGCGAGTGCACGCTCGCGCTCTTCAACGGCCGCGAACAGCGGCTTGAAGGCAAAGCGCTTGAGCACCCACATGAGGCCGATGAAGACGACGAGCGTCCACACCATCAGGCCGGCGTTGGGCGCGAGCAGGTTTGTCGAGCCTTCCGCACCTTCAGGAGCGGCAAACGCAGTTGCTGTGGGAATAAACGACATCAAGCCAAGCAGTGCAGCGGAACGCGCGGCAGCCCGCGAATGACCAGAACGCATGGAAGTGAATCCGTAGGTTAAGAAAGAAACACGGGCCGAGGACGCGGTGTGCGCCCTCGGCACCGGAAGACTTTTCGCAGCCTTAGAGCGTGATCTTGCCCTGAAGCTGGAATCCAATCACGACGCCGAACAGCGCGGCGCCTTCAATGAGGGCGGCCAGAATGAGCGCGGCCGTCTGAATACGACCAGCCGCTTCCGGCTGACGCGCCATGCCTTCAACAGCAGAACCACCGATGCGACCAATGCCCATACCGGCGCCGATCACGGCACCACCAGCGGCGAGGCCGGCACCAATGGCCACCATGCCGCGCGGATCCTGAACAATGGGCGTAATGGCGTTCTGCAACAGTCCGATCACTTCGATCATGACAAACTCTCAACGTAAGCGTGGGAAGTGCGTGCTCCGCGTGCCAAGGCACGGTGTCTACGGGTGAGCATTCGCTCTGTAGACATTCCCCGATCGCTCGACCGGGTACGTTGCGGCAGATCGGGGAGCGCCGGATCAGCCGTCCTGCATTGCTACAAAATCGTTGTGCTACGTGAAACCATGACCAGCTGATGTCGAAGCAGCGCCACACGTGCGCGATGCTCCGGCGTGGTGTTGACTAGTGGTGCGCCTCGCGGATCTGTCCAATAAACACGCTGGCCAGCAGCGTGAAGATGAACGCCTGCAGGAATGCCACGAACAGTTCGAGCACGGAGATCGCGAGCGCCATGAGCAACGGCGCCGGCGTGATCAGCCAGCTCTGGAATGAGAACACGAGGCCAATGAGCGCGAGCAGTACGATGTGACCGGCGGTCATGTTGGCGAACAAACGGATGGCCAGTGCAAACGGCTTCGTGAGCTTGCCGAGCATTTCAACGGGGCTCATGATCAGGAACATGATCGGGCGCATGAGCACCGGCAGATCGTTATTCCAGTAGAACATCGTGCTGAGGTAGCCGGCGCCCTGCGCGCGCATGCCGGCCGCTTCCACCATGATGAACGTGATGATGGCCAGCGTTGCCGTGACCGAGATGTTGCCGGTGGCGGTGGCGCCAAAGGGAATCATCCCGAGCAGATTCATGAACAGAATGAAGAAGAACAGCGTGAGTGCAAACGGCACGTACTTCTCGCCATGCGGTCCCACGTTGGGCAGCACCACTTCATTGCGCAGATACAGCGCCAGTGCTTCCATCGCGCCGCCAAAGCCCTTGCTGCGTCCTTCCTTGGCATGGTCGCGGCGGCTCGCGTTGGCCGCCACAATGAGCATGATGGCCACCGCAATCGCGGCGATCAGCATCATGACCACGTGCTTGGTGGGCGAGAAGTCGAACGTGATGCCCGCGATCTCCACCACCGGTCCCGGTGGCAGCATCACAAAGGTGTGGAACGGCGGCTTCCAGTACGGAAGCTCGAGGTAGTTCGCGTCGGTGATGTGCGGTGTGATGAAATCTTCCATCACTTCGGGCTCGGTTTCTGCCGCGGTGCCTTCTACCTGCTGCGTGGCGTTGCTCGCGCTGGAGAAAGAGTTGACGGCCGAAGTATTCGCCGAGGCGATAACGTGCGATGCGTTGGGTTCAGCCGCTGAAGCCGGCTGAAGCTGCGCCGACAAGGAAAGCGGCGCCACGAAGAGCATCGAAAAAATTAGACGTCGAAGCATCCCGGACATCGGGGTCAAGTGTTCAGGAAGAGCGGCTCAACAACGGTTGAGACGAAGAAAAACGTGACGAGCGAAATGAGCGCCGACGTTGGCGCCAGTCCCAGCGCCGGAATCAGCAGAAACGCCCACAGTGCAACAACGGCAAACCGCACAAGCACACCAAGTCCCCACGCGGCGATCACCTGCTCGCGACCTACCAGGCGGACGATGGCAAACGTCAGACACTGCACTGCCAGTGCCACCCAGCCGGCCGTCATGATGGCCGACATGTCACCCGGAGCTGCAAACACCCTGGTCAGCACCAACCCCACAACCATCAGCAGCACCAGCTGCGCTACGGTAAACAGCAACAGCGAGCGCAGCATGCCAGCCGAAGCATTCACGGCTGAGGCCCCCGCGTCTGCCGGTCGTCCTGCGGCTGATCCGCCGGTGGCCGAGGGGTCCGGGGCGCGATGATGCGCCGATAGCTCAGAACGAATGTGCCACCTGCTCCTGCAAGAACTCCAAACAGCAAAGCAAAAGGCGCCGAGCCCAGCCGCGCGTCTACCCACTGTCCGAGAAAGCCAAAAAGGACAAGCGCCACCGCGAACTGAACACCGAGCCCGGCCAGAGCCCACGGACTGACATCCGAGTCTGGCGATTTGGGCTGTGGCGGCCGGTCGGCGTCGCTCATGAGACCGTGAAACTAGGAGCTTGTGAAATTTTTCGCAAGCAACTGGACGCATCCCGAACAAATGCCGATTTGATCACCCGCTATTGTGCGAAGTTGGCCTCAGTGCAATACTTAGCTCGCAACTGTTGCCTTGATACCTCACCCCTGCGTTGATAACGTTCAAGCGTTGCGAAATGTGACGCCCAAACGTCCAAGTCATTGAAGGAGCGCATTGTGCGCTCTGACACACTCATTCGGAAGCCCGATGCTCGCGCGCATCACCGTTCCACTCATTGCTACCGCCGTCCTCATCTTTGCATGCGGGCCGAGAAACCAGAACAGCCTGGTTGCCGCGCGCCCCGCGGTGGCAGATACAGTGGTCTCCGCTACCGTGCGAGTTGACGCTGCACCGGGTGCGCGCACTGTGCGCTTTGCGTTGAGTGTGATAAACGGTACCAGCAAGCGCGTCGAACTCAACTTTCCGTCGGGCCAGACACACGACTTTGTGGTACTCGATGTCACCGGCCGCGAAGTGTGGCGGTGGAGTGATGGGCGCATGTTCACGCAGCTTATGAAAAACCGCTTGCTCGAATCGCGCGATGTTGTCACGTACGATGAGCAGTGGCCGGCGCCCCCCAGTGCGGGACAGTATACGCTCGTCGCTGTGCTGCACAGCGATTCCCATCCGGTAGAAAAGCGCGTTGATTTCAGCGTGCAATAAGCATTGCCCGTAATATCGGAGCATGCTCCGTCGAAAAGCTTGCGTCAGCCTTTCGCACCACGTCCATAAGTTGTTTCACGATGTCACCGTCACTCTTTCCTTGACGGTACGACGCCTTTGCTTCCATCAATGTCCATGACTTCTCCGAGTAATTCCGCAGCGGCTTCGGCTGGCGTTGCAGCGTCGGCTCCCGGTGCTGATGATCTGGCACTGCTCGTGCGTTTATCGGAAGCACGGTCGCAGCTGCGCGAACAGATCGCCCGACGCATTGTCGGACAGGCGCACATCGTTGACGATCTCGTAGCCGCGTTGCTCGCCGGTGGACACGCGGTACTTGTAGGTGTTCCCGGACTCGCCAAAACGTTGTTGGTGCAGACGGTATCGCAAGCGCTCGCGCTCTCGTTTTCGCGCGTGCAGTTCACGCCCGATTTGATGCCCAGCGATATCACCGGCACCGAGTTGATGGAAGAAGAACCGGGCACCGGTAAGCGCGCCTTTCGCTTTGTACCGGGCCCCATTTTCGCAAATGTGGTACTGGCCGACGAAATCAATCGCGCCCCACCCAAAACGCAGGCCGCACTGCTGCAGGCGATGCAGGAACGTACGGTCACGGTGGCCGGCCACACGTACGACATGCCGTCACCGTTTTTCGTACTGGCCACGCAGAATCCCATCGAACAGGAAGGCACGTATCCGTTGCCGGAAGCGCAGCTGGACCGCTTCATGTTTGAACTGCGACTGGGTTATCCAACGCGCGAAGAAGAAGAACAGATTGTGTTCGCCACCACCGGTGATCGTGCACCCAAAATCACACCCGTGCTGGGTGCCGAAGAGCTGTTGTCGCTGCAGCAGTTGGTGCGACGGCTGCCGGCGCCGCCGAGCGTGATTCAATACGCGGTACAGGTGGCACGCAGCACCCGCCCTGACGATCCGCTCGCCGGCCCGGGTGTCAAGAAGTACGTATCGTGGGGCGCAGGTCCGCGCGCGTCGCAGTATCTCGTGCTGGGTGCCAAAGCACGAGCCGCGATGGATGGACGGGCCGCGCCGGACTTTGATGACGTGCGATCTGTTGCGCCGGCAGTGTTGCGTCACCGCCTGGTGCTCAACTTCCAGGCCGAGGCCGACAACGCAGACTTTGCCGACATCGTGAAGTTGCCGGACGTGGTCCGGTAACCTGGCAACATCGGGAGCACAACGCCCTCTCAAGACGGCAACATCACGACGTGTGCGGTGCTCCCATCGGTTGTTTTACGACCTCAGATGACGCTTTGGTGACGGCGGTGCCGAGATTAGTGTGACGATAGTTTCCTCGGCCCAGGAGTGTGTATGTCCAACGAGAGCACGGCAGCCGGACCAGTGTTGTCCGCGGCATCTGCGCCAGCACCATTCGCCCATGACGTTTCGATAACGGCCGAGTTCCCCCCCCCGCTTTTGCAGCGCGGTCAGGTGCTGTTGCGTACGCTTGGTGCCGCCGAAGTGCATGTGGGTGACTACGGCGTGATCGACCCCGGATCGGAGCGCATGTTTTCGCTGCTGGCGGTGTGCGCGCTGTCTCCGGACCACACCATCAGCCGCAGCAGTCTGCTGGAGCTGGTGTGGTCCGACATGGATGGCGAGTCGGGTCGGCATTCGCTGCGTCAACACACGTATCGTCTACGGCAGCTGGGTGTGGGCATCACATCGAGTCGCCTCAGCGTGAGTCTTGACCGCGCCAGTGTACTGCAGTGTTTTGCCATTCAACGCACGCCGGAGCTCTTTGAGCGTGACGTGATTGAGGGCCACGAACCGTTCGGCCACTTCTTTGCGGGCTGGGTGCCTTCAATGGCGATGCTGCGCGCGTGGCTGGAGGATCAGCGTCACGTGTACCACGCCGATGTGCGTCGCGTGCTGGGCCCTGAGTTGCGCCGGTTGCGTGATCGCGGACGATGGGAAGATTGCGAACGCTGGTCGCGCACGGTGCTGGAGTTCGATTCGTTCAACGAGGATGCCACGGTTGTACTGGCCGAGGCATTGGCCATGATGGGCAGCCGGTCCAGTGCCAAGCAGTTGCTGGAAACGTATGTTCGCGAAACCAATGCGGCGGGAACGGAACTTGGCCGTCGTATGGAAGCCGCACAGCAGCGCATCATGCGCGCCAGTCGCGTGTCGTACGAAGGCTCGGCGATGACAATCATGGTTGGACGTGATGATGTCATTGAACAGCTGGACAAGATCACCTTCGCGGCGTTGCAGGGAAACGCGCAGGTTGTGCGTGTGTCCGGACCGGCCGGCATCGGCAAAACGGAAGTCGCCTACGAAGCCACCCGCCGTGCGGTGATTCAGGGCTTCTCGCGGTGTCTCGTACGTGTGTCGCGCAGTGGCGGGCAGATCACACACGGCACGTTGTCACGGGTGGCGCGTGACCTGCTCAAGCTCCCGGGCTCGCTTGGCTGTCGTCCGTCAAACCTGCGCCTGCTGCGGCAGTTTGCCGGACTTGAGCCCACCAGCAACCTGGCCGAACTGGAAGCGCTGGGTACGCCGTCACCGCTGACCGAGTGTTTGCTGGAGCTCATTACCAGCATCGCGGAAGAGCGCCCGTTGTTTCTGTTTGTGGACGACCTGCACTACGCTGACCGTCAGACACTCGAAGAGTTTGAGCGATTGGCCGATCTGTTGCTCAAGCAACAGGTGGTGTTTCTGATGACGGAGCGTGGCGGTGCTGATCCGGCGTTTACGTCGGGCAAGGCGCTGGCCCGCGCCACGGAAATCGAGCTGTCTGGTCTCGGTTTTGACGATCGCGCGCTGCTGGCGGAGAATGTGTTCACCGTGAGCGGGCGGCACCTCGACCGTGACGCCGCCGAGCAGGTGGCGCGCACCGGCATCACCACGCCACTGGAAGTGATCACGTTGGCGCGCGAAGTGCTTGTGAGCGGCATGACGAGTCGCCTGAATGGCAAGTTGCGCGATACGTTGCGCCTTCAGCTCTCGCGTCTGACGGATGCGCCACGCACGCTGTTGTCGCTGCTGATGTTGCTGGGTGGCAAGGCGCAGATCGCCGAGCTGGATTCGCTGTTGCAGATGAACATTGTAGAGCGCAGCGCAGCGTTGCGCGGCGTATTGGAGTCGGGGTTGGTGGAAGCGCACGCTGACGAACTGCGTGCGCACGATGAAGTGTGCGACGCCATGCGTTCGGTGCTGTCGGCGGCCGAGCTTTCCCTGCTGCGCCGTCACGCGACGCTGGGTCTGTTGCAGCGTTTGCGTCAGGAGTTCGTGTCGGACCGTGCGGTAGACATGCTGGCGCTGGCCAACGAGGGTGAAGAGCGTTCGTTGTTTGTGGAGAGTGTGCTCGAGTTTGCGCCACGGATTGCGGACGCCGGTTTGTTGCGAGGCGCGCTGCGTTTCCTGGAGCTGGCGCGCAGCAAAGCCACCGATCCGGAGACGCGTGCGCGGGTGCTGCGCTGTCTGGTGGAGTGCGCGGACAAGGCTGCGGATTGGCATACGGTGGTGTTGGGTTGCCAGTTGCTTCGTGAGCAGGCAGGCCCTGAGCTCCAGTTTTCTATTGAGCTTGAACTCTCCGAGATCGAAGCACAAAGACACACTGAACATCAATTCGGGCTTCGAGAACAGCTGGCTCGAGCTTTCGCGTTGGCTAAGTCGGCTGACGCCAGCACCACGTCACGGATTCGTGCCCTTCGCCTGATACTTTCTTCCGCGGCAGACATTTTTGCTACTGAGTTCGCAACGTCAGCGTACGAACTTCTGCGTGAGGCGAAAGCGGCTTCGAGTGCAGACACCGATACTTTTGATG
>JAABRT010000063.1:17816-20689 GCA_011390805.1 Gemmatimonas sp. | reverse complement strand
CTACTCCCGCGTCTCTCCCACGATGCTGGTTTTCTTTCCCCGTTCCCCACAGGCTGTGCCATGGGTGTGATTGCAACGCTGCTGGCGCACGAAAATCGTTCGGCTCGTTTGCGCCAGGCGGCGCGCGACCGGTACCGGTTTATTCCGTGCGATGATTGGACCTCGCTCACGCGCGCCTGCGAGCGCGGCCCCGTTAACGTGGTGGTCTTTGACCTGTACGTTGACGGCCGAGCCGACTTCGAACGCGTGCGACAGTTGCGCGTGCGTGTGCCCCGCGCCGCGCTCGTCGCCTACGTCGATCTCAGCCGTGAACGTGCACGTGACATGTTCGACGCCGGACGTTGCGGTATTGACGTGCTCATCGTTGCCGATGAATCCGATTCACCGGCCCAGCTGGGCGCGCTGCTCGATCAGGCCGAAGCGCGCAGTGTGTCGAGCTTGCTCAAGCCGCATCTGGCCGGACTGCGCTCGGTGGTACGCGACGCCGTGATGTTGTCGGTCACGCGTGCGCACGAACGGCTCACACCGGATGGGTTGGCACGACTGATTGCCGTGTCACGTCGCCTGCTGTCCAAGCGACTGGAAGGCGCGATGCTGCCACCGCCGCATCAGATGCTGACCTGGGGCCGACTCATTGTGGCCGCCAGCATGCTTGAGGACGGATCACGCAGCGCAGACGGTGTGGCCGGTGCGCTCGACTTTCCGTCGGGCAGTGCGTTCCGGAACACGTGTCAGCGGTATCTGGGGTGTACGCCGCATCAGATTCGCATCAAGGGCGGAGCGGCCTGGGTGATCCAGGAGCTGCTGGTCACGCGGGATCGGAGACGGGATGCGATGATTGATGATCATGATGATGAGGAAGCTGTGGCGGCCTGAGGGGTGCTACGGACGAAGAGAACCGCGCTTGGCCGATTGGGCCGGGGGCGGTTTTTCGTTTTACCTTCGACGGCAACTGCCGTTTGACTGCGTTTTCGGTGGGGGTTTACCGTGGACGGTTGGCGGTTTGCACGGCCGTTTGACTGCGTTCTCGGTGGGAGTCAACTGTTTACGGTTCGCGGTGGGGACAGACGTGGGACGGCGTTTTCGGTGAGAGTTGGCCGTTCACGGTTTGCGGTGAACTGGGGCGGCGGGGGGTTCCGGGAGAACGGCACGCTGGGTTTGTTTGGGCTATGCTGCGGATCGGGTTGACGGGGAATATTGCCAGTGGGAAGTCAACCGTTTCGCGGCGGTTGGCGGAGCATGGGGCCCATGTCATCGACGCTGATGTGCTGGCGCGGGAGGCGGTGGCACCGGGGACGCCTGGGCTGAGGGCAATCACTGAGCGCTTTGGCGCTGAGATGCTGCGCGAGGATGGCACGCTCGATCGGGCGGCGTTGCGGTTGCGGGTGTTCCGTGATCCCGATGAGCTCGCGGCCCTCAATGCGATTGTGCATCCGGAAGTGGGGCGATTGCGCGCGGAGCGGGCGCGGGAGGCCCAACAAACAGGCGTGCGGGTGCTCATTGACGAGATTCCGCTGCTTTTTGAGGCGGGACTTGCCCCCCAGTTCGACGCGATTGTGTTCGTGGATGCACCGGTGGCTGAACGATTGCACCGCATTGTCGAGCATCGTGGCTTGCCCACGGCCGATGCGCAGGCGATGATTGCTGCACAGGGCGACGTTGCGCCCAAGCGTGAGCAGGCCACGTGGATTATCGACAACGATGGTTCACTGGATGACCTGATTGCGCGCACCGATGAAGTCTGGCAGCACATTCTGGCCCGTGTCGGGCCGTGACCATTTCCCTACTGGAGCACCCGTGTCGAATATCCCGGCCGACCTGCGCTATACCAAAGAACACGAGTACGTGAAGTCCACCGATGAAGCAAACGTGGTGTATGTGGGCATCACCGACTTTGCGCAGGGCGAGCTCGGCGACATCGTGTACGTAGACCTGCCAAAGGTTGGCACGAGCTTTAATGCGCACGATGTGTTTGGCACCGTCGAGGCCGTGAAAGCTGTGTCCGAGCTGTTCTCGCCGGTGAGCGGCGAAGTGCTTGAGATCAACGGCGCGCTCGACGGTGAGCCAGCGCTCGTCAACACTGATCCCTACGGCGGCGGCTGGATGATCAAGGTCAAGCTCGCCGAAGGTGGCGACGCCGGCCTGATGTCAGCCGACGAGTATCGCGCACTGGTTGGCTGAATCGTCAGCGGCATAAACGTCCGAACGCGCGCAGCATTCGCCGCGCGCGTTCGGACTTCCATCAGGCACCGTCCCGCTGCATGCGCGTGAACCGTTACGCGTACTCCTCAACCGGCGGACACGAACACACGAGATTGCGATCGCCGTACGCACTCTCCACTCGCGCCACCGACGGCCAGAACTTTCGGTCGCGCGTGTGCGCGGTGGGGAACGCCGCCTTCTCGCGTCCGTACGGACGGTCCCACACATCAGCCACCACATGACCTGATGTGTGCGGCGCACGTGACAACACGTTGCCCTCGCGCGGCTGCGCACCCGATTCCACTTCGGCGATCTCTTCACGGATGCCGATCATGGCATCAATAAACCGATCGACCTCGGCCAGTGACTCGCTCTCCGTGGGCTCCACCATCATCGTGCCCGCAACCGGGAACGACATCGTGGGAGCGTGGAATCCGTAATCCATAAGACGCTTGGCGATGTCTTCCACTTCCACACCCGCCGACGTTTTGAAGCCGCGTGTATCGAGAATGCACTCGTGCGCCACGAGTCCGTTCTGTCCGCGATACAGCACCGGGTAGTGCGCTTCAAGACGCTTGGCAATGTAGTTGGCACTCAGAATGGCCAGTTTGGTCGCCAGCGTGAGTCCTTCGCCACCCATCAGCTTGATGTACACATACGAGATGGGCAGG
>JAABRT010000063.1:0-17806 GCA_011390805.1 Gemmatimonas sp. | reverse complement strand
GGGCAGGATGCTGGCGCTGCCCCACGGAGCGGCAGAGACGGGACCAATGGCCTGCTCACCGCCGGTGCGCACCAACGGATGTCCGGGCAGGAACGGTACCAGCTGCGCGGCGACTCCGATCGGGCCCATGCCCGGTCCACCACCACCGTGCGGAATGCAGAACGTCTTGTGCAAGTTCAGGTGGCACACATCGGCACCGATGTCTCCCGGACGTGACACACCGACCATGGCGTTCATGTTGGCACCGTCCATGTACACCTGACCACCATGCTCGTGCACGATGGCGCAGATGTCCTTGATGCGCGTTTCGAACACACCGTGTGTGCTCGGATACGTGACCATGAGCGCGGCCAACTCGCTGCTGTACTGCACGGTCTTTTGCTGCAGGTCGTCAACGTCCACATTGCCCACAGCATCGGTCTTCACGACAACCACACGCATGCCCGCCATGACGGCACTGGCCGGATTGGTGCCGTGCGCGGACTGCGGAATGAGACACACATTACGGTGCGCTTCACCGCGCGCTTCGTGATAGCGACGGATGACCAGCAGCCCGGTGTACTCGCCCTGCGAGCCGGCGTTCGGCTGCAATGACACCGCGGCAAATCCGGTCACCTCGGTGAGATCACGCTCAAGCTCGGCAAACATCTCCGTGTATCCGGCCGCCTGCTCCACCGGCGCAAACGGATGCAGCTTACCAAACTCAGGCCACGTAACCGGGATCATTTCCGATGTGGCGTTGAGCTTCATCGTGCACGAGCCCAATGGAATCATGCCGTGCACCAGCGAAAAATCCTTGGCCTGCAGCGCGTGAATGTAGCGCAGCATTTCAGTTTCGCTGTGGTAACGCGAGAACACCGGATGCGTGAGATACGGCGACGTACGCGCAAAGCGTTCGTCGAATCGTGCATCGACGTCATCAGCGATATCGTCAAATGCAAAGTCGGGCGCCGCACCGTTGTTGAACACGGCAAACAAATCCATCACATCAGCCGGCGTGACGGTTTCGTCGAGCGCCACACCCAATGTGCCCGGCTCAAGCACACGCACATTGATGCGCCTGGCCGCCGCGGCCGCCAGAATGTCTTCCTGACCGTGAATGCCGACTTCCACACGCAGCGTATCAAAGAACTGTTCGTGCGTGACGTGCAGACCAAGCTTCTCGAGTCCATTGGCCAATACACTTGTGAGCCCATGTACCCGTTCGGCAATGCGACGCAATCCTTCGGGGCCATGGTACACCGCGTACATGCCGGCCATCACGGCCAGCAGCACCTGCGCCGTACACACGTTGCTCGTGGCCTTCTCACGACGGATGTGCTGTTCACGCGTCTGCAGCGCCATGCGCAACGCGGGCTTGCCATCGGCATCACGGGAGACACCGATAATGCGTCCCGGCAACTGACGTTTGAACTCGTCACGCGTGGCAAAAAACGCCGCGTGCGGTCCACCGTAACCCAGCGGCACTCCAAAGCGCTGCGAGTTGCCCACCGCCACATCGGCGCCCCACTCACCCGGCGGTGTGAGCAGTGTGAGCGACAGCAGATCGGTGGCCACCGTTACCAGCGCATTCACTGCATGCGCACGCTCGCACGTTGCGCGGTAGTCATGCACCGCACCATCCGTGGCCGGATACTGCAGCAGAATGCCAAACACGCTGGGATCAAACTCGGCCTGCAGTGCATCGCCAATCACCACCTTCACACCACGCGCTTCGGCGCGCGCCTGCACCACGGCAATCGTTTGCGGATGACAATCCTGCGCGATGAAAAACGTCTGCCGGTTCTCGCCACCACGTGCCGCCAGCGCCATTGACATCGATTCAGCGGCCGCCGTGCCCTCGTCAAGCAATGAGGCGTTGGCAATCGGCAAACCGGTGAGGTCACTCACCATCGTCTGGTAGTTGAGCAATGCTTCCAGACGCCCCTGCGCGATTTCCGCCTGGTACGGCGTGTACGCCGTGTACCACGCCGGATTCTCCATGATGTTGCGCAAAATCACCGGCGGTGTAACGGTGTCGTAGTAGCCCATGCCGATAAACGAGCGCCAGATCTGATTGCGCGACGCAATGCGCTTGAGATCGGCCAGCACATCGGCCTCTGATCGCGCGGCGCTTATGTCCAGCGGTTTGCGCAGACGGATGGTCTCGGGCACAACGGCGTCAATGAATGCGTCGAGCGTGGGATAACCCACCGTATCGAGCATCGTGCGCTGGTCCGAATCAGAGGGACCGTTGTGTCGGGGAGCAAAGGCTGCAGCAGAAAACCCGGGAGCCGTGCGTGTACGCGTAGCCATGACCATCCTCAAGAAACCGGAGCGACCTCCGGTGATTGCACAAAACGTGAAGCCGGGCCTTGCGGCACCGGGGGTGACGGGCTGACCGGAGCGTAACAGTTTGCCCACAAGTCAACGCATGTAAGTTAATCCTCGTGCCGACCGCTTTGCGATCAATCCCGCCCACCGACTGGTGGCCCACCCGGTGGGCGCTGCTTCACTCAGCCCCCGCCTCGGCGCTCGACAACATGGCCCGCGATCTGGCCCTGCTGCGCCGTGCGGCCGTCACCGGCCGTGCGGTCCTGCGGCTGTACGCGTGGGAGCGGCCCACAGTGAGCTTTGGACGCCACGAAGCGGTTCGCGGGGTGTGGGACGTACACGCGATGGGCGCCGCCGGCCTCGATGTGGTGCGGCGACCCACCGGAGGCCGCGCGCTACTGCATACGCACGACGTAACCTACAGCGTTTCCCTGCCGCTTGGCGCGGGCGTGCCGTGGCGTAACGTCTACGACGCCATCAACGCCCTTCTGATCAAGGCGTTGCAGTCACTGGGAGCACCGGCGCGTCTGTCAAACCGTCGCACTGTGGTATCGCCCGACGGAGCACTGTGCTTCACCGACCCCGCTGAGGGTGAGATCATGCTCGGCGACAGCAAAATCGCCGGCAGCGCCGTATGGCGTGCCGACGGCGGGTATCTGCAGCACGGATCGATCCTGCTGCGCAACGAACAATCGTCGCTGGAACGGTTTCGGGCGGCCGGCAAACCCGATGCCGCCACCCTGACCCTCCCGCACGTGGTGCGTACCGACGCGCCGGACGATGGTGTGCACGCCGAGTTGTCGTTGATTGCGGCCGCCGGCGCCTGGAGCAATGCGGCCAGCGTTGCACAAGCCATTCGTGATACGTGGAGCGAACAGGCGTGTGACATCGATACATTCGAACCGTCACCCGAAGATGTCGCGGCGTACACCATCGCACATCAACAACTCGCGGCACCGGATTGGCTCTGGCGTCGATGAGTGCGTGGGCACATCGTTCCGCATGCGTGTGCCCTCCCGCCAACCACCGCTCATCATGTTTTCAATCCGTCACATTCGTCCGCTGATCGCGGCCTCGTTCGCCTTCTCACTGACTGCCTGTGCCGACCGCGGTACACCCGAACCGGCTGTGATTGAGCAGGGTGGAACCGTGGTCGTCGGTATTGCTGCTGAGCCGGCGTCGCTGCTGCCACCCTTTGTGGTAAACACCCACGAGGCAGCCATCAGCGAGGTGGTGTACGATCGGCTGGCCGATATCGGACCGACGCTCGAAACAGCGGGGGACGCCGACTTTGCGCCACGTCTTGCCTCGGCCTGGGCGTGGGCCGACGATTCCATGTCGATAGCCTTTTCACTCGACGAGCGCGCGCGCTGGCACGATGGTACGGCCGTGAGCTCGGAAGATGTCAGACTTTCGTTTCAGCTGTACACGCATCCTGATGTCGTGTCCAAGAATGCCGCACTGCTGGCCAACATTGATTCGGTGAGCACGCCCGACGCAAACACGGCCACCTTCTGGTTCAAGCGCCGTTCGCCACAGCAGTTCTACGATGCAGTGCATCACCTGTTTGTGATGCCGTCGCACCTGCTGGCCGATGTGCAGCCGTCGCAGCTTGCGACCACGTCACTGGCCCGTGCACCCATCGGCACCGGCAGGTTCAGGTTTGTTCAGTGGGTCTCGGGTCAGCGCGTGGAAATCGTTGCCGACACGGCCAACTATCGTGGTCGGCCCAACCTCGATCGCGTGATCTATGTGCCAACCGCCGACGCCACCGCCGCGACCGTGGCGCTGCTCACCGGCGACATCGATTTCTTTTCGCCTTTGCGCGCGGAAAACATGGATCAGATCACGAGCGCACCAAAGGTCACTGTGCATATGTATCCGGCACGCACGTACCAGCATATCGCGCTGAATGTGCGGAATCCCACCGCACTCACTTCACCGCATCCGGTGCTCGGCGATCGCGCTGTCCGGCGGGCGCTCAACCTCGCCACCAATCGCGAGCGCATTGTGCAAACGGTGTTCGACTCGCTGGCCCGCGTGGCTATCGGTCCGGCCGTTCGCCTGGCCATGCCCGGATTTGAACAGCTGCAGCCGCTGGAGTACAACGTGAACGCAGCACGGGCATTGCTCGACTCCGCTGGATGGACGTTGAACGCCGGCGACAGTGTGAGAACCAAAAACGGGCAACCCTTGCGCATTGAGATCCTCGTACCGGCGGGCAGTGCCTCCCGGGAACAGATCGCCACACTGCTGCAGGATCAGCTGCGCGTGATAGGAGTGGCAATGACGGTACAGCGTCTTGAAGTGAACTCGCTCATCGAGCGCATCGAAAGCGGTAACTTTGATGCGTACACGGGTGGATTTGCCACATCACCGGGCAACGTTGGGTTGCGCCAAAGCTGGGGAACGGCTGGCATCGGCAACAAGGGCCTCAATCACCCCGGATACAACAGCCAGGACTTCAACGCCAACATCGATACTGCGTTAACCAGTTTTGACCTGTCTACCAAACAGCGCACACTGCTTCGCGCCATGCAAACAATTATTGACGATGCACCGGCCATCTGGATGCTCGAGGATCTTGCGCCGGCAGGCGTGCATTCGCGCATTGAACTCGGCAGCAAATCGGCGCTTGGGTGGTGGCACGGCGTGCACGAATGGCGCATTACCCCGTCGCAGCGAATTGACCGCGACCGCGTCGGCCTCGTTTCAGCAAACTGATCGGCCTTCGCATGCCGTCGCATGTCTGAGCGTCGCGCGGGACTTGCTCGCGTTGTGAGCCGTTTCGCGCAGGCGGTGTTTGTGGTGTGGGCCGCAGCAACGCTGGCGTTTGTGTTGCTGCGCCTCGCGCCCGGTGATCCCTACCTCACACGCTTTGAGGGCTTTGACGTTTCCGAAGCGCAGCGCGAGGTCTGGCGCGCCAACAGGGGCTACGACGCACCGATGGCCGAACAGTACGTACGGTTCTTGCGCAACAGTGCGAGCGGCAATCTCGGATTCTCCACCTTGCAGCAGCGCGCGGTGAGCGATGTGCTGCGTGACGTGTTACCCAACACGCTGTTGCTCATGGGACTGGCGCTGTGTACCAGCGTGTTGCTCGGCATGGCCATCGGAGCGTGGCAAAGCACCCGCAGTGACAGCACAGCAGATCAGACCGTGTCCACGGTATCGCTGGTGGCGTACTCAATGCCCGAGTTCTGGCTGGCCCTGCTACTGCTTCAGCTCTTTGCACTCAAGCTGGGTTGGTTTCCCGCGGCCGGCGCGGTGAGCGCGGCGTACCAACATCAACCGGCGTGGGATCAGTTTATTGACAGGTTGGAACACCTGATACTGCCGTGGCTCACGCTGTCCATTGTTGGCACCGCTGTGTTTGCGCGTTTTCAGCGCGGCGCGATGCGCGATACGTGGAACGAGCCGTACGTTCGTACGGCACGGGCGAAAGGTCTGACTGAGTGGGCGGTGCGCAAGCACGCGTGGCGCGCTGCGCTCAGCCCCATGATCACGCTCGTTGGACTGGCACTGCCGGCGTTGCTCGGAGGTGCTGTATTCGTGGAGCGCATCTTCTCGTGGCCGGGCATGGGCGATGTCACCATCCGCGCGGTTGAGGCGCGTGACTACGAGTTGGTGACTGCGGCCGTCATCATTGGCAGTGTACTCACCGTCTCCGGCAGCTTGTTGGCCGATTGGCTTTCGCAGCTCGCCGACCCGCGAACGCGCCGCTGACGCCGCATGCCAATGCCTGCCCTTTCACTTCCCGCACCGCTTCCCCCAACGCGACTACGTGACACTGCCGCGATGCGTCGTGTAGTTGTACCGCTGCTCGCGCTGCTGGTGCTGGGCACGCTCGCGCTTGTAGCGCCGTGGCTGTCGCTCGCATCACCCAACGCGATTCCAACCGCCGGCGTGATCTCGAGCCTGGAACCGAGCATGACGCATCCCTTCGGTACTGATCCGCTCGGGCGCGATGTGCTCAGCCGCATCATTTACGGCACTCGCATATCACTGGGCATTGCCATGCTGAGTGTTCTATTGGCCACAACTGTGGGCGTGGCGTACGGTGCATTGGCCGGCTGGCTTGGGGGAAGCATTGACGGCGCCGCCATGCGACTGCTCGATGTCGCCATGTCAGTTCCGCGATTGCTGGTCCTGCTGTGCGTCGCCACACTCTGGGATGGAGTTGAAGTTTCAGGGCTGGTGTTACTGCTTGGTCTCACCGGTTGGTACGACATCGCGCGCCTCGTACGAGGCGAAGTGCGTACGCTGCGCTCACGGGATTTTGTGTCGGCCGCACGGGCGAGCGGCGTGCGTGAAGCGCGCATCCTCATGCGACATGTGATTCCGCACGTCTGGCCGATTATTGCCGTGACCGCAACGCTTGGCATCGCCAATACCATCGCACTCGAAGCCGGACTCTCCTTTCTCGGACTCGGCGTGCAGCCACCGAACGCCAGTTGGGGCACCATGCTCGCCGACAATCGTGGAGCGCTTGGCGCCGCACGCTGGTGGCTGACGCTGTTCCCCGGACTGGCCGTGGTTACCACGGTGCTCGCCTGCAACGCGCTCGGCGATGCCTTGCGCGACGCCCTCGCGCCGGGACAGGTTGCCCCGTGACTTCCCCACTGCTCGCCGTCCACGACCTGCGGGTTTCATTCAACACCGATGCGGGCCTCGCCCGTGCGGTTGACGGCGTGTCGCTCACCATCAGTGCCGGAGAAACGATCGGACTTGTGGGTGAGTCCGGATCGGGAAAGTCGCTGACCGCGCTCAGCCTGCTCAAGCTGATTCCACGTGGTGGATTGCTGGCGCCAACCAGTCGCGTTGAGTTTGAGGGTGACAATGTGCTCACGCTCGCCGAACCGGCGCTGCGCACGTTGCGCGGACGACGCATTGCGATGGTGTTTCAGGAACCGATGACGGCGCTTAACCCGGTGCTGACAGTTGGCGATCAGGTATCCGAAGTTGTGCGCGCGCACACGAGCAAATCGGCCGGTGACGCGTGGACCATGGCGGTGCATATGCTCGAGCGCGTGGGTATCCCCGATGCAGCGGCTCGTGCGCGACAATATCCGCATGAGCTCTCGGGAGGCATGCGTCAGCGGGTGATGATTGCCATGGCGCTCATTCTGGAACCCGCGCTGCTGATTGCCGATGAGCCTACCACGGCGTTGGACGTCACGATACAAGCGCAGATTCTCGAGCTGCTGCGCGAACTGCGTGAGCGTACCAACATGGCCGTACTGCTCATCACACACGATCTCGGCGTGATCGCCGAGATGGCTTCGCGCGTGCTGGTGATGTACGCTGGTGAGATTGTGGAGGAAGCGCCGGTGAACATGATCTTTTCGTCACCGGCGCATCCCTACACCGAAGGACTGCTGGCCGCCGTACCCACGCTCGATATCACGCGCGATCGGCTGCAAACCATTCCGGGTACTGTGCCGCCAGCAACAGAGTGGCCGGCGGGGTGCCGGTTCCGTGACCGCTGTCCCCACGCGTGGGACCGTTGCGAGACCGATGCGCCAGCGCTCCTTCAACTCAGCCCGGCGCATCGTGCCCGCTGTCATCTGATCCAGGAGCCGGAGCGACGGCAGCCGGGCGTACCGCAGGCGGGCGTACCGCACACAGCACAGCACCCCGCGAACGCCGCGCCTCGCGCACCAGGTGCGAGTTGATCGATATGACAAGCGCCCACCCGGCTCAACAAACAACGGTTCATCAGTCTGAGCGCGTGCTGCTCAACGTGCAGTCGCTCACCAAAGACTTTCCCGTACGCGGCGGCTGGTTCGGCAAAGGCGGCGGCACGGTGCGCGCGGTTAACGATGTGTCATTCACCGTGCGCGCAGGTGAAACACTCGCCCTTGTTGGCGAATCAGGGTGCGGCAAAACCACAACCGGCCGTGCCATCCTGCGACTTGTTGAACCAACCAGTGGCAGCGTGCACTTTGACGGTACCGATCTGCTGTCACTGCGCGGTGAAGCGCTGCGCCGCATGCGGCGGCACATGCAGATCGTGTTTCAGGATCCGTTTGGGTCGCTCAACCCACGCATGAGTGTTGGCGCGGCAATCGCCGAGGGCATGCTGGTGCACCAGATCGCGCGTGGTGCGGCGGCGCAAACACGCGTCGCGCAACTGCTCGACGAAGTGGGACTGCGACCGGAGCATGCGGCGCGCTATCCGCACGAGTTTTCGGGTGGCCAGCGCCAGCGCATCGGCATCGCGCGCGCACTGGCCGTGGAACCGAAGTTCATTGTGTGCGACGAGCCCGTTTCGGCGCTCGATGTCAGTGTGCAGGCGCAAGTCATCAATCTGCTGCGTGATTTGCAGCGTGACCGGGGGCTGGCGTACCTCTTTATTGCGCACGATCTGGCGGTTGTGTCGCACATGGCCGACCGGGTGGCCGTGATGTATCTGGGGCGCATTGTGGAGCTGGCTTCGCGCGCCACGCTCTTTCAAAGCGCGCAGATGCCCTATACTCAAGCCTTGCTGTCGGCGGTGCCGGTGCCGGTGCCGGGCGCCAGGCAAGCGCGTATTCTGCTTGCTGGCGATCCTCCCTCACCGGCCAATCCGCCGTCAGGCTGCGTCTTTCATCCGCGCTGCTCACACCCGCTCAAAGACGCGCAGTGCACTCGTGAAATTCCGCAGCTCGAAGAAAAACGTCAGGATCACTGGGTGGCTTGCCATAAAGTGCCGGCCTTGCCCGCTTCTCCTTCCACTCTTTCCACTGTCTGATGTCACAGGTTCCTTCCGCTGACGCGGCACCTTACGTCAACGACACGCGATTCTTCGGGCACCCACGCGGGCTAGCCACGCTCTTTTTCACAGAGATGTGGGAGCGCTTTTCGTATTACGGATTGCGCCCCCTGCTTATTCTCTTCATGGCTGCCGCGCTGTCGGAGGGTGGCTTCGGCTTTGATCGTTCGCAGGCGTCGGCGATTGTGGGCATTTATGGCGCCTTCGTGTACGTGGCGTCGCTGCCAGGCGGCTGGATTGCCGACCGGCTGCTGGGGCTGCGTCGCGCCATTTTTATTGGCGCATCGCTGATCACCGGGGGCCACCTCTCCATCGGGTTATCGGGACTGGCCAGCGGCACCGCCGGCAAAATCTTTTTCTTCCTTGGCCTTGTTCTGATTGTTCTTGGCACGGGACTGCTCAAGCCCAACATCTCGGCGATTGTTGGTGACTTGTATCCGGAAGGCGGAGCACGGCGGGACGCGGGTTTCTCGATTTTTTACATGGGTATCAACGTTGGCGCCTTCGCGGGCCAGCTCATCACCGGTATTCTGGGCGAGGCCGTAGGCTGGCACTACGGATTCGGCGCCGCCGGCGTGGGTATGCTGCTGGGTTTGGTGGTGTACGCGCTGTCGGCCAAGAAGACGCTTGGACCACTTGGTGTGGAGCCCACACGTCACCCCAATGCCGCCATTCAGGGCAAACAGGAAGCACAGGTCAAGCTGGCCATGTGGGTGGGACTGGCGCTGCTCAGCGCCGTCTTCGTGCTCGCCGCCACGGGCATCGTATCGCTCGATGCACAGGTGATTGGCGGCTACATGACCTTCCTGCTGGTGGGACTCGCGTTCGGCTTTTTCGCGTACGTCTTTATTGCGGGCGACCTGTCCGGCGACGAAAAGAAGCGTGTTGGTGTGATCATGGTGTTGTTCATCTTCGCTGCCGTCTTCTGGTCGGCGTTTGAACAGGCCCCCACCTCGCTCAACTTGTTTGCACGCGATTTCACCGACCGGCAGCTGGGCAGTTTCCTCATTCCGGCCACTTGGTTTCAGTCGGTCAACTCGCTGTTCATCATCATCTGTGCCCCGTTGTTCGCCATGCTGTGGACGGGGCTGGGCAAACGTGGCATTGACCTCTCAAGTCCAGCCAAGTTTGCGCTCGGTCTGTTCTTTGCCGGACTCGGCTTCCTGATCATGATCTTCGCCGCACAACGCGTGGTCGCCAGCGGTGGCACACTGCTCGTTTCACCATGGTGGCTGGTGGGCAGCTATCTGCTGCAAACACTGGGCGAGCTGTGTTTGAGTCCGGTTGGTTTGTCATCGATGACCAAGCTGTCGCCGCGCAAGTTCGTGGGACAGATGATGGGCATCTGGTTTCTGGCGTCGGCGCTTGGCAATCTCATTGGTGGACTCGTTGGCGGTAACGTGGACCCTGAAAAGCTTGATCAGATGCCCAAGCTCTTTACGCTGACCACGATTTCACTCTTTGCCGCCACGCTGATTCTCGGGGCGCTGATCGTGCCCGTACGACGCATGATGACAGGTGTGAAATAGCGCTGTGCGGCGTCAGGCGTGAAAGCGCCTGACGCTGCAGGCACAAACGCGTGCACAACTTGCGGGAAGTAACAAGCGCAACGCGATGCCGCGCGTGCCGACTGCATCCCACATCTCGACTACAAGCCACTAGGGCCAGTTAAACAGCGAGCCCGGTACCGCGCGCTCACGCGCGTAGTTTACGTCCAGCGGTTCACGCCAGAACACGCGCGTGCGGTCGTTGCTGCTGATGCGTACTTCAAACGACGAGTACGGATCACCACCCACCGGCATGCCGAAGTCCAGTCTCCAGAGTCGACGCGAGCGACGCGGTACGGCGGCCAGGATGCCAACACCAACCGTACCACGCACGCGGCTTTCGGTGGCGAATGGCACATCGCCGGACCACAGCTTGCCGACATCGGCAAAGAAGGCGAGCCCAAGGTCACCGATGGTAGTGCGCGGCGTGGGCAGCCAGCGCTGCTCCACGCGCAGCACGGCGCGACCCGCTCCACCATCGCGTGTATTGCGATAGCCGATCAGTCCGCCGTCGCGATCTGCAAAGCTGATCTGATACGGCACGCGCACGTTCCATCCGGCGCCCCAATCGATCGCGGTAATGGTGAGCTGGTTGCGCCACGGTTTCAGATACCACGCCAGCCGACCGCTGGTAATGATGCCGTCCCATTCACGGGAATCACCGTCGCGTCGCGCTTCGCTGAGCGTTTCAAATCCCACAAAACTCCGCGGTGATCCCCCCCCCGCATACACATCGTAGCGTACAAAGAGATCATTGTCGCGACCGCCCAGGATTCCCAGTGACCGGCCCAGCGTCAGCGCCGACTGCACGCCTGTTCGCACGTCCTGCACACCGGTGAGCGCGTCAAAACCTTCCACCCGCATGAAGGAGAGCCGGCGCATACCGGCCAGCGCATTGATGCGTGTCACACTCGCGTTGCGATACACCGACGGGTATTCACTGGCCAGTGGATCTTCGCGGAAGCCGTCCGCTTCAATACGCACCGGGCGCAAGTCCACCAGATCGGCCTCCCGCGTGAGCGATGCGCCCAGCAGTTTGAGACGTCCCGGAACGCCAATGCGCCACACCGCGCCGATGTCGCCGAACTCCCGTTGCAACGAGAGCGCAGCCCCCCGGTCGGCCGGACGCACAATGCGCACGTAGTCACGCGTACCACCGTAGCCCACGTGCCAGGCGAGCCGCTGCAGATCGGTATAGAACGGACGCAGCACCTCGGCCCCGTACATGTGGCCGCGTTCCGCACGCACACCAAAAAGGCGCGCCACGTTGCGCTGGCCAAGAAACTGATTGTGCACCACGCGCGCACCAATCAGGTCGTTGTACGCCAGACCGTCGCGCCACTGCACGGCCGCGTACACACCACGTCCCGCCAGATTGCTTTCCCCCATCGTGATGCCACGAAACACCGGTGCCTGACCATTCACCCGAAGGCCCGCGACTACAGAAAACTCGTCCCGTGTTTCGACTTCGAGCTCTACGCCACCGTTGCCGTCATCAAACACGCGAATCGATGCATCAACCAGGTATGGTTGTACACGCAAAATGCGCTCCGACTCCGACCGCTGCAGTTCGGTGCAGGCATCGCCAACGTCAAGCAGCAGGAAGTTTCGAATAACGTTGTCGCGTGTATTCGAGTGAAACTTCACCATGCCTCGACGCACAAAGTCGAGCGCATTCGGCAGCTTGTCTGTGTACGGCGGCTGTGTGAGCACCACGATATTGGTGATCGGTTGGCCAATGCAGGCAACCGCGCGGCGTTCGGGGAGCGATGTTGGCGCGGGATCCTGCGCGCGCAATGGCGCGGCAGCAAACAACAGCGCGGAGAACGGCAGCAGCAGTCTGCGTGCCGTCACGGCTCCCGGCCGAGCTGTTTTTTCAGTTCCGCTAATCGCGCACTGGCGTCGGCTTCACGGGTTTCCCGGGCCCGCGCACGCGCCATCGCATCGAGCGCCGCGGTGTCAGCCGAGGCCTGTCGTTCGCCCAGCGCTTCTTCAACCTCGCGCATGGCGGCATCCTCGTGCGACGTGCTGGCGCCACCCACACCGCCCAACGGCAATCCGGCCATGGCGCGCTTGAGCTCACGCGACATTTCATCGTACTCGCGTTCGGCCAGCGACAACTCATCACGCTGCGACGCCAGCTTCTGGTCGTACACGCGCACACGGTCGGCGTGCTGCGCAACAAAGCGTTCGGCGATCTTGACCGTCTCTGCGTCGTTGATGCCTTCGGCCAGCGTGCGACGGCGGGTGGCCGTGTCGAGCTCCTTCTGCTCCTGCGCCAGCCGGCGCTCCGTGATGGCGATGCCTTCGCGCAAATCCTGCAACGCCATACGCGCGTGCACCAGCGCGTCTTTCATCCCCGACAGTGCGGCGCGGCGATCACTGGGCCCGGCCTCTCGGCCAAGCCCGCGCAGGGCGTCACGAAGCTGTTCAAACATGGGCGGTCGGGAGACGGTTCACGGCAGTGGTGTGAGACAGAGCGGGCAGCTTAAGTCGAAGGCCCGACCGGTCGCAACCGGTGGCCGGTCGGGCCTCAACTTTCTTGTACCCCTCCTTACACCACGTCAGCTCGCACGATCGCTCAAAAAGGCATCGCGCACCTGTCGCATGAGTCGCTCCGGGCTGTTCACGTGGCGGAACAGGAGCGAATCACTGACCGTGTTGAGCGCCCGTCGCATGGCCGGAAATGCGTCGGCCGCGGCACCGTAGAGCGGTGCCAGGCCGTGCTTGCTGGCCAGCCGGTGATCGGCCGCGAGCTGGAAGCCGCGACGCCCCAGTGTTTCGTAGTAGTCGAGATCCGGACCGCCGCGACGATAGCGGCGATGCTCAATGTGATCGGGAAAGAGACCGCTCAGCCACAGCGCGTAGTTGCCCAGATGCGCGCGGGCCAGGAAGGCGCGCTCCGAGTCGGCACTCTCCACGTCTTCCACGATGCGCGCCAGCGTGTCGTACGTCTGGTCGTCGCTTTCGGCAATGCGCCGCGCCCGCTCGCGCAGTCCGAAGTGCAGCAGCACACTCGCGACATAGTCGGCCAGTACGCGGTCATCCGAGCCGGTGCGGCACAGCGCGTGACGCACCACCACGTAGCAAAAGAGCGGGAGCGAGGCGTGCGCCGATTGCCGGGCTTCAATGAGCTCACGCAGCAGATGCGGATCATCGAGCAGCGGATCCAGCCCCTTGTCGGCCAGTGTGGCCTCGGCCGCGCGTGCTGCGTCCGGCCGGCCGCGTGATAACAGGCGCAGCACAAGCTGCGCGTCCTCCCGGCCCAGTTGGGCCCGCACATTTGCCAGCATCATGAGAGTCTCCTCCGAGATCCTGAACGGTCTTTGTCCTTCACCGCGATGGGGCAATCACCCCGCTGCGGCTCAATACCTGTTATTATCGGACGCGCGGGAATGCTCCGCGTCAACCCTTCGGCCCGTCAACCACTCCTGCGTGCTCTACATCGGGATACCCGCTCATAACGAAGCCACCACCATCGGCGTCCTGCTCTGGCGCCTGCGCTCCGTGCTGGCCGATGTCTCCCGCGAGTATGAAGTCGTGGTGTACGACGACGCCAGCACCGACGAAACGGCGCAAACGCTCGCGCCCTACTCACGGGTGCTACCCCTCACGGTGCTCTCGGGCACCCGCCGGCTGGGTTACGCGGGTGCGGTAGACGCGATTGTGCGGCACGTGGCGCGCACCACGCGCTATCCGCGTCGCGATGGACTGTTGTTGCTACAGGGCGACTTCACCGACCCGCCAGCCATGGTGCCGGAGTTTTTGCGGCGCTTTGAAGGCGGTGCGGATCTCATCATCGGCGAACGCACCACGGCCGGTGACGCGCCCACGGCAGTGAAGCGTTTGTGGAACGCATCACGCTGGGTGTTGCGACCGTTCGTGGGCATTACCGATGTGCGTGATCTCACCACGAGCTATCGCCTGGTGCGCATTTCGGTGCTGCGCGATCTGATCAAGTCGGCCGGTGAGACGCCGGTATTGACGGGCGACGTGTGGGCCGCCAACGCCGACTTTTTGCTGCGTGCCGCTCCGCACGCACGTCGTGTGGAGACGCTGCCCGTCACGCCCACATTTGGCGTGCGCACGCGTGAAACGCGTCGCACGGCGTGGCCCGACGCGATCGCGCTGGCCAAATGGGGTTGGGGTCACCGCGGACAGCGTGTGGCCGTGAAGGTGGTCGCGCGCACGGTTGACGCGCCCTCGGAGATGGAAGAGGCGATGGCCGAGCCGGAGGAGCGCGCGGCGGTGGGTGAGCGTCCTGAGCGCCGGCCGCGCCGGGAGCGGCCAGCCCGGGATGGGGGGCGGTCGCGTGGGCCGCGGGAGCGGTCGACGGAGCGTACGGGAGAACGTTCGGCTGAACGGACGCCAGAGCGCGCTGAAGCGCCAGAACGTACACCAAGACGTACAGGTGAACGATCGACCGGTGCAGCATCGGCGCGAAACGCTGAGCGCGCCAATCCTGCATCGGTGGATGGTGGTGAGAATCGCGTCGCCGAGCGCGATGGCCGCGTGGTCGGTGGAGCAACTGTGGACGACGCTACAGCCGTGTCTGGCGGCGTCGGCGACGAAGCGGGCACACCAGCGCGCGAGAAGCGGCCGCGCCGCAAGCGTGGGCGTCGGGATCGTACACGTCGCTCGGCGGGTGCCGAGGGCGCGGATGACACGAATGTGCCTGGCGGATTGGACAGAGATGACTCGCCGTACCGCGACGAGAATGAGTCGGGTAACGGCAATGGTGGCTCGGGCAGCGATCGTGCGGAGCGCGTGGACACCGAAGGGGCAAACGCTCACGGTGAAGGCGAGCAGTCAGCCGCCGATCCGGCGCGCCGGAAGCGCAAGCGCACACGTCGCGGTCGCCGACGCAAGGAAGGCGCGGCTGGTGAAGCGCGCGATGGTCAGGGCGATGATTCGACAGACGGTCACGATGATCAGTCGTCGGATTCCGATGGCCAGTCGTCCGCTGGTTCCCGCGCAGATGGCGTTGAGCGTGACAGCGCTGATCGCAGCGACGACCGTCCGCCCAGACGACGCCGCAACCGTTCAGCATCTGCCGACACCGCCGACGAAGGATCCGGGCAAGCGGACGACGGGGATTCCGAGTCCGGCGGCTCCGGCGAGGAGTCGACCAGGCGTCGCCGCAGCCGTCGCGGGCGGCGTGGTGGTGCGAAGCGGCGTGGTGAGGGGTCCGGTGCTTCTGGCGGCGAGTCGGGCGGCGCGGCGAGTGGCGAGTCAGGTGGCGAATCTGGCGGCGCGGCGAGCGGTGAGTCTGGCGGTGGGACCGCGTGACGACGGCAATGCGCAGCGCCCTGACCCTGTCTAGCCCCAGTTTGCTGTTGCTACACCCTAAAAATGCGAGAAGTCTTTCACGTTCAGCGTGACGAGCAGGTGACGCAGGGTCACAACGCGAGCGAGCGACCCGCGCGGCCGCCTCGATCCACCTCAAGAAAGGGACGGTCGAGTCCGATCTCATCCAGCCGATGAGTGCCGAGAAACTGCTCGTATGCCACTCCGAACGATGAGCGCTCGCTCCGAAACCGTTTAAACTCGAGCGGCGAAATGACGACCGCTTCAGCATCCCTTCGTCTCATCATCTGATTCTCCTGACCGGCTTCCTCCGCCCGCTCGACGCTGCTTGAACATTCGCGCGCGTCTCGGCGATGAGATTTTTGGGGGCCACGATAAGGTACATCGGGATGTAAAGTCTACCAGCTTTACGCGAATGTGGTGATCGACTGAAGGAGCGGGTATCCAACGTACAGCTGATGTGTTCGCGACAGTTGGTTCCGCACCAGGCAAATCGTTCCGCTTCTGTTGGGTAGACCAATGAGACATTCATTCCGCCCCGTTCAGCGCGTACTGCTCGCGCTGGCAGGTGGCTTCACAACAGGGGTTGTGGCTTTCTGCTGCGGCGCGGCGCTCGCCATCGTTCGCAGAAACCCCGTCTACTACGACGAAGCGGACCCGCAATTGATCTACGTGCAACGACAGCTCGACCACGAGTTAGGCTCCATGATGTTTTTGGGGATCGCTTTTGGTGTGCTCAGTTCACTTTATCTTGTGGTTCGTTCTCGCCGATGGGGTCGGCTATTGCACCCTGTGCGGCTGCGCGATGCGGCATTGGTGGGCTTTCTGAACATTGTTGGCATCATGGCGCTGTCAGTCCTAGCGTATTTTCTGGGGCGTGGATACATCTCACCCACGCTCGGCATAGTCCTGCATGTTGCATCCGCTTTGCTCGTCAACGTGTTTGTCTACGAACGTCGATTTCGCAAGTTCGAGTCGGAGTGAGCAGCAGGCATGCGATACTCGTGGCAATGACGTCGCTCAAGCACCGTGATGGGAGTTCCTGATGCCAGCTTTCGTCACTCGGTACGCCCGGCTACTGCTCGGCAGTTTGAGCTTTCTGATTGTTCTCCTACTCGTGTGGATGGCGGTTGGCGAGCTGTTCACCGTCAATGCATCAGTGGAGCTCGTCAGTGCTGAGAACCTTGAGGCAAGCCCGGAAGCTGTCGAGCTCCTCATTGCGGAATACGCACACGCAACCCGGTCGTTCAACTTGGGGTTTGTACTGTTTTTTTCACCGATCATCTGGCTGTGCCACGCACTTGCACTGCTGTGGTGGGCACGGTTGGAGTCGCGCGTTACGTGGCGTGGTCGTTTGCTTCGCAGCGGCATAAGTGCAGTGCTGACACTACCGCTGTTGGCGTTGGTACTGTTCGCTGCGAGCCTGAACGCGCGAAACCAGCATCGCGACGGCCCCGCTGTTGTAGCCGGAATGATTCTGGGCGTCGTGATTGCAACTGCTGTGGCGTTTCGCGGATACGCTGTGCGAGATGCAAGGCGCGGGAGCCAGACTGTTGATTGAGGTCAGACGAGCCGAGGGCACGCGTTTGTTTGCGCAGCTCTTTGCGGACAACGGCCCATCCACCCGTGAGCCGGGTCTTGAACATGTTTAGCCATTCATGTGCGGGGAACCAATGATGCTGCGCTGGAACGCGACAGGGCTCTTGCTCGCCGTAGCCGTCCTGACAGCGTATGCACATGTCGGCGACAACGGGCACGAAACTTCGGCGCAGTTGTTCGCCGCCGCACTGCATCTCGTGCGGATATTCTCACCGCTCTTCATCAGCACGCTGCTTATCTGGCGCAAACTCACCCATAGCCGATGGCGCCAGCTGGAATCTTCGCT
>JAABRT010000062.1 GCA_011390805.1 Gemmatimonas sp. | reverse complement strand
TTGTCCTGCTTCAGTCGTTCAGCAAGGGCGGGAGCGTCCATATCCTGAATGGCCATATGCATGTCTCAGCGTGATGAGAAGCCTGATGTGCTTGGGACAACGCGTCGTCGCGTCTTTGATGTATCACTGCAAACGCATTGATACGATACGGGACTGCTGTGTGAAATTAACGCACGGCGTCAGCGTGCGGTGATTTGTGCACGTGCTTTCGCAAGTGCGGCTGTAGCGTCGCGAAATGCATTGGTGAGGTCTTCGAGCTCCTGCCGAGCTCGCGAGGCATCGCCCGCACGCACAGCTTCATTGACGCCCGGAAAGCTCATGGTTGCATAGCCGTTGTCGATATCGGCCGCGTAGGTAAGCGCGCGCCACCATGGCCGACCCATCAACCCTGTAGGCCGGGTCATCGCACGCTCTACTGAGCGCAGGGCCGCGTTGGTCTGCTCACGCACACCACGCGGAGGCGTTGAACCGAGTCGTGCGGATCGCGCTTCATCAAAGGCGCGTGCTTCTGTTTCCATGCTGTCAATCATCCGCGCGAGCGGCGCGACCAGCGTGGTATCCCAGCCATTGCGCGCCATGCCGCGTGTGACCAGCGGAACGTATCCCTGCATCGTTTGTGCGTATTCCACATAGTCGTACGGATGCACATCGGCGTTGGCGAGACGGAGCGCCATCGCCGCACCGATGCGAGCGGCCGTTGCGTGAAACTGAAAACCGGGATCGCCCCACGTACGCATCCATTCATGGGTGTCGTAGGCCGAGTGGTATACACCGGCCGGTCCGGAGAAACCCCAGTCGGCGTGGGGAATGCCAAGATGATTATAGAATCCGGCAAAGTCAGAGCCGCCTCCCGGATCACCCATCGCCGGCTCCTGCCCCGGCACGGTACCCCGGCTCGCGCGCCACACATCGTACACCATGCCCCGACCGCGCGGGTCGGGCACCTGTCGCACCACCGAGCGCAACGTTGAGCGCAGTGACGGGCTGCCGCCGGCACCGAACACCGGCCCCTGCGCGCTGACGTCCTGATTGAGGTATGCAATGCCGCCGCGCACCAGGCGCAGCGAATCGTCTTCAACAAACTCGGTGGAGCCGATCAAGCCCCACTCTTCTGCGTCCCACGTGGCAAAGACAATCGTGCGGCGCGGACGCTCGCCACGCTTGGCCAGTTCGCTCAGGGCGTACGCCGCTTCGAGCACACTCACGGTTCCGCTCACGTTGTCTGCCGCACCCGCTCCCCAGCTATCGCGATGCGCACCAATGTACACGTACTCGTTGGGAAACTCCGATCCTTCGAGTGTGCCGAACGTATTCCAGATTGTCTTGTAGCCAGCTGTTGCCTGATCGGTTTCCACGGTGAGCTTCACACGCACCGGCCCCGGTCCAACATGGTAGCGCAACGATAAACCACCCTGCCACGACGCCGGAATGTCGGTACCGCGCAACTCACGCAGCAGCAGCTCGGCATTTTGTGCACTGAGCGGGACAACGGGAATGCGCGGCACATTGGTCTGATCCAGTGGTACGCGCGCCGCATCCTTGGTGCTCGCATATCCGGGCGTGGTTGGATCACCTTGATGATTCAACACGCTGCCACGCTGTACACCCGTATTGGGACGCATCGGGCCCTCCGGGTACACATCACCCCGGGCAAAACCATCGTCGAGCGGATCAGTATAGATGAACAGCCCGACCGCGCCACGCTTCTCTGCTTCGCGTGCCTTGATGCCGCGAAAGCTGCGACCATAGCGCGCCAGTACCACCTTGCCGCGTACCGACACGCCCATGGAGTCGAGCTGCGCGTAGTCTTCAATCAATCCGAAGTTTACAAACACCAGCGCGCCTTCTGCGGTACCGGCTGCGCTGTAACCGTTTACGGTTGGGTACTGTGGCAGTGCGGTAGTTGCATCACCGGCGATTGCCGGCTCCTGCAACTCAAGCTCCACAGTATCGCGTGCATATCGCCACGCCCGCACTGATGTCGCGTGCGGCAACCACACATCGTAGGCACGCACTTCGGTTCGCAGCCCCATCTGCTTCATCGCGTTGATCACGTAGTCACGCGTGCGCGCCTGCGCATCAGTGCCGGCTACGTGCGGTTCGGCCGACAGTGCCCGGGCGTGTTCCTGCGCGCGCACCGAACTCGGGCTTCCGATGACCTCGCGTTCAAGTTGTTGCTGTTGTGCACTGCCTGCGGGCGTGAATCCCGACAGCGGTGCGCCGATGCGTGTTGGGGTTTGTGCATGCGCAGAGGGCGCGAGCATGATTCCACCCACGCTGTGTGCGATGAGCAAGCAGGCGATGGTGGCAACCGTGCGGGGTGCTCGAATGAGCGGAGAGGCGGCAGATGTATGCATCCCTCAGCTTCGCGCCTGCGGGCGATGTGAGCAAGAGGCGTCGCACCCAATGCACCACAGTAACGGTCAGCGTACCATCTACAGATCAGCTTCCTCGAGAGCGCGCACCAGCGCCTGCTGCAATCGTGCTTCCGCATCGGCTGCAGCACCAACGGCGGGCGAGAGCGCCGAGAACTGACGCAGCATTTCGTCTTCCAGCTGTGCGGGACTTGGACCGCGAATTCCCAGCGCCTGCAACTGGACATGCGCCAGCTCGGAGAGCAGGCCGATTGTGTCGGACTCCAGCGCGGCCAACTGCGGAATGGACGGGGTCCGGCTCGCTGCCTGCGGTTCACGGCGTCGCTTCGGCACTTCAAACAGCGCCCGTACAGGAGCCGGAGTGACCACGAACGATCCGGCCGTATGCTCGGCGAAAGCCGTGATCACATTGCGGCGGCGCATTGAGTGCAGCAGGGCAGCAATCGCTTCGCGCACGGGGCTCACGCCATCAAGACTGCGCAGTCCGCGGCCGGTGATAATCAATAGTTCGCTCGCGCCCTCAACCTGCTGCTGCCGCAACCATTGCTCACAACGCGCGACCGCGTCGGCCACAGTGGGTTGCTGCGCGCGCAGATTGAGTGTGCGGCGGTGCCCAAAGCGCATTGCATCGAAGGCCTGCTGCAGCGGGACCGCAGATTTGCGTGAGTCAGCCATGGCCTTCGGGGTGAAGCGGACGGCCGCACGGGAAGCAGTGCGGCCGGAATGTTATGGTCGCGGTGACGTGACCGGCGTATTGGACGCTGGTGCACGACGCGATCTGGTCAATGTACCGCTGCGCGGATCGCCAACCAATGCTTCCACCAATGGGCGCCCATCGAGCGGCTCAATGGGCACGAGCCCCAACGCCCGGGCCAATGTGGGGGCCAGATCCACCGTGCGCGCCGCCGTGGTGAACCGCCCCCTGGCAAACGGTGCACCAAGAAATGCAATAGGCACCCGGGCGTCATACGCGTGCGGCATGCCGTGCATGGCATACGAGATCGTACGCCAGTAATGATAGGGTTCGAGCGTGATCGCCAGCACCGCGTCCATGTCGGGTGGAATGGCGTTGTACCAGCGGCGGGCCAGCACATCGCCTCGCTCTTTCAGCGCTTCGAGTTCCGGTACTGCATCAACGCGCAGCACGCCCGGAATAGCGCGGAAGCTGGAGCGTATGGCGTTCACCACGGAATCGACCGGTACGTTGCGGGCGCGCAGACGTGCGGTATCGAGCACCACCAGTCCCGACTCGAACAGCACGGCATCGCCTTCCACACCATACGTGGCGAGTACGCTGCGCGTGGTATCGAACACCGGCCGCTGGTCAACGCGCCCCCTCGCCGGATCGTCGCCGGCGAAAAACAGTTCCGGATACGGCGCAACACCGTGATCGGAGCTCAAGGCAAACACAATGCGTGACGAATCCCGCAGGGTGTAGAGTGAATCAATAAACGTCTCGAGATAGCGGTCAACGCGCAGCACCATGTCGTGCAGCTCGCGGGAGTCGGGACCGTAGCGGTGTCCAACCGCATCAAGCGTAGACAGGGAGAGGCTCAGAAAATCCGTGCTGCTGCCAGCGCCGAGCTGCATGCCTTCCACACCGGCTAACGCCATGGCCACGGTGAGTGAGTCCATGGCGGGATACTCGGTCAACAGCACGGCACGTCGCGCGCGCTCAGCGGGCAGTGCGTGCGGAAAGACAAAGTCGTTGCCACCGTTCTCTCGCCGTACGGAGTCGGGCACGGTGTAGCTGTCCGGTGCGTGAAGCAACGTCCACGATGTGCCTTCAAGCGCGCCTACGAAATCCCGTTCGTTGAACGTGCGTGCCCACGTGGGCAGCGTGTCGGCGTAATAACGGCTGGTGGTAAATGTGCCATCGGGTGAATACCAGAACACCGACTGCACGGCTCTGCCAAGCGGCAGGATGGCACCACGATCCTTGCGCGACACCGAGAGCGCGCGCGAGGCCGGATCATGCGCTCGCATCCAGTCAAAGAATGACGATCCACGAAAGCGGAACGGCGACGCTCCGCCACCACGTGCACCATCGAGCAGCGGCGACTGCACATCCTGCACTCCTGCATCATTGCGCACGATACCAGTAGACCGCGGATGCCGGCCGGAGCCGAGCGACGCATGACCAGGTGCCGTTTCCGTGGTCGCGTGCTCGTGTTCGCCGTTAACAAACATGGCGCCGTGATTCCAGAAGCGTGCCAAACCGCCAGTCAGCTGCGAACTCCACAGTTGCAGATAATCGGGGCGCAACTGATCAACGGTGATGAGCACCACAAGTTGCGGTGCAACAGGATCGGCAACGGGGCCCGCTGATTGCGCACCAACCGACGGTGCAGTGACAATGAGCGAAGCCGCGGACAGAGTCGTGAGTACATGGCGGAGAGAGATCATGCATCAAAACTAGCGGCCCACAGGACATCTCAAGCACCGGAGCCCGCGTTGTGGTCTGACTGTGACGCAGCGGTCTGACTGCGACGGTGTGGTTTGACTGTGTGGCAGGCGGCAGCGGCAGGCGACGGGCGGCATCGTGACGCAGAAAACGCGCGACCTGTGCGGCGGTACGGTGCGGCGGCGCGGCGTGGTGCGGCGTGGTGCGGTGCATTCAACCGGCGGCTCCCGCTCGAGCCTCGAACGCGCCGCCGGATCGGCGCATTCGAGCGGGAACCACCCCGCCGGCGAACTTTCTTGCTACCGCGTGCAGTCGCGTTGCGACGCACGACATTCCGCGAGGCGCAGGAAGTCGCGGGCAATATGTGATGCAAACATGAAACGCGCCAGCATTTAATGCGCGGCGCGTACAGTCAGTCTCGCAAAAAACTTTGGCTGATGGTTTGGCGGTGGTTGTCGGTGGTCGGTGGACGGTGGGACTGCGTTTACGGTTGCACTGCCGTGGGACTGCGTTGTCGGTGACAGTCAACAGTGAACGGTCCGTCGGTTTTTCACTGCGAACCGTGTACCGTGGACCGCCACTGACCACGCTGTCAAACGGCTGTTGACGGTGGACGGTGGGACTGCGTTCACGGTTGCACTGCCGTGGGACTGCGTTGTCGGTGACAGTGAACAGTGAACGGTCCGTCGGTTTTTTCACTGCGAACCGTGAACCGTGGACCGCCACTGAGAACGCAGTCAAACGGCTGTTGAAGGTGGACTGTGGGACTGCCGTTCTGTTTTCACTGCGAACCGTGAACCGTGTACCGCCACTGAGAACGCAGTCAAACGGCAGTTTCCACTCCACCACCACGCCGCCAACCGATACCTCAACCACCCTATCCCTCCCCCAGCACCTCCTCCAGCACCCTGAGTGCTTCCCCCAACGTCTCACGCGACATGATCAATGGTGGCAGCAACCGCAGTGTGTGCTCGCCGGCACTTACCAGCAGTAGTCCCTTGGCAAACGCACGCGCAATGATCGGTGCGGCCGGCTCGTGTGTATCGAGCCCCCACATGTAGCCCATGCCGCGGATCGCGCGCAGCTTGCCGGTGCGCTGCATGAGTGCTGTGAGTTCGCCGTGCAACCAGCAACCGGTTTCGCGCACATGCTCCAGCAACGCGGGATCGGACAGACGCTGCACAACGTGTTCTGCCACGGCAGCCACCAGCGGTCCGCCGCCAAATGTTGTACCGTGATCGCCCGGCTGCAGCGCACCCGTTACCGGTTCATTGGCCAGCACAGCACCAATGGGCAACCCGTTGGCCATCGGCTTGGCAATCGTCACCATATCGGGCACGAGGCCCAGTCCTTCGTGAGCGAAGAAGTGGCCGGTACGACCCAGCCCACACTGAATCTCGTCAACAATCAGCAACACATCGCGTTCGTGCGTGAGCTCGCGCAGTCCGTGCAGGAAGGTCGGATCGAGCACGCGCACACCGCCTTCTCCCTGTATCGGCTCAACAATCACCGCCGCAACCGTTTCCGGATCGAGCACGGCGCGCAGCTCCTCGAGATCCCGCTCAACGATTTGCACACCGGGCATGAGTGGCAAAAACGGCTGCCGGTAACTCGCCCGGTCTGTCGCCGCGAGTGTGCCGGGCAGGCGTCCGTGAAACGCGCCACGCAGTGCCACGATACCGCTCTTGTCAGCGTGCCCCTGCGCGCGCGCCCAGCGCCGCGCGAACTTGAAGGCCGCTTCGTTGGCCTCTGCGCCGGAGTTGCAGAAAAACACCGAGCTGGCAAACGAATGCGCCACCAGCCATGAGGCCAACCGCTCACCCGCGGCGGTGCGATAGAGATTGGACGTATGAATCAGTCCGGCCTCGAGCACCTCTTCAATCACGCGCCTGACGCCGGCGTCTCCGTGGCCGAGCGACGTGACGGCAATACCCGAAACCATATCGAGGTACGCCTTGCCCGTGTCGTCAAACATGTGCACGCCTTCTCCGCGCACGAACAGGGCAGCCTGTCGCTTGTACGTACCAAGAATGGCGTCCGGAGAACTGTGAGTAGCCGCTGTGTGGTCGCCAAGCGTCGCGCTGTTGGACATGATATGCTGATGCTGATTGTGAATTATTCTGCGACGACTGCAGTGCCTGCTTCCGGTGCGGTCAGTGCGTGCAGATCGCCAATACGTACCCGGCCGACTCCCTGCGCGATCGCGCGCATGCCCGCTTCGAGTTTTGCTGCCATCCCGCCGGCTGCCACACCGCTGGAGATCAGCGCCGCGGCCTGCTGTGGGGAAACACTGGCGATCGATGTACCCGTGCTGTCTTTCACCGCCGGTACGTCAGCCATGAAGAAGAGCTCTTCCGCACCGAGCGCTGCAGCAATGGCCGCCGCCGCGTCGTCGCCGTTGACATTCATGGCCTGTGCACGCGTGCGATCTTCGTGTGCAGCCACGGGTGAGAGCACCGGCAGGTAGCCCTGCTTGAGCAGCAATGCAATCAGCCGCACGTCTACCGACACCGGTGTGCCCGCGAAACCGAAGGTGGCCTGATCGATTGGTGCGGCGCGCAGAAACCCGGCATCTTCTCCACTCACACCAACGGCCGGCAGCGCGAGTGCAACAAACGCCGAGACCAGCTGCTTGTTGGCCAATCCCGAGAGCGCCATGCGCACGACATCAAGATCGCTTTCGGTGGTCACGCGACGTCCACCCACAAAGCGTGGTGTATCGCCACGCTGCTGTTGCAACACCGAGATCTGATCACCACCGCCGTGAACAATCACCACACGGCCGGGCCACTGTGCAAAGAGCGCGGCAATGGCCGACGGCAGCGCCGGATCGGCCTGCGTGCGTCCGCCAAGCTTGACGACAATGGCTTGCGTTTGCCCTGCAGCCGACGCGCCGCTCTCAGGCTGATCGGCGCTGCTCACTGCGGCAACCCGGCCGTTTCGTCGAGCCCCAGCATGATGTTGGCATTCTGCACCGCCTGACCGGCCGCACCTTTGACCAGATTATCAATGGCGGCGAACAGCAGAAGCGTGGGAGAACGCACGTGCTGCACATTCACCGCACTCACACGCACCACATTCCGATGTACCACATCGGCCAGTGCCGGCAATGCGGCAGACACTTCAACAAACGGCTCGTGATCGTACGCGGCGTGCAATACCGCCAGTGGATCGGTCAGCGGCTCGCGCAGCGGCACGGTGATGGTGCTGAGAATGCCGCGGTCAACGGGCAGCAGATGTGGCGTGAACAACAAATCAAAGTTGCCGCCCAGGCGCGCAATGCTGTCGGTCATCTCCGGCAAATGACGGTGCACATTGCCCGCCGAGTACGCGCGAAAGTTTTCCGTGACCTCAGCGTAGAGCAACTCCAGCTTGGGCGACGCGCCTGCACCACTCACACCACTGGCCGCCGCAACCGACACCAGCGCATCAGGTGCGACGAGTCCGGCGCGCACAAACGGCGCCAGTGCCACCAGAATGCTGGTGGGATAACAGCCGGGATTGGCGACCACACGCGCCTGCGCCAGGCCATCGCGAAAAAGCTCGGGCAAACCGTACGGCACTTGGGCCGGCACCGATGCTGGAATCGGATGTGTGCTGCCACCGCGACCGGGACGCAGGTCGCTGGAGAGATCCACCACTTTGGCACCGGCGTCGAGCACGCGTCCCACCCAGTCCACGCTGGCTCCATGCGGGAGCGCGCTGAAGACCAGCGCCACATCGCCGATTGGTGCGTCGTCGGGACCGATCATGGTGATGTCGCGCGGTGCGCCATGCGTGGTGCGCACACGTAACGTCTGCCCCCGCCGTTCGTTGGCGGTAGCAAAGACCAGATTGCAATGCGGGTGGGACGCAATCAGTCCGCACAGCTCCTGCCCAGCGTACCCGCTGGCGCCGAGCACCCCTACAGGAATATTATGCACTGTGAATGCATATTATTGCATCGCGGCGCTGTCAATCGTCGCGTGAAATCTTTGGCGGGAGCGTGACGTGCACGACAAGAGTACTCGGCATACAGCGATTCGCGAGCTGGTGGGTGAGCGCGCGGTGGCCAGCCAGGAGGAGCTTCGCAAACTGCTGCGCCAGCGCGGGTGGGACGTGACGCAGTCCACGTTGTCCCGTGACCTGCGCGAGCTGCGGCTGGCCCGCATTCCCGACGGACACGGGAGTGCCCGCTACGCCTTTCCCGATGGGACCGCCGAAGATACCGCACCGCAGATCGAGCGGTTGCTGCCGCAGCTGTTGCTGGAAGTCGAAGCGGTGCAGGTGCTCGTGGTGGCGCGCACCGTGCCGTCGGGCGCACAGCCGGTGGCCGCGGCGCTCGACGGCGCCGGCTGGAACGATGTATTGGGCACCATTGCCGGCGACGACACCGTGCTCATTATCTGCCGGTCGGCGCAGGCACGCGAGCGCGTCGTACGCCGGTTAAAGCCACTGCTGCGTCCGTCGGCGTAGATTGCGCCCAACGGTGCGAAACCGCGCCGTGAATCTTTATGCACTGCGATTGCATATTCACGCGATCGCCGGTGCGTGATACTCCCTTTCCTGCACACGCTGCACTGTCATGGCCAACCCACACGATTCCTCGCCGGTCGATCCCGCGGCAGACACCACGCACAAACTGTGGGGCGGGCGTTTTGCCAGCGGTCCGCACCCGCTGCTCGATGCGGTCAATCGCTCCATTGGCACCGACTTCCGGCTCTGGCCGCATGATGTCCGCCTCTCCAAGGCGTGGGCACGCGCCCTGGGACGGGCCGGTGTATTGTCGGCCAGCGATGTGGACGCGATTGTGGAAGGACTGTCCCGCGTAGCCGACCGGCTTGCCGCCGGTGCAACGCCAATCGATACGGATGAAGACATCCATACCATGATTGACCGGCTGCTGCACGAAGAGGCTGGTGCACCCGCCTCGCGCTTGCACACCGGCCGTTCGCGCAATGATCAGGTGGCCACCGCAACCCGCCTCTGGACGATTGCCGCCTGCGAGCAGCTGAACCTCGCCCTCGTTGACCTGCAGAGCGCGTTACTGCAGCAGGCCGAAGCGTTGCAGGATGCCGTGTTGCCCGCGTACACACATTTGCAGCGGGCCCAGCCGGTAAGCGGCGCGCACTGGTTGCTGGCACACTTCTGGCCCCTGCACCGCGACCGTCAGCGACTGGTCAGCGCGACCCGCGGCACCTCTGTCATGCCGCTCGGCTCCGGTGCGATTGCCGGTAGTGCGTTTCCCATTGATCGCCATGCGTTGCGTGAAGATCTGGGTTTCGAACACATCTCCTACAACAGTATCGATGCCACCGGTGATCGAGATTTTGTAGCGGAAACCGTATTTGTGTGCGCCATGACGGCCGCGCATTGCTCGCGTCTGGCCGAAGACATGATTGTGTACGGCTCAAGTGAGTTCGGCTTTGTGAAGTTCGGCGATCAGTTCAGCACCGGCTCCAGCATGATGCCGCAAAAACGCAATCCCGATGTCTTTGAGCTGGCCCGCGGCAGCGGCGCACGCGTGCTCGGCGATCTGGTAAGCATGCTCGCAACTATTAAAGGACTGCCCAGCGGCTACAGCAAGGATTTGCAGGATGACAAGCGCGCCATGTTCAACGCCGTGGACCTGTTGCTGCTGGTTTTGCCGGCGATGGCGGGGGCGGTAGCGGAATTACGCTTTGATACCAAGCGCATGCGTGAGGCGGTTACCGGTGGCATGATGGCCACCGATCTGGCCGACTATCTCGTGCGCAAAGGAGCCACGTTTCGGGAAGCACACGGTGTAGTGGGACGACTCGTTCGCGAAGCAGAACAAGCGGGTGTGGAGCTCAACGAGTTGTCGTTGCAACAGGTGCGCAACGCACACCCTCTGCTTGGCGAGGATGCCATGGAGGCGTTGGGCGTCGATGCATCAATGGCCGTGCGAAACGTGGCTGGAGGAACAGGGAAGGAAGCGGTGGCAACGCAGCTGAAACAGGCACACGCCAGTCTGCGTAGCTGAAGCTTGACCCTACCGTCATACCGTCACTTATTGCAACGCACGAACAGGCAACACCACACTCCCTCCCAACAAAGGACTCCCATGATCAAGTCTTTGCGTCCGTTCGTCTTCGCGCTGGCCACCACCATCGCGATTCCCTTTACCACGGCTACTGCACAGGGTGACTTTGCAGTTGGCACCAAGATTGTCAGCGCCGGTTTGCTCACCGGTGGCGGCGGTGGCACCGGACTCGGTGGTGCCTTTGAGTACAGCCTGCTGGAGTTGGCGCCCAACCTTCGCCTGGGTGTTGGCGGCACGCTTGGCTACTACAGCGACTCGGACTTTGGCGTTGACGTTTCTTCAATCCCGTTGCTCGCCAACGGCAATGTGCATTTCGCACTGGCCGACGTGCCACAGCTTGACCTGTTTGCCGGCCTCGCAGTTGGTATTGTCCGTACCAGCGCCGAAGTGCTCGGCGTGAGTGCATCCGACAACACGTCGGTTGTGGGCGTGAATCTGGGCGGCCGCTTTTACTTCAACGAGAAGCTGGCCGGCGTTGCACAGCTTGGTGTAGGTGACATTCCGGAAATCTTTGTCGGTATCACCTTCAAGCTCTAAGCGCTCAGGGCAGTTCTATCGAGTGCAGCAACGTTCGGGCGTCCGGTCTTCACCGGGCGCCCGATGTGTTTAACAGCTCGCGTGCTGCCAACTGTCCGCCACGGGCTGCGCCATCAAGTGAACTGGAATGCGCCGTTTCACTCGCCCGCCACAAGCCTTGCACCGGAGTGCGTGCCGACGCCGCAGCTCCCGCGTTGTTGGCAAGTACGGGCTGCGCGTACTGCGACAGAGGAACACGCCAGATCGCGATCGTTGCAAGAGCATCATGTGCGGCAGCGTTGGTGCCCGGCGCCATACGCGAAAGATCCTTTCGCACCGCTGCATCAAGCAGCGCATCGTCGTGTGTTGCGGCCTCGCCCAGCACGGTGGCGGCAATGAGGTGCTGCCCAGGCGGGGCGTACGCTGCAACCACTTCAGTGAGAGTGATCGCATGACTCACCGTGGCATCGCGACGGGCGTTCAACCAGAGCGCACGGCCCGGCAGCAGTGCCGTTTGTGCACGGTAATAGAGCGTGGTGCAACCCAGCACCTGTCGCGGCTCGTGCAACTGCGCACCCACGCTCTCAGTGAGCGCGTGTGCCGTTACCAGATCCGTAGCCAGCACAACATCCTGCGCCTGAAGTACCGTGCCGTCGTCAAGTGTCACACCTGCCGCCCGGCCGTTCTCCAGGTTCAGGGCACGCACACGTGTATTGCAGCGGATCACCTCGGCTGGCAACAGCGCGGCCATCTGCGCTGTGATCGCGCCCATGCCGCCTTCCGGCACGGCCGTTTTGCCCTCGGCCAGCATCTTGAAGGTGAACAGCAATACGCTGGCGCGCGTCGTGAGTGTTCTGTCAAGCAGAATGCCGCCGTAAAATGGCGCAAAGAATCCGTTGATCGTGCGCGCCGAGAACCCCCGTGCGGCGAGAAAATCGCGCGTGCTCACGGCCGCATATCTGGCCGCAAAACATTCGTCAATCGTAAGGCCCTTGGCAAACTGACGCAGTCGCAGCATGCGCAGCAAATCGGGCAGCGGCAGTGCACCACCGGTAAGCGACGGGAGCAGCAACGACAAGTCGTTGAGTGCGTCGCCAACCAGTGCGGTACCGCGGTCGTCGCGCACAATGCGTGCCGCCGGCTGAAACGGATGCAGCTTCAGCGCACCGTGGTCGAGGTATTCATTGAGCACGGGGTAAGCGGTAAACAACACCTGAAAGCCGTGATCGAGCGTGAAGCCGTCGCGTACCGTGGTGCGTACGCGTCCACCGACTTCCGGTGCCGCTTCAAGTACAACCACCGCACGCCCCGCGCGATGCAGCTCAATGGCTGCAACGAGTCCGGCTACTCCTGCGCCAACCACGAGCACTGGCGCAGGGGTTGCCGTCGATCCTTCAGAAAAATCTTTCAACGCGTAAACCTTGTTCTGCGCTGCTTCACTTAGCGTGTGAAGAAGCTGATTCCCAATGTGGCGCCAAAACCGTTGATCGCCGGCGTCGACCCGTCTTCGAGTCGGCGCTGGTACTCGGCACCAAAACGAATCGCCAGCCGGTCACCCTGCGGAATTTTTGCACCTGCGCCAAATCCGACTGCAGCCGATCCGTTGGACTCACCTTCTGCGCTCACACCGGAGTAGCCGATGAGCGGGCGCAGGAATACCTGAGGACGATCCCGATCGGTGGTGAGATGATACAACAGGCCCACACCCAATCCGTAGGTGGTGAAGCTGAAGTCTTCAACGCTGGTGTAGCTGATTCCTACCGATGGCTCAAGTGAAAGTTTGTCCGACAAAAAAAATCCGGCACGAAAACTCTGTGCCGGAATATTTATTGTCGTGACCGACGATCCGTCGGCTGACTGCACGAAAACCCCTGCATCAATACCAAGCTCAACGCCCCGTCCTTGCGCAATAACCGACGAATGCGCCAGCACTGTGCAGGCAACCGCTGCGGCAACTCTTGTCAGAAAGGAAGTCATCGTCTCGCTCCGGCCTGGTGAAGGAAGGCTGGCCACGGTTGTCGTGGCCAACCCATGAGGCTGCCCTCAGCAGGATAAATTGCTACGATGCAACCTAGAAGCGAATACCGAACGTAACGGGAATCCAGCGCGCGCTGTCGCCATCACCAAACACGTTCACAAAACGCGCTTCGGCAAACGTGGAAAAGCCGGCCAGGCGGAACTCAACACCGCCGCCAACACCGATGCCGAGGTCGTTGCTCGAATCGGAATCGCCGCTCACGCCACCCACCGATGCTTCACTTGAACTGCGGTACAAGCCGCCGCCGCCAATCAGGTACGGGCGAATGCCGCCTTCCGCAACGGTTGAGCCGAGTGGAAACAGCACGTTTCCCGTAACCGAGAGCACGTTGAGATTTACGTCAACGATATTGTTGCTTCCCTTGCCTTCAAAGCTGTCGTAACCAACGTCGCCACGAAACATGAGCATGCCGGTACCGGGGCGAAGGTATACGCTGCCGGTGATGTTGTACCCGCTTTCCACGGCGTCGCCCAGATCACCAACCGGCAACGAGATGCCACCCATCACACCCACCGAGATGGGCTTGGAATCCTGTGCGGAAGCGAGTGCCGGCATCAGCGCCACAGCGCCCAGCAATCCAGCCAGTCGAACAATTCGCGTGTTCATATGAATGCTCCTGAAGTAGTGTAGGGAGACGCACCGAAGGGGCGCCTTGTCAGGTTCAGAGGTCGAACCCGCAAATGCGTAGTACCCGCAAGATTACAGTTCGGTGACACAACGATTGCAGTATCGTGTCACCGGCTGTCTGCACGGCCTTGTTGTATGCTGGTGGCGTCTGGCAAGACTTCGTGCTGCCCCGGTCGCTGGCTATTTTTCAGAGCATCTTCCGTTTCCCCGTTTCCGAGCCGCTTGTGACGTTTCATACCCGACGACCCTCTACCACCGTACTTGTACGCGGCGTACCTGTTGGTTCCGGTCATCCGGTCGTGGTGCAGTCCATGACGAACACCGATACAGCTGACGCCGCCGGTACCGCGGATCAGGTCGCCGCGCTGTTTGAAGCGGGTTCGCAGAAGGTGCGCATCACGGTAAACAACGATGAAGCAGCGCAGGCGGTCCCTGAGATCCGCCAGCGGCTTGACGATCGTGGGCTCGATGTGCCGCTCATTGGTGATTTTCACTACAACGGTCATCTGCTGCTCACCAAGTATCCGGCGTGCGCCGACGCGCTCGACAAGTATCGCATTAATCCGGGCAACACCGGCACAAAGCACCGGGACACCAACTTCACGACCATCGTTCAGGCGGCCATTGATCATGGCAAGCCGGTGCGCATTGGCGTGAACTGGGGCTCGCTCGATCAGATGTTGCTCACCGACATGATGGACGCGAACGCCCGCAGCGCCGAACCACGTGAAGCGAAAGACGTGTACATGGACGCCATGCTGGAGAGCGCGCTGCGTTCGGCGGCGCTGGCCGAAGAAGTGGGGCTGCCGCACGATCGCATTATTGTGAGCGCCAAGATTTCCGTAGTGCAGGATCTTGTGGAGTGTTATCGCCGATTGGCCAAGCGCTGCGATTATCCGTTGCACCTGGGGCTCACCGAAGCCGGCATGGGCAACAAGGGTGTGATTGCCAGCACGGCCGCCTTGAGCATTCTGCTGAGCGAAGGCATTGGCGACACGATTCGTGTGTCACTCACGCCCAAGCCCAATGGCGATCGTCGCGAAGAAGTATTTGTGGCGCAGCAGATTCTGCAGTCGCTGGGACTGCGATCGTTTGCCCCGCAGGTCACGGCGTGCCCGGGATGCGGTCGCACCACCAGCACCTTCTTTCAGCACATGGCCGAAGACATCCAGGGCTACCTGCGCGAACAGATGCCCGTGTGGCGCGAGACACGTCCCGGCGTTGTAGACATGAAAGTGGCCGTGATGGGCTGCGTGGTGAACGGCCCTGGCGAGTCCAAACACGCAAACATCGGGATCTCGCTTCCAGGTACCTTCGAAGAACCCAAGGCGCCTGTTTACGTAGACGGGAAGCTGTTCACCACGCTCAAGGGTGACAACATCGTACCCGAGTTTCTGGACATTCTTGAGAAGTACGTAACCACCACGTACGCCTAATCCGCCGCCGACTCCAGCGCCACGCAGGCGGCTTCAAGTTCAGCAACAATCGGTGCGTTGAAGCCGACTTCACGCAGGCGGTCGCACACACTGCGATACCAGCGCACCGTGCCCTCGCGCCCTGCACTGAACCGTCCCCACACGGTTTCGGGAAACGAGGTGCGGGCCAGATCGTATACGATCGTGTTGGCGTTGTGCAGCTTGTCGGCACAGCACACCCAGCGCGAGGCATCGCTTGCCCGGTCCAATCGCATCAGCATGTCGGATTTGCGATCTTCCGGTGCCAGCTCAACACCGTCGTCATCCAGACGGCGCTCAATCACGGCCAGCACGGTATCGAGGGCATCAGCACCGAACTTGCGACCGATGCGCTCCTCAAGCATGGACGGTGTCCACCCTTCACGCACACCGTCTTCAACGGTGTCATGCAGAATGCCCGCTACCACTGTCGCGTCTTCCTGTCCGTAACGCGTAAGAATCACCGCCACATTGGCCGGCTGCGTGAAATACGGCAGACGCGTGCCCTTGCGCACCTGTTGATCGTGGTGCTTGGCAGCAAAGGCAAAAGCGTGGTTGATGCGATCGGAATATCCGGTCACCGTCATGTTTCCCTCGGAGAGGAGCTGCGTAAGACGTGGTGCAACCAACGCGCGCAAATTGCGGCACGGCACCCGTCATGGCAATGCGTGAATCTACACGTCGGCGGTTTGGAACCACGCCATCAGTGCTTCGAGACCAGCCACATCAACGTCGTCAAACATCGCCAGCTCTGCGCTGTCGATATCAAGTACGGCAATCAGTGTGTTGTGTGCACCGAACACCGGAACAACAATCTCGCTGCGTGATCGTGCATCACAGGCAATGTGCCCGGGGAACGCATGCACATCTTTTACCACGACGGTGCGACGTTCAGCGGCGGCTGTCCCACACACACCACGACCAAAGGTGATATCAAGACAACCCAGTGTGCCCTGGTACGGGCCCACGCGAAGCAACCGGTCGGGTTCCACCACGCGATAGAATCCGGTCCACAAGTGCGCGAACGCGTGATGCAGTAGCGCACTGGTGGTGGCCATACCGGCGATCGCATCGCTGCTTCCCTCAAGCAGCACCTGTTGCATGTCGCGCAGTTTGTTGTATGCATCCACCTTGGGCGTGGCGCGCAAATCGGGGATAACCGGTTCCATGGATGTCCAATAGATGGCGTGAGAGGTGATTCGCAGATTACGTCAGCAGCCCGACGTGTTACGCGGCTCGCGCGGCCGCAATCTCGGCCAGCAGCACCAGATCCAGCAGCGCCAGCGCCAGCCCTTGCACCACCACACCGATACCAGCGCCAACCCCGCCGAGCTTTGGCCCCAGTTTCCAGCAGGTGATCGCCAGCGTGATGCCGACGGCGGCGTAGCCCACGTCCAGCCCCACATTGAGCCACAGGAAGTTCACCAGCGCAGTCACGCCATCAAAATCGCGCAGTTTGAGCCCCTGCCATCCCCACGCACAGATCGCCAGATCCACGGCACCCCACGCGGCGGTCTGAATGGCAAAGTGTTGCAGCAACGGCGAGCGGGCTTCGCGCATGGCCAGCCACGCCAGCACAAGAGAGCCCAGCACCACACTGGCCCCGCCCCACACAGCGAGGCGCAGCAGATGCGTACGTTCAAGTGTCAAAAGCACATCGGCCCACATGAGCCGCACGCTAGTCGGCGTGCGCGGATGCGCCAAGGGCAATGCACGATACCGCGTGTCAAACGGCGCCCGGGCTGGTAGCTTGCAGATATCTCCCTCCTCTCCAACTCCTGATGAGTCACGTCAATAACCAGTCGGGCGGTCGGGCCAGCGATGCGTCGGGTGAAGCGCACGTTGCACCGTCTGCGAACGACCGCGAAGCAGTGATGTCGGCACTTGGCGATGCGTACGCCGCCGATCAGCTGGAGCTCGATGAGCTGGAGCGGCGCATGGCGCGTGTGTATCGCGCTACATCCCACGAGGCGTTGGCCGAAGTGCTGGCCGGTCTCGGGCGCCGGGAGGTCGTACCCCGCCCGTCCGCTGCACCGCGTCAGCCCGAGCGACCGCGGTCGGTAGGGGAGATGGCGATTCGCGACGCACGCGCCATGGAGTATGGCGCCGCGGTTGTGGCGCGCCCGGAGATTGTACCACTTCGCGCGGCCGTCGTGGCCATTATGGGCGGTAGCGAGCGCAAGGGCGCCTGGGTGGTACCAAAGCTGGTGCGCTGCATCGCGGTGATGGGCGGCGTGGACCTTGATATGCGCGAGGCGCAGTTTGGCGAGGGCGTTACGGAGATCGAGATATTCGCGATGTTTGGCGGCGTCGACATTACCGTGCCCACCGGTGTTCGCGTCGAGACCACCGGCATTGGCATCATGGGCGGATTCAGTGTGACGGGAGCCGATGCCGATCCGGGTCCCGATGCTCCCGTGTTGCGGATCAGCGGTGCGGCCATCATGGGCGGGGTAGGCGCCAAGCTCCGGAAGATCAAACGCAAGCGTTAGCCCAGCGCTCGCTCTGCCGAGCGTACCACAACCTGCCCAAAACAAAAGCGGGGACTGATGATATCATCAGTCCCCGCTTTGTTGTCAGCGCGGGTTACCCCGCACTTGCTGCAAACTGCTTACTCCGTAACCGTAACCTTGCCACGCATGCCCATCGCGAGGTGAGGCGTGCAGAAGAACTCGTACGTGCCCGGGGCGATGCCCGCGAACGAAACCGTGTAATCTTCGCCTTCGGAGAGCATCATCGGACCCATCAGCTCGCTGGCCTGGTTCGGCATGTTGGCCAGCAACTGCGTCTTCACATCGGCCGGCAACAGCGTGGCGTCAAACGCAACGTTGTGGGGGCCGCCGCTCACCATCACATACTTGATGCCGTCGCCCTGCTTGACGGTGATTTCAGCCGGCTCGTAAACATAGGCCTGATCGGCGTTGATGAGCATCTTCACTTCATGAATCGTACCCGTGATCGCCTGTGCTGCACCGGCGTCAGCTGCAGGCGCGTCCATTGCGGGCGCTTCTGCTGCCGGGGCCGCCGCATCCGTCGACTCGGCCGACGTGTCACCACCACCGCAGGCCGCGAGCAATACGGCCGCACCAGTTACTACTGCATATCCAAGAAACCGCATTTCGAGAGGCCTCCAGAGCCTGATCGACAGAAAAACAGACAATCACAGGCAACGCCTGCGCTCACAGCACTCCTGTGAGACTTGTGAATATATTCACAAAGCCTCAGCAATGCCAAGGGTTCCAACATTCACACGGATGTGTGTGCTACCCATCACAAGTGTGGATATCCCTTGACCGTTCTCCCGCTCGGCGCTAGCATTGCGGGATGCCGAGCAACTCGCAGCAGCATCATCACGGACATCATGGTCACGGCCTGACGGGTCGCGGTCTTGTGTGCGTGTTGACGGCAGCCTGAGCGCTCGCCACTTCCACGTCGCGCTGAACACCGCCGGCCCGTCCTCCCGAGGATGGGCCTTTTTCGTGCCCAGTGCGTTCCTCGGGGTCCTTTTGGAGTGCATCGCCTGCGCTCCGTTGCCCTAGTCTGAGATTCTCATGCTCCGTATCGCGCTGCCCAACAAGGGGCGCTTAAGTGAAGAAACCCGCGCGCTGTTCAACGACGCGGGTCTTGAAGTCCGATCAGCCGGTGAGCGCGCACTGACCGCCTCGCTGGGTGGTGAGTTCGAAGCCATTTTCGTGCGGGCACAGGATATCCCTGAGTTCGTTGCCGACGGCGCGGCCGATGTTGGTGTAACCGGCTGGGACCTGGTCAACGAATCAGGTCGCGAGCTGGCTGATCATCTCGATTTGGGGTTTGGTCGCTGCCGGCTGGTGGTTGCGGCCAAGGACGACTCCGGTATCACCAGTGTTGATCAGATCGGTGCCGACGGAAAGCGCGTTCGCGTGGCCTCTGTGTTTCCCCGCATTACGGCGCGCTTCTTTGAACAGCGCGGCCGTCCCGTTGATGTGGTGCCGGTTTCGGGTGCCGCCGAGATCGCGCCGCACCTGGGCATTGCCGACATCGTGGTTGATCTCACGTCAACGGGATCAACGCTCAAGACCAACGGGCTGCGCGAAGTGGAGACGGTGCTTGAGAGCACCGCGCGTTTGATCACTGCACCCGAAGGACCACGCGGTGGCGATCCGGCGCGCGCTGAAGAGCTCAATGAGTTGGTGACGGCGCTCGCTTCTGTGATTCGCGCGCGTTCGCAGCGCTATCTCATGGCCAACGTTCCGCGCGCGGCGCTTGAAGAGGTGAAGGCAGTGCTGCCCGGTTTGAACGGACCGACGGTTGTGGACATCATGAACGGCGGTGCGTATGTGGCGGTGCACGCGGTGGTGCCGGCCAAGTCGGTGTATCGCGTGATTACACAGTTGCGGGCGCTGGGTGCTGAGGGTTTGCTGGTTACGCGCATTGAGCGGTTGGTGCCGTGATGTCGGCGCGATCTGATGCAAGCGCGGTTGCAAGCTCGCCCGCAACGTCGCTTGACGGCGGCGCAACCGTCGCGCTGCGTGCGCGTGGATCCGTGCGGGAGCTTGATCGTGCCACACGTGATGTGCTCATGGCGCGCTCGGGCGACAGCGACGCATCGGTGCGAGCGGCCACGAGCGATATCATTGCGGCAGTGCGCACGCGCGGCGACAGCGCATTGCGCGAGTTCGCCGAGCGTTTTGATCGTGTGACGATGGACTCGTTTGATGTGCCGCGCAAAGAGTGGACGCGTGCGCTCGACGCACTTGATCCCGCGCTGCGCAAAGCACTTGAACGTGCGGCGGCCAACATCAACACTGTGCACTCGGCTTTCCGTGCGCTGCCTGTAGAAGTGTCGCCGGAGCCGGGCATTGTGATTGGTCGCCGGCCCGATCCGTTATCTCGTGTGGGTGTGTACGCACCGGGCGGACGTGCGGCGTATCCAAGTTCGCTGCTCATGGGTGCGGTGCCGGCGCGTGTGGCGGGTGTTGGTGAGGTGATTGTGTGTTCACCGCCTACGTCTACGGGCCGTCCGAGTGATGTGGTGCTCGCAGCAGCGGCGCTGGCTGATGTATCACGCGTGTTCGCGTTGGGCGGCGCTGGTGCGGTGGCGGCCATGGCGTTGGGCACAGAGACTGTGCCGCGCGTAGACAAGATTGTTGGACCCGGCAACGCGTTTGTAGCCGAAGCCAAGTTGCAGCTGGTGTCGCACGTGACGATTGATTCGCCGGCGGGACCGAGTGAACTGCTGGTGATTGCCGATGCGTCTGCGTCACCCGATGTGGTGGCGCGCGAGATGCTGGCGCAGGCGGAGCACGATCCGGAAGCGGCGGTGATTGCGCTGGTGGTTGGCGGTGCGGCGTTGTCTGAT
>JAABRT010000061.1 GCA_011390805.1 Gemmatimonas sp. | reverse complement strand
GTGAATACGACAGTGAATCGGTGCGCTTGGACGATCCGCCTGACGTCGCGCGCGAGTGGGTGCGCGAAGGTTTTTCGCGATTGCACGTGGTTGATCTTGATGCGGCCACCGGTCGTGGTTCCAACGCCGACATCATTCGCGAGATCATTCGCGACAGCGGTGTGCCGGTGCAGGTGGGCGGCGGTGTGCGTGATGAAGAGCGCATTACCGACTTGATTGACGACGGTGCGGCGTGGGTAGTAGTTGGCACCCGCGCCGTTGAAGACGAAGCGTGGCTGAATGAAATGGCGCATCAGTTTCCCGGTCGGTTGATCGTGGCCGCCGATGTGCGCGAGCGTAAAGTGGTAACGCGCGGATGGACGCACACATTGCCACTTGATGTTGTGTCTTTTGTAGAAGATCTGGGCACGCTGCCGTTGGCTGGTGTGCTGGTAACGGCCGTGCACCTTGAGGGTCAGATGCAGGGCACCGACCTCGCGCTCATGGAAGATGTGGCCGAGGCGTGCGCGTGGCCGGTGTTTGCCAGTGGTGGTGTGACAACAGTGGACGACCTGCTCGCGCTTGAACATCGCGGCGTGTACGGCGCAGTACTCGGCATGGCTTTATACACGGGCGCGATTGAACCGCGCCGTCTCATTGAGGAGTTCGGCGCATCATGACCACCGTTGTTCGCGAAAGCAAAGAGACCAACATTCGCCTCACGCTGGCCATGGGCACCGGCGTGGCCAACATAAGCACCACCGAACCGTTTCTCGATCACATGCTCGTGGCGCTGGCACGCTACAGCGGCGTGGACATTACGCTCGAAGCCACGGGTGATCTCAAGCATCATCTCATTGAAGACGTCGCCATTGCGCTCGGCCAGGGGTTGGCGTCATTCGCGCCGGCGACCTGCGCACGCTACGGCGATCGCACGGTGCCCATGGACGATGCACTGGTGCATGTGTCGCTCGATCTGGGTGGCCGTCCGTATTACGAAGGCCCGCTGCCCAGCACCATGTACGATCACTTCATGCGATCGCTGGCTGACAACGCGCGGGCCACGCTGCACGTACGTGTGCTGCGCGGGCACGATCGTCATCACGTCGTGGAAGCTGCGTTCAAGGCATTGGGACTCGCGCTGCGCGAAGCACTGGTGGAAAGCGGCGCGGTGTTCAGCACCAAAGGCAGCGTGAAACTCACGGTCACGGAGTAAGCGGGTGCTCACACGACGACTCATTGTCTGCCTTGATGTGAAAGGCTCACGCGTGGTAAAGGGCGTGCAGTTTGAAGGATTGCGCGATGTAGGCGATCCGGTGGAACTGGCCACACGCTACGAAACCGAAGGCGCTGACGAAATCACGTTCCTCGATATCTCGGCGAGTGCCGAAGAACGCGCCACACTGCTTGATGTCGCGCGTCGCACCGCTGAACGCCTGTTCATTCCGCTTACCATTGGTGGCGGCATTCGCACAGCCGGTGATGTTGCACGCGCGTTGCGTGCCGGTGCCGACAAGGTGTCGCTCAACTCGGCGGCTGTCACGCGACCTGAAGTACTTACAGAAGCCGCCCACCGGTTTGGTGCGCAGTGTGTGGTGGCCAGCATTGATGGCAAGCGCGATAGCGATGGTGTGTGGCGCGTGTGGGTGAAAGGCGGACGCGAAGCAACGCCGCTGAATGCGGTGGAGTGGGCCGCTGAGTGTGTGGCGCGCGGGGCTGGTGAGATTCTGCTCACCAGCATTGATCGCGATGGTGCACGCACAGGATATGATCTGCAGTTCACGCGAGCGGTGGCAGATGCGGTGCACGTGCCCGTGATTGCCAGCGGCGGCGCCGGTCGCGCGTCGCATCTGGTTGATGCCGTGCGTGAAGGCAACGCCGATGCGGTGCTGGTGGCTGGCATTCTTCATGACGGAGTGACAACGGTGCAGGCACTGAAAGCAGAAATGCAGTCCGCAGGTTTGCCTGTGCGCGCGGTGAACACTGAGGTAGCAGCATGAGCAACGTCGCACATGGCACATTGCTGCAGGCGGCCACAGAGCTATCTCAGGCCGCGGGCGCTGTAGCCATGAAATGGTTTGGCGGCAATGTGGCGATTGATACCAAGAGTGATGGTTCACCGGTCACCATTGCCGATCGCAGCACTGAGGAGTTTGCGCGTGAATGGATCAGTGCGCGCTTTCCCGAAGACGGTGTGCTCGGCGAAGAGTTTCCGCCGCTGCGTCCCGAGGCCAAACGCAAATGGATTATTGATCCCATTGACGGTACCAAGGCTTTTGTTCGGGGCGTTCCGCTGTGGGGCACGTTAGTCGCAGTGTGCGAAGACGAGCAGGTATTGGCTGGTGCGTGCTGCTGTCCCGCGGTGAATGAAGTGGTAAGTGCCGCACCGGGACAAGGATGCTGGTGGAATGGCTCACGGGCGGCGGTGTCTACGGTGAGCTCGCTTGAACATGCATCGGTGTTTGTCACTGACAGTCGTTTTCCCGAGCATGTTGAGCGAGGCGAACGCTTTCGTGCACTGGCCGCGCAGGCTGCGGTCTCGCGCACGTGGGGTGACTGCTACGGATATGTGTTGCTCGCTACCGGACGCGCTGATGTCATGGTTGACGACATCGTGAATGTGTGGGACGCGGCGGCGTTGCAGCCGATTGTTGAAGAGGCGGGTGGTGTGTTCACTGATTGGCTCGGCAACCACACGGCGTTTGGTGGTGATCTCATTGCGACGAATGCCGCGTTGGCCGAGGTGGTGCGTGCGCAGTTGGTGCGAGCGACGTGATGCAGCACTCAACCGTCGGCCGCGCCCGGGCGAAGCGATGACTTATTCTTTGAGAAACTGCGCATGACTGAAGCCAGTGATGTCGGCGGACTGAACGTCCGCACACCCGCCGATCTTGATCGCCTCAATTTCGACAAGGGCAACGGTCTGGTTACCGTGGTCACGCAGGATCACCTGTCGGGTGCGGTGCTCATGGTGGCCTACGCCGATCGCGATGCGCTGGCGCGCACACTGGAATCGCGCGAGATGCACTACACCTCGCGCACGCGTGGTGCGTGGCACAAAGGCGCGACCAGCGGCAATACGCAGGCGCTGATATCGCTCACCGCTGACTGCGACGGCGATGCCGTGCTCGCGCGTGTACGTCCGAACGGACCGGCGTGTCATGAAGGAACGTTCAGTTGCTTTCGTGATGCCGCGATGGCGGCTGATGCGCTGGGTGTGCTCGACAGTACGCTGGCTTCGCGTGCAGCGCTTGTCGCGTCAGACGTGAATCAGCCCGAGCAGTCAGGCGTCGCACCGATTGATTCCACGCCGCAGAAGCCAAGTTGGACGGTGCGGTTGCTCACCGACCGCAACTTGCGCCACAAGAAGCTGGGCGAAGAGGCGGTGGAGCTGACCATGGCGTGTCTTGACGGCGACAAATCAGGTGCATCAGAAGAAGGTGCAGATCTGATCTACCACACGTTGGTAGCGCTGCGTGCGGTGGGTGTCACGCTTGATGATGTGCGGCGGGTGCTTGATGCGCGGGCACCGTCATCGCCTGGTGCCGAGCAGAGGTATGACGGATCGCAAGACAATAGAACCAAGGCTTGAGTGGCACAGTTTTCTGGAATCGCTGTAGCATCATGCCGTTGGATGCAGCGTTGCGATACCGTGGTAGTACTTGCTGGTATACTTCAGTCAGCCCTTGCGTCGTTATGGCTGATTATCGCTCCATACGATTCGCCGAAGTTCAACGTGCTCCAGGTCATCCGCATCCCACACGCGTACAAGGGCGACGTCGGCCGTGGCGTCCAGCACGTCCAGTTCAGAGGGAGCGTACACACGCGAAAGGAGCGAACCGCGAAGGTCGAGCAGATCCCAAGAAGGAGGTTCGTCGCCAACGCCGCCAAAGCGCGCGACCCATAGTTGTCCTTCTCTTGAAGAATGAGCCAATTTCACATCGCGCTGACCGTACCAGCCTAAGGCTGGCCTGGCGTTTGGGTGCGGCATTCTTTTGAGCATACCTCGCAGTCGGTCGGACGCCTCCGAAAGAGTTTCAGTGCGGCGCCGGACCGCGCTAGCATAAACCTTTGGATCTAGCGGGCCGCTCGATGCTCCTTCCAACTGCTTCGGGCGAAGCTCTTTCTGGAACGCTTCCCAGGAACGAAGAACTCCGCTGGCGCCGTCAATCACGTAGACGCGATTCCCATCCGTGAATGCGGCGCTCTGCGCGCCGAGCACCTGTTGCGTCATTGCCTCGCCGCCGCGTGGATTCGGTTCTCGGTACATAGCCCTTCCCGAATAGCTCCCAATACGTTCGGTGCGCGAGGATTGCAAGTCTGACACAAAGAGGTTGAAGGTAGTGCGCACCGCCGTTGGCACTCGCACTGGAGGCGCACGCTCCGATCCCGCGCTAACAATGCGACCGTCAGCCAGCAAACCGACGGCGTGCGACGCGACAGCGAGCCCGGGCGTGACTACACTCCACACACGAACGAGGTCACCGTCGCAAGAGAAGTGGCTCATCCTTCGCATCACCACATCGTACACAACTACGCCGTTAAGAGCGCGTTGAACCCAGAAAATGTGTTGAAACTCGCCTGGACCTTGACCTATGCCACCCAAGGACTTCATGAGCGAGCCACTCGCGTTGAAGAAGTGCACCATTCCACTGCTTCGCTCGGCGAGCACAACATTCTTTCCACAGAACACGCCGCCAGAGATTTGGAAGAACCCAGCGCCGGCTGTCGTAGCGAACTTTACATGGCCAGAAGAGGCTAGACGAGCCTCACGTTGCGTACTATGGCCAACTGATCCGGTGGCTTTCGTGTCAGATTGATTGGCCAGTGGAAGGACACACCTCACGATTGCTGAGACGGCGATCAGAAGGTGCACCGCGCCTTGGATCTTAAATGTTGAATGGATCACGGTAGCTCCTCTGTACCAACGCATGACCCCAAGGTAACCAAGAGCCCGAGGGGAAAATAGATTGTCAAACCTCAGCATTTGGTTGTCACTTCTGTTCGAAGCTCGCTACAGGGAATCTAGCTGACGTCCATTTCTCGAGCTCAACCGATCCGAGCACGCGAGCGAGGGTTCTAAACTCGCCATACTTGAAAGGCACAGAATCAGCCTCTATCTGTCGTGCGACCACAAGCACCTGAGGAACAACCGGTAATCCGTTTAACCGAGTTACGTACTGTTCGATGCCTGTGTTTAGCCAATTCCGGCCGACCACAACTTCATCGAATGGCCCCATCATGTTCACCTTCGAAAAAGCACTAGCGACATTCCAGTCGTCTGAGATGCCAACAGTTGAATAGGTGTGGTTCGCGGAGACTACACGATCCCGCAGTGCGTTTCTCGCACTGTCGACTAGTAACGTGAAACGGGCTGATGGTGTACTAGTAGGCGCAATCACAACAAAGGAGACGTGCAAACCCGACCGAAGCCGAGTGTCGACCGGAACCATCCCGTTTTTCGGTCGAATGGACGACACGAAAATGGCGATGCCTGTCAGCGCGGCGAGCAAAGTGAAAGGTACGCCGTAACGCGAATAGCTTTCTCGATTTTCACTTTTCACAGAGCTTCACCAAATGACGGTTTTACGATAGAACGAGAACGTCAGGGTTATCGCACGACCACGAGATGCGCACTCACTCATTCAAAGAACACGTTGGGTCAGCTGAGAATCTGTTAGTCACACAACGACGTGCCGAAAGCATCTACACTTCCGATTCGCACCAATCCCAGCTGCACTCCTCTAAATCATTACATGTGGTAGACGGTGGCGACTGAGCTTGGAGGCAGACAGCTGAACCATTGTGAATCTCTGTACAGACTTTATTGTTGCATTTTTGTGTCGGTATTTCGTGTGCTTCAAGCAATCGCGATGCGGAAAGCGTACAAATGCTCAGGGCAATCAGTCCATAGCGTAGAAGTTTCATTTAAATCTCCAGGCTTGGTGTATCTGTTTAACCGGATTCGGCTACATACGCGATTAGTTCACCTCAGATTCACAAGATTCCCATCCACAGCCACCACACTCATCCCAGCAATGACTTGACGGTCCCCCAACGGCAGGCCAGCACATTCCTTCTTCGCCTCCCGGAGGAGCGTCGCAGTATTTGTTGTTACATCCTTCAGGCCTGTCTGCAGAACATGATACTGCAAAGGCGGTGGAACGAGGACCTACCATGCTCGCCAGAATGAGAGCAACTATCCCTAGAAAGGGCATTACGACTCGTTTGTGCATTTTGGGTCTCCTGTGAAAATTAGAGGGAAGGATTGGTCGCAGAATCGCTTGACTGAAGTCTCCATTTCCGAAATAGAACGTTTGCTTACTGGACACTGCGGTTCGTCGGCGCTTTTATCGCAAGAGTTTCAATGAAGCCGAAAGCCCACGAGCCAGCTTACCGTCGCGCGAGAAAGTCATCGGAGTGCTCGTTAGTCCTATCTTGACCGCAAACAATGAATCCCTTGCCAGCAGTGCGCTAGGAACGGAGGACCTGGTGCACTCCACAAACTGATCTTTGCTTGAAAGGTGAGCACGCGACGCTAATGCTGATTGATCTAGGTGCTCCTTCCACTCTTTGCTTTGAAGCAGATATCTGTGTACCCTCTCCAGTTCACCGACCTCTGAGGCGCATGCTGCGGCCGTTGCTGCGAATCGGGCACTTTCGTTGCCTTGGCTCGGCGTGAGAACGAGCGCAGCGGACCGTTCATCCACAAACGAGCTCTCTAGTGTGTCCGCGAGCACGCCACAGAACGGGCAGGTATAGTCAAAAAAGATTAGCAGCGTCGGCTCACGCGTCGCAGAACCGATGTGGACTCCAGAAGAAACAATGTCATCCCAGTCACGCATGATAAGCGAAGACTGCTCCCGCGACAGAAACCAAAGATCTATCCGCGATCGTAGCGGGGCGCCTTGCCGCGTTACGACAATACCAGACGCAACAAAGAGCGCGGCGGCAATGAGAAGTGACAGCCTATCGAAGTTCCGCTGAGACATACATCTACCTCCCGAGCGACCGAAGGGTGACACCGCGCTCCTTCTCCGAAAATACCGATGTACAGAACTTGCGACGTTTGGCCACAGACCGGCTTTGATTCGATAGTATGGCGAATGAAACCGTTAAACACACATGGCGCACTCGTACGACAAATCAAGCTTCTCTTTCGGTCCCCAACTCTAGTATTTGCGCCAGCGGGAAGGGACGCAATATCAGTATCGGACAACTTCGAGCTAGTTTACCCATTCGCTGATCTCTGGTTGGCAGAGCGCATGGTTCGTGCACTGTGAAGACCGAGTCAGCGTGTTCTTGTGTTTCGCTTCAAAGAAAGAGCATTGCTTAGTTGGCATCGCGCGCTAGAGTCACAGATGCGGACAGTGAACGCTCAATAGCGCTCTAGAACATGCAGATGCGCGGGCAGCAGGACCTACTACGCTATGTTCTACGCTTCAGTGATGACACCACTAACGATCTCCGCCAAGTTGCGATGTTCGAAGCCGCCGAATGTTCTGACCCGCTTGAGCTCCGTCACCTCGTTATTGCATTGGTGCGACGCTATGCGCGGTTATGTCCCATGGCGCAATAGGATCTTTCGCCTGAGTTCTCGAACCAGCCACACTTCCTCTGGTTGCGTCTTGTCTCATGCCTTGCGTTGCTGGGTATTTGGATGGGGCACGCCTGCTGCTTGGTCGCGTCGAGCGTAGTGAACGCACGCTGCGCCCACCGCAAGAGGCGTGCGAACTGCTGGCACTCATATGAACACGACGTGGGCGCCTCGCTCGCCAGACTGGCGATGTGAAAGCGGCCCGCGACTGGTATCAGCTGGGCCACGCGCGCACTGACGGCGCGCGTGATCGTGATGCGTGGAGCAGTTGCTTGTTGGGACTCCAACCGTGCACAGTTTCAACACGATTGGTACTCTTCCGAGCGAATAGCGCGGCTCGTTTGCATCAACTCCACCGTGGTTCCTGCGCATTCGCGTGTGAACGCGCTGATCACGCTCTCGCTGCTGCACCAAAAGCAGCTGCGGTGGGACTCGGCGCTGAGCACTGCGTGGCACGTGCACGATCTCGTGCCGGAGCGCGACGAACGGCGAGGTACCGCACTCGTCCAGCACTCGAATCTCGCACTCGAACGTGGGGAGTCAGGCGCGGCACAGCGCGGGTTTGAGGTGGTACGCTCCGTCGCACGGTGCACTCGCGTGCGACGGCCCGCGCTGTCCGGTGCCCTCGGCGAAGCATTGGCCCAGTGGCGCGCCGCTCCAGACCCGGTGACATACCGCGCCGTGCACACGCGCGTTGATGCACTACGTGCCGAGATCCAAGGCAGCACGCAACCGTGGGAACGCGTCAACGGGCGTTTGGATGTACTGCATGCGTTGCAGGCGATCGGTGAAGTTGAGCTCGCCAAGCAAGAGTTCGTTTCACTGGACTCTGAGCTCGCCGCTCTCGCCAGGTAGGGTGCGCGCATGGAGTGGGCCGAGCAACGGCTGCAGCGCTTGCGGGTGGAACGAACGCGAAGCGCGAAGTCTTTAACGGATGTGCTGGCTGTTGCATGCACGCGCAGTCTTAACGAAACGAAGGCGTTTCATCGACTCGGCGCACTTGCGCCGCCAGCCTTGAATCCATGAGCGCTCGTGAGTCCGCGCAAAACCAGCCGGTACCGCGCGACCGTTTGGTGGTGATCGGTCTCAACCACGACGATCGTGATCTGGTCGTCGGAGTCGCCCGCGGACAGTGGGCGCTGGCGTTCGATACCGGCTCCATACCGATCCATGTGCTGTCGCAACACGCGCACGATACGGTGGTTATCACCTCGCTGCAGTGGGTGGAATCGGTTGATGCATTCGCCACCCACTTGAATGTGTTTGACACATGGCACGGAGTGATACTGCTACCAGCCAGTGCAACACCCGAGCAACAGCAGTGGCTGGTTCGGCGTTGCCCGCTCGCTCAGGTGGTCATCACCGGACAACCGGGCACGATCATCGCACTCTCCAGCGCGCTCGTTACGGTGCGCCATCATGTCGTCGCGTCCGCGCTTGCCGCCAAAGTAGGCCACGTGCACTCTGCACTTGTCACGCGTGTGTTGCTCGCGGCGCTGTCGCTCCACCCCGAACAGTCAGATGTTGCCACACTGGCGCGTGCCGTGCACATGCACCCACGCACGCTGCATAGAAAGCTCACACGCGCGCACCCTCCGATTACTCCGCAGCGCTTGCTCGGCTGGGCACGATTGCTGCACGTCGCGTGGTATATGCGCGATCCTTCGCGGAGTGTGGCGCAGATTGCTGAGACATTGCGATGGTCGGCCGCCAGCAACTTGCTTCGTTTACTCCAGCGCTACGCCGGGTTGACCACGAACGAGTTACGCGCCGAGTTTGACGTGGATCCCGTAGACCGGCTGATCACGTACATGTATGCGGAGCTCGAGCTCGGGGAAAGTTGAGAAAATCGCTGCTGCACAAACCCATTTGCACGGTAGAATTGCTCACCGACCTGAATCGCTGGTAAAAGAATCTGTAACGCAGAGTAGCAATCAATCTTACAGATTGGACGAATAGCAGTCGCTCGGCGTTTAGCTAGGGAAGTAGCTCGGCAGTCTATTCCTTGATGTAGCGATAGAAGCGCAGGTGCACCGCACCATTCGCATCATCTTGCAGCAAAACCACATGGTCGGCCGCCAAACCAGCGAGTAGGGATCGCACTCCCAGCCCCCCGCCGGGCACTTCAAAGCGGCCCATGATAACGCCGGCGGTATCCAACACAGTCCAGCTGGCAGGGCTTTCAAAATCCATGATCCATGTGCGTCCCAACGGATCAACTCGCACAGTGGAGAACGCGGGAAAGGTGTCGAACGGTTTGTTCGCAGTATACTCTGCAAACATTTTGCGCTGCTCGGCGGTCGCGCTTCGCGGGATCATAGCTGCCGCACGCGCCTGCCATGCTTCATCGGTGATGGGCACCAACGCTCCGGTGAGCCGAGTGATGCGTTTCACGCGCCCATCCAGGCTTTGCACGTGCACTTCCCACGCTCGCGCATTGCCCACGTAGAGTTCATTTCCCACGGGCAGAATACTTGGGTCTCGAGCCAGTCCACCGGCGATCAGTGCGGTTGGAAGCAGTCCAAGCTGCTGCACCAGCGATCCATCCGGACGAATCAGACGATATGCGCCGACCACGTTCCCTCGTGCGTTCGTCGTCGTGGCAACGGACGCATCCAGCATCACCCGAGCGCCAGTGGCGTCGCACGTGCCCGAGCGAGCGCGGCCAACCGACGCAAATGTTTGGATGTGGTCGCCGTTGCTGTTCCAGAGCGATGCACGTCCGCCCGCGTAGTCGATCACGAGCAGCGTGTCTCCCGGTAGACGGCACACATTTCGCGTTTGTTGGAATTCGCCTGGGCCCCTTCCCCGTCGGCCCGCGGAATGGAGAAACTCACCATCGGCAGTAAAGAACTTGAGCGCGCTCCTGTCATTTACCACGATGGTACCGTCCGACAGCTCCGTCGCTGAAAGAAACGGGTGACTCGCGTCGAACTCCTCTTGTTCGTTGGTTCGTAAGCCACCGAGGTCGAGAAACGGTTGCGACTCGATACGCAGCGCAGGCGGAAGATCCGCCAGCCTGGAGCGAAACGGATTGAGGTCAGCGGCCCACGCCGGAGGCATGGGACTCAAGCCTGGGTATTCAACTATGCGTACACCGGCGCTGTCGCGCACCACATAACTCGGCAACGCACGTTGCGGAAGGGCAGTTTGTGCTGATTCGCCAGCGTCATCACAACCCGCGAAAAGAAGGACGCATAGCGCAAGCGTCAATCTGGTCAAAGTCGTCGCGCTAACGTGTAGCCCAATTGCAACCGGTGGACGAAATGCGCGAATCCGTCCTCGTCGGCATGCGATGATCGACCGCACGCAGTCAGCTTCTGAAACCTCGCAAGTTACCGCCACGTTGCGACGGGCTAACGTTCCGGTCGCCGCGATCGCCATTGCCACCCGGAAAGTGTGTCATGATCTGGAGGCAACGGTTTCCCGGCGTCACGAAAACGTTTTGCCATACAGCTTACGTGAGCGTGCGGCGCGCGAAGAATCACCTTCCCCCGACTTCGTACGACCATATCACTGGCGAAGGGAAGATCAGCGAACGATTGCGCTCCCGCAGCGACCTGAATGCGATACTCGCCGGGCGCATCCGCCGGTCCCACGCTCACGATGACCTGATCATGCTGGTAGCTGGTGGTCACGAACCAGCGATTGTCACACTCGTTGACTGCGGCAATCTGTCCAGGTTCCAACGCCGGTTGAATAAATCGGTAGTGGCCCCACAAGCAATTCAACATGCCTCGAACGAATGGCGACGCGCCTGGTTGCGCGTGCAACTCGCGCAAACGATCAGCGAGCAGTGTGTCGAACTTTGCAGAAGGAAGAGGATCGACAGCAACTATGCCGGGGCGAGACGTAATCATGTTTTCGTAGCAACGCAAATCTCCCTGCGCGAACGAGGGCGCTCGATTTTTTAACCTGGACAACTCAGAATCAAGTGGCATCGGTCGAGATGATTGCATCAACGCCACCGAAAAACCAAGCCAACGGGCCTCATCGGATGCATTGGCGTTTGAGAACAGCTCTACTGCACTTTGAGCCAACGCTGCGTTGCGCAACCGCATGCCATCCCGCGCAAGCCGAGTCAGAACCTCGTCGTCGCGAGACGATGCCATCGAGCGCATTCTATCGGAGAGGACGCTCGCCAGCTCCCGGTTGCACGACGCAGAGCGCAGTGCCTCCGAGGCTCGTGAGATCGAAGCGGGCGACTGCGCCACCCGGTAGGCGGCGCGCAGTGCTGCGCAGTTCTCCGACGGCTGTGCGGGGAGATCAAATGCGAGCAACGGCAAGCTGAGGAAGACGAAGCCTGCAACAGTTCCCATTGAGGGAAGCAGTGATGTGTCTTGATTAGCTGACGGGGCTATTGCCCGCGGCTCAGAGTGCAGCCTCACGTCAAGTTGCCTCACGGCAACGTCAGCTGTGCCGCAGGAAGTTGAGGCGCTGATGCCGGTAGGCTCAATCGATCCGCTCGACGCGCCAGCAGCAACGATGCTGTGCTGACACCAGCACTCAGTGACGCTGACACCAAGACGTACGCGTCAATCAATGGCGCACCCACCACCCACCAGTGCGTGGCGATTGCTACGGCAGCTCCTCCCACGGCAAACTGCCGCAAGGAGATGTCGCGTAACGACCGTGCTCGTACACCGGCCAGCATGACATAGAGCGCAAAGCCGAGCCCGAGCGCGGCTCCGTATGCAAAGCCATAGCGCCACGCTGCGCCGGCCTGCTCGAGCAGTTGCATACGCAGCGACGGGTGGCTGTCAGTAAGTAGAAGTCGTCCGATCTTCAACACGACACCCAGAACAGACCACGTCACTCCCCACACGAGCGCTGTTGCGAGCACTCCTCGAACCCGTCTCCACAAACGCATGCGTTGCTCCTGAAGTGGGCGTACCATTTGTTCGAGTATACGATACAGTGTATCCAGTTAGCCAGAGGCGTCACTTTTGCACCACAAACGGAGAACTTTGTGCGCGTCCTGCAAGCGCTCGGGCTGTCAGATCATCTCGCGGCGCTGCTCCCCGATCTGTCGGTGCGGCCGTTGGAGCGGGTGCGGTTTCACGGACGTGAGCGGCAGCGCGCTGGTCGCAAGAGTGCGGTGACACCCACAGCGTGGACGTGGGGCGACACGGACGCCGAGTGACGAGTTCTGCGCATGTACTAGTGTGGGGGCGCGGTATTCGCTCCGCGCCTGCGCCCGGCGTTACTTCGTTGCCGCTTGTGCGCGGTCGGTCAGCGCAGGAGTGGCGAAACCAAACTCCTTGAACGTGTTCACCTCAATCCATCGCTGAAAGAATGGATCATCCACGTTATGCCCGCCGCTGACGGCTACCACGTGTTCGTCGGTGATCAGGGATTTGAGTATGCGATTCACAGTACTTTTCGCACCAAGCCGGTAGCGGCGCAGTGTCGCGGTACCGGTGAGTTCGATGGCCGGATTGGCAGCGATAAGGGTGAGCATGCGGCGGTGCGCGTCAGACTTTAGACGATGCCACGTCGCCTGATGATGGGCGCTCTGCTCGCGCGTCAGGTCGTCCATGCCGGCGGCCACATCGCTGACCGTCGCATGACCAGCCATATGTGTCGCGTCCCATACACGGCGGGCCAGCTGCACGATGTCCCGGGTACGGGGACCCGCCACGGCGATTACGGCGCACGCGACATCTAAATCGAACGCGACCCCGGTGCTCGCAGCGCGGTCGACAATCCACGGCGCGAAGAGGTCGGCGGGGATCGGCCCGACCGGCATCACATCCACCATTTTGTACAGGCCGCCTGTGCGTTTACTGTCGATCATCGCATCGATCACCGAGCGCTCCGATCCAGACAGCACATACGCCACTCGCCGGTGGGAGTCGAAGACCCCCTTGAGTAGCCAATCGAGCTCCGGAACCCACTGCGCCAGACGCTGAAACTCGTCCAGGACCAAGCCGAGTTCTGCGTCGCGCGCACCTAACTCTGTCTCAACCGCGTCGAGCGTCTCCGTGAGTAGAGTGCCCGGAGCCTTTTCTGCTTCAGCGCTCGGGACAATTGAAAACGTGACGGTCGGCGCCCCACCGGCTAAATCCGGCTGCGCTCCAAACTGCACGCGGCTGGACCGAAATCGCGCGACGAGGGAACTCGCCAGGTTCTTCCAGCGCCGTCCCATCTCCTTGTTCACGCCATCAAGGATGGCTTGAGCGGCACCTTCGACGGAGGTCACCTTCGCTAAATCCACAACGACCACCGGGCGCTTCGCGATCCGCGCCTGGACGGCCGCCTCACCGACGACGGAGCTCTTCCCGAGTCGACGCTCGCCATACACGAGTAGCCTGCCGGAGGTGTCGGCAAGCGCCTTTTGAATCCGAGCAACCTCGTCTACCCGGTCGGCCAGATCCACGCCCCGTGCAGGGTGCCCTATAATGAACGGGTTTTTGACGATCCTGGCCATATGCAGCTGAGACGGTCAAGTGAGCGAGAGTCTGCCGGCGATCCCCGAGTCCCAATTTTCGGGTCCCATTTTTTGGGTCCCAAAAATTGGCACTGGACTGTCCCTAACAATACTCCCAAGACTCGATCGGGGCAAACGATGTTTGTCAGCCCGTCAGAGTGTGGTCGCCGCGTCAGAACCTCTCAAACAACCGCCGATCCACCCGCAGCGCATCACCAATAAACGCAAAGCGCACGTTCCTGAAATAGCGCACCGCCGCCAACCTGATATCCTCCGGCGTCACCGCGCGCAGGTCATCAACAAACGCACTCGCCCGACGGTAGTCACCCTGATACAACGCGGCGCGTGCGAGCAGGTTGGCCTGATCAGCGTTGGTTTCGTTGTCCAGATAATACGTGACAATGAACTGCTGCACGAGTCGCTCAAGTCCTTCTTCGGAAATCGTGCCTTGGCTCAACGCGCGCATTTCACGCTGCATGATGTTGAGCACCGCGTCAGGCTGCGTTGTGGTGACGTACAACCCGCCCACAGCAAAGGCGCGCTCGCGAAACGGTGCGTCTACAGCGTATGTGAGATTCAGGCGCTCGCGGATTTCGGAGAACAGACGTCCACCGAGTACTGCTGACGCCAGGCGAAGCGCTGCATGCTCACGCGAGCTGGCCGGCGGACCCACGTACCAGCCCTGGATGTAGTTGGTGGGCAAGCGCCGCATGACAAACGTGGCACCCGACACGCGTGCTTCAGGGGGCTCGGGCAGTGTCCATGCATAATTGCCCACGGGCAACTTGGCCAGCGTGCCACGCACCAACTGCTCTACCTTTTCGCGCGTGACGTTGCCCACGATCACTACACGCATGCGTGACCGCACCATCTGCTCGGCGTGGTAGCGTCGCAACATGTCAAGCGAAATCGCGCGCAATGATTCAGTGGTGCCGGCCGGCGACAGTCCGTACGGATGTCCGGCGAACGCCGCAGAGTCCGACAGATACTCAAGCAACGCATCAGGACTTTCAGCACGCTGCGATACCGCCGATACAATGCGACCGCGCACGAGCTCCACGCTTGCCGAATCGAGTGTTGGTGCAACAAGACGATCGGCCAGCACCACCCACGACGAATCGAAGTTGGCTACCGTGGAGCGCAACCCCACCGTGCTCCAGTCCACGCCCGGACTTACACCAATGCTGCTGCCCAGGCGCGCCATGCGCGATCGCAGCTGCTCACGCGAATACTTCTGCGTGCCTTCTTCTGTTGCCTCGAGCAGCAACAGCTCAATGCCCTGCGTTTCCGGCGTGAGCTGACGCGTGCCGCCGAGCAGGTAGACGTTGGCCGCAACAACATTGTTGGCTGTAACCCGTCGCAGAATGACCGACACGCCGTCTACATCAAATGATGACGTGAGCGTGTCATCGACCGCGCTGAGTGTGCGTGCAGGTGCGGGTGCTGACTGCACCGCGGACTGTGCTGACGCCTGTGAAGCAGCGAGGGCGAACGCGCACGCGCTCAAAACCATCACTCTACGCGCGCTCACTTTAACACCCCTGCGGCATCAGGCTGCGCACCTACCACCGGCGCACCCATGCGCCGCAACTCCTCTTCCGTTAGCGCAATCGCCCGACGCGCCGCCGGTGACATCATCACACCGGTCACACGCGGCTTTCCCACAATGTACGTATTCACGTAGCGCTGCAAATCGCGCGTGCTCTGCGCTGCCATGGCGTCGTTGTAACCGAGGAAGTAGTCGAGCCCAACCACGCTCCACCAGAAGCCGATGGTATGGGCGATGCTGCTGGCTTTTTCAATGCCGAACGCGCTTGATGTCACGCGCTGCGACTTGACGTTTTCAATCTGCGGTGTGGTGACGTAACCAGCCTGTCCAAACCGCGCGATCTCGGCGTCCAGCGCCTTCAGTGCGTCACGCAACTTCTCCGGCGACGTCTGTCCGCTGATGGTGATCGGGCCCACGTGATTGAGCGTGTAGTAGTTCACCACCACATCCTGCCACAAACCGCTGTCTACCAGACGCGTGCGAAACCCGGAGCCCGGTGTGTTGAGCACATCGCTGAACACATCGGCGGCAAACGTTGCATTGGGATCACGACTGGCGCTTGGTCCCTGCCACTGCAGCAGCACCGTCACAGCGCTCACCGGCGCTTCTTCAATCACCGCAACGTTGCCATCAAGCTTCGGGATTTCGGGAATCGGTGCGCGCTTGAACGGATCTTCACCGCGCGGCCAGTCGCCGTAAATCTCTTCTGCCAGTGCAAACACACGCGCCGGATCAACATCGCCGGTAACAATGAGCGCCGTGTTGTTGGGCACGTAGTACAGTTGCTGAATGGTGCGCATCTGCTCAACGGTCACATTGCGCAATACATCGCGGTCGCCGAGCGCGTCCTTCCGGCTGGCGTTTCCGGGATAGAGCATGGCCGTCATTTTCTGATCAAGCGCAAAAAACGGACTCGACTCAGCGCGGTCGTACTCACCCAGCACCACTTCCTTTTCACGCGCCAGATCTTCGGGACGGAACGATGGCTCGCGCAGCGATGCTGCCAAGAAGCGCAGTCCACCTTCCAGTGAATCGGCTGGCAGCGTGAGGTAGTAATTCACGCGCTCTTCCTGCGTGGTACCGTTGTACAGCGCGCCCAGCTCCGATGCACGCTGACCGAACGCGTCTGGGTTGGGATACTCGCGGTTGGCCTTGAAAAACATGTGCTCGTACATGTGCGCCAGGCCGGCGTATTCCGGCGTTTGCGTAAACGCACCGTTTTTCACATCAATCTCGAGCGTCGCAATAGGCACGCCGTGGTTCTCCACCACAATCACTTCCAGTCCATTGGTCAGCACCGTGCGCTTCACGATGCGCTCCAACTCGGCGCGCGTCTGCGCCCGCGCATTGGCCGGCCACACAGCAATGGTGGAGAAACCAACAAGCAGGGAGAGTCCAAACAGCAGACCGCTCCGTCGGTTTATTCGACGACGGGACAAAAGAGACGCTGGCATTGTGGCGTGGGATACGGGATGTTTCAGTGATGACGGATCACGCCATCATTTCAGCCGACCATACGAAGGCGCTCGAGGAACTCGCGCGCCAGCTCGACCCCGCTCATGTGCATCGCGCGGAGCCGTTGGCTCCGTACACCACGTTCAGGATCGGGGGTCCGGCCGACCTGCTGTACAATGCCACTTCGGCCGACGCTCTCGCCACTGCGATTTCCCACGCGCGCGCACTCGGCGTGCCATGGTTTGTGATGGGGCTGGGCGCCAACATCCTCGTAGCCGACAAGGGCTTTCGCGGCATCGTGATTCGCAATGTGGCCAACGCGCACGCTATCGATCCTGACGGACGGCTGCATGCCGAGAGCGGCGCGATTGTGCGTGATCTCGTGTTGGACAGTGTGCGACAGGGATGGAGCGGCTTGGAGCACTACGTGGGCATTCCAAGCACCGTGGGCGGCGCGCTCTGGCAGAATCTGCACTTTCTCTCGCCCGCACCCGAACGCTCGCGCACGATGTTCATCTCGGAGGTGTTTGAATCGTGCGAGATTCTGGCTGAAGACGACGCTCGGCGCGTGGTGGACGCCAGCTACATCAACTTCGGTTACGACGACACGGTGTTTCACCACACGCGTGACATTGTGTTGCGCGCCACGTTCAAACTTGAGCGCGCGGATACGGCCACGCTGCATCGCATTCTGCAGGAGAATCTTGCGTGGCGTGGTGCGCGACATCCGTGGCTGGAGATTCATCCAAGTGCCGGATCAATCTTCAAGAAGATTGCCGACGTTGGGGCGGGCCGGCTTGTTGATCAGTGCGGGCTGAAGGGATTCCGGGTGGGCGACGCGGCAATATCGAACATGCATGCCAACATCATGGTGAACCTGGGCGCAGCAACCGCCGCCGATGTGCGGGCGCTCATATCACACGCGCAGCAGGCGGTTGCTGACAAGTTTGGCCACATGCTGGAGCCGGAAATCGCGTTTGTTGGTGAGTTTGATGTGACGTGAAGGATGCGTGATTCAAAGTGCATCGTGCGCGTTTGCAGCCTACAGCTGCTGCCCAAACACCACCAGCCACCGCCAGCGCCCGTCACGCTCCAACGGCTGCGCCCCGCCAACAAACAGCGATCCCGAAAAGAAACGCAATCCCGCACTGAGACTCGACCGCCATCCGTCCGACACACGCGAGACAGGCAAGCTTACACCCAGTGAGTCTGTCGTCGCGCCCAGCCTGAGCACGCTTGCAAGCGCCGCCTCGGACCGCGCGCGCGTGAATCCACTCTGCACACCAATACTCAGTCCGGGCGCGATCGGTGGCAGCACCAGCGCGTCTCTTAGACGAATCGGTTGACGAAGCCACGGGCCGGTCCACAACAACAAACCGCGTGCAACACCAGCCTCTGTGCCCGCAAAGTCCTTGTAATCAAAGCCAGGCAGTCCCTGACTGCGTCCAAGCTCAAAGAGTTGCTGTGATGGCAATGATTCGCCGAGCACTGTGCCCACATCGCCGCGCGCAATCGCGATAAACGGTCCCCACAGTTTGCGCGCGGTAAGCCGGGCTTCAAGTCGGGTGTAATCGAGCTCACCGGCACCATGCTCCGCGTACAACCGCCCACTGAAGCCGGGTCGCAGAAACTCGGCGCTGCCATCGGGACGCCACGCGAGTGTAAAGGCGCTGCGCCAGTATGTGCCCTCATCCACACCGCGATTAAGTCGAAATGCCTGACGTCCGAGCGGCGCCGAAGGTACCGCAGCCTGCACCGCATTATCGCGTGCAACGCCTGTCTCAGCGCGCCATTGCCATTCACGCGCGCCCACAGTCCGCACCAGTTGCACGCCGGCAAAGGTGCGGTCTACGTAGTCGTATTCGTCCTGTCCGGTGAGTGCACCAAGCGTTGATCCGGAGTCGAGCGGATTACGGAAATCATTGGTGATATCAAGCGTGCGACCGGCGCGCAGCATCAGGCGCCATGGTCCACGATCGCGCTGCAGCTCTACGCGTCCACGCAGTGCCTGCTCACTCCACGCATATCCGGCTGTCGCACGCAACACAGTACCGGGAGACAGATCGCGTAGCGCGAGTTTGCCACCAAAACCCGTGTACAGTCCCTCCACGCGATTGTAGCGCAGCAGATCAGGCGCTTGCGGCACACCCCAGTCAAAGCGCGGCGCGCCTGTAGTGCGCCAACGATCGGGACCGAACTCGTCAAAATCGTCGGCGTGAAGTCCTTGGCTCAAACCACCAATGGTCGCACGCCAGGCAGCAAACGCGCCGAGCGAATCATCAGGTGCGTAGCTCAACCGACGACGCGTGCGCGGTTGCAGTGAGTCAAAGAGTGCGATGCGTGCCGTGTCAATCGGTATCGTGTTGAGCTGCATGTTCGCAAAGCGCGATACGATCCGTATCACCGCTCGCGCATCACCGAACACCGGCGCAGACACCTGCAACTCGATGCGCTGCGAAGTGGGCAGCCAGTACGCCTGGTTGCGTTCCGCATTTTCGTAGTCGATATACGCGACTCCGTCTACCAACGACCCGGTGAGTCGCGCGATCGGACCACCGGTGCGCGGCCAGTCTCCCACCTGCACGAATGCGCCGCGCAATCGCACCAGCGTGCCGCGCGATGCATCAAGGTGCATCTCACCGCGAAACAGCGAGCCGCGGGTGGTGATGTTGTCGCGGGGCTCCACAAGAACGCGAACAATGGGAATGCTCCGCGTACCATCCCGCAACGTGACCAGCGTATCGCCGCCGCTGTAGCGATACCACGCATCACGGTCATCAGCCAGCGGATGCACCACGGCCGCGGTATCAGCGGGGTCGTCACGTGAGTCGGTGCGCGACCTGTTGCGGCGCTGCGTACGCCGATCGCCACCGGTCTGATTGCGCGCGCTGTCAGCTGCGCTGGCGGGTGTTGTTCGCCCCGCCTCATCTCGCGGTGTACCGCCAACGGCCGCTAGTGACATTGAATCGGGAAAGAGCGCACTGTCAGCGTCTGATTGCTGTCTGGCGCGCAGCCGGTTGCCGTACAGTGTGGGGTTCAACCAGCCCACACGAAACACACTGAGCATGGAGATGGACGCACCGAGTTGCTGCACGCGGTGTCCCTGAATGCGCTGCCGGTACAACCCTGTACGCGTCCACTGCAGATCACTCGCAATCTGCTCCACACTGGCCACGGCTTCCGTGCCATCGGCCCGTCTTACTACCAGCGAAATCTCGGTCTCCACATTGGCCTGGTACGCCTGCAGCGAACGTGGCATGCGATTGCGTTCGGCGGCATCTTTTACCAGCCTTTCGAGTGCCTCCCGCTTTGCAGCACGCGCGATATCGAGCGACGCGCTATCGGAGCCCGCACGCGTGATGCGCTGCACCGGAGCGTCGCGACCTGTTTGCGCCAACAGCTCACTCGGCAGCGCGACCAGCGTGACCAGCGCTACGGTCCACGCAGCGATGCACGTGCACTTAGTGCCCGGGGATTTCAGCAATCGAACAAACCGCACAGGGGCAACCGGTTGGGGGGAGCGTATCTCGTTGCTCTTACGCCACAACCGGCGTGACAGTTTCCCGCGCGAAAATTCTTAGAGCGCGCCCAGCGCTTCCGCCTTTTCACTGGCGGTGGTCCACACGGCTTCTGCCTTCGCCAACGCTGCACGTGCCTTAGCCAGTTCGGCGCCTAACTTTTGCGCCTTGTTATTCGACTCTGAAGATCCGTCGTACAGATCCGGGTTCTCCAGCTCCTGGGCAAGCCTGCGCACAGCGGCTTCGGCGGTGGTGACCGCGCGCTCTGCTTCTTCTACTGCCTTCACCGCATCACGCTGCGCACGGCGCTCTTCGCGCGATTTCTCTTTCCGTACGTCATGCGACGAGGGCGGCGCAGCGGCAGCCTTGCCCAGCCGCACCTGTCGCGCCGCGTCGGCGGCGTCGGTGCGGCGCTGCGCTGTGACCTCCTCCCACTCCGTAAACGGACCGGCGAAATCGTGCAGCTGTCCGTCGCGAATCTCCCATACACGTGTAGCAAGACCGCGCAACACGGCGCGATCGTGTGAGACCAGCAGCACTGTACCATCGTAGTCTTCCAGCGCGTCTTCAATCGCCTCAATGCTCTCGACATCCAGGTGGTTGGTGGGTTCGTCGAGCACCAACAGGTTCGCACGTGACAGGGTAAGCAATGCGAGCGCCACACGCGCACGCTCACCGCCCGACAGCGAACCAATCACACGCTGCGATTCTTCGCCGCCAAAACCAAAGCGTCCGAGATGACCGTGTACTTCACGTCGCTCCCAGAACGGACGCAACGTGGTGACCGCATCATGCACCGTTGAATCAAGCGCCAGATGCGCGAGATCCTGACGGTAGTACGCCACCGTGGTGCTCAACCCCAACTTGCACGTACCGCCGTCGGGCGGACGTTCGCCGAGCACGGTTTTAATGAACGTGCTCTTACCGGCACCGTTGGGCCCAACGAGCGCAATCACTTCGGTACGCGGCATCACCAGCGTCACATCTTCCAGCAACGTGCGATTGTCTACGCGCAGTGTGAGTTTTTCAGTTTCGAGTACGCGATCACCGCTGCGATCGCCGGCCG
>JAABRT010000060.1:317-21681 GCA_011390805.1 Gemmatimonas sp. | reverse complement strand
ACCTCACCCTCGGCGAGGACGGCGCGTCTGCAATCCTGGGACTTGGCTACGATATCCGCGTCGGCACCAACTTCAGCATCACACCGTTCCTGAACGGCGTGGGTGGGTCATTCGATGGAGAAGGTGCCAACTTCAATCAGCTTGGCATCTCGCTCACCTGGCACTAGCAGCGCTCACAATCGGCGCGATTGAGAATTGTTTCTTTCAACGTGCGCGACACCATGCTCACGCGCGGACAACTCACCAACGGCAAAGTGCCTGACTACGACAAGACAGCAGACTCAAAATGTTGCTAGATTTGAATAAAGCGATATTATAGTAGTGTGGCTACTACAAATCGTAATAAACTAAACGAGCTGTACACCCAGCTTCGATCTGGTCGGCCCGTGACGTCTGCGGAACTGGCGGACATGGGCGTCTCCAAGCACCTCGCCGTACACTATGCTCGGGCGGGCTGGCTGCGTCGCCTTGCACGCGGCGTCTACAGTCGACCTCACGACAAGCTGGAGCTCTACCCAAGCCTCATAGCGCTGGAATCGATGCACCCGGGGCTGCACGTCGGCGGGAAATCCGCGCTCGACTGGCAGGGCGTGCGCCAGTACGTCAACCAGGAATCACTGCTTCACCTGTACGGACACCAGTCTGCAAAACTTCCGGCTTGGTTCACGTCGGTTTTTCCCGCCACCTATCGTCGAAAGCAGCTCTTCGAGGAGCCTGAAAACGAGCTGCTGCACGTGCAACGCTTAAACGGAGAGCACACACCGCTCGTATCAGCGCCCGAACGCGCCTGGCTTGAACTGCTCAGCGAAGTGGGAGTGCGTCAGCCACTCGGTGAAGCGCGCGAGCTGGCCGAGAGCGTGCACACGTTGCGCGTGCGAGTGCTGCAGCAACTGCTGGTGCGCTGTGTGAGCGTGAAGACAGTGCGGCTTTGCTTGCAGTTGGGCCGCGAAACCCAAGCGCCGTGGGCGGCCAAACTCGACGCGAGCTCACTCCCAACCGGCAGCGACAAACCGTGGGTCGCGCGTACACGCGATGGGTTGTTGGTGTTGCCGCCGTCTACCGATACCAAGCCTTGCCCAGCGGATCTTTGAGACACAAGTTCAGGAGATAGGTGAAGCGATTTTCGACCTCAGTTACTCGAACTCTGACCTGTTTGATGAAATCGCGAAGTGCGGCGAGTGACGCCTCCGTGGCAGTCGGCAAGAACAACTTCAAAGCATGACACGCCACAGCAAACTTCTTCGACAGCTTCTGACTGGCGGCTCGGATCAGACCGTACGCTTCGACGAACTGTGCGGTCTGCTCGCTCGACTCGGATTTACACAACGACAGCGCAGCGGGAGTCACCGGATTTTTCATCGTGATGGCGTGGCAGAAATCTTGAATCTTCAGCCGCGGCAAGATGGAACGGCAAAGCCGTATCAAGTTCGACAGGTTCGCGAGATATTGGTCAAATACGGTTTGGCTGCACGCGCAGTCGAGGAGGAGTTAAATGAAACCTGAGTATCGCTACGAGATCATCATGTACTGGAGCGAGGCCGATCAGGCTTTCATCGCTGAGGTCCCTGAGCTGCCGGGCTGCGCGGCGGACGGCCCGACTTACCGTGCCGCGCTCGAAAACGCTGAGGCTGTCATCGCCGAGTGGATCGAAACAGCGCGCGAGCTTGGACGCGAAATCCCGCTGCCGCGAGGTCGGTTGTTGTACGCATAACGGCCGCCGCCCCGCCGAGCCGATTCTTTCGCCATGCCCACCTCCACGCCCATCCCGCCGCGATCGCTCTGGACGGTGCACGATCTCGAACAGTTGCCCGACGACGGCAACCGCTACGAGATCCTGCACGGCGAGTTGCTGGTAACGCCATTTCCGGTGGTGTGGCACCAGCGTGTTGCCGCTCGACTCATCAGCACAGTGGGCGTCTGGTGCAATGCAAACCGTGCGTGGGAATGCTTCGCACCGGGCGGTGTGTTCATCGGTGAGACATCATGGCTGCTGCCCGATCTTGTCGTGTACGCAGTGCACACCAGCGTCCCGGCCTCAGACTGGCGTGACATGCAACCGCCAGCTCTGGTCATGGACGTCGCACTCGGAGTTTCCGCAGTTGCACAGCACCAGCATTGCGTGGGCGCCGAGTGGCGAGACATCACAGCTCGCGATAGACATTGCGGAGTTGTTCTGCTGAACAGCTGCGCGTGCACTGCCGCTCTCAACCGTGAAGCCGGACTCGCCAGCAGGAGCATCGCCTTGTGAATGTTGTCCTCGCTCGGCTCGCGTCAGTTGATTGCTGCCCATGCACCACAAACCCCCCGCGTCGCAAGACGATGCGGGGGGGGTCGTGGCCGGACTGATTGCACATCCTCGTGCGCGCGCGGGCGTGCACGTGAGGGGTTAGGGTGAAACGGTCACGGCGCGCGTTGCGCCGGGTTGTGCGACAGCCCCCGCGAACGACGTACTCGCCGATACCGTGGTCGTGCCCGCCGCCAACGGGTCAAACGCGATACCGCCGGCGCCGGGGCTGGTCTCTGACGTGGTGGATCCAACCGGCACCGTCACCGCGCGCGATTGACCTACCCCGGCGGTTGTCACGAGCTGAGCCACGGTGGCGTTGCTGTTCGCGACGGTAAATCCGATCCCGCTGCTGCCTACTCTCACACCTTGCAGTTCCAGCAGACCAGTGCTCGTTTGCGCTCCAACTCGCACAACAAAGGTGATGTTGGGGCCCGTTGCCACGGCCGTCGCCGGCAAGCTGGAGATGTCAAACGCGAGCGGCGACACTGCGGCCGTAGACGTCACGTTGGCGTATCCCGGGGCGGCCACCGTGATGGTAGACGTCCCACTGCTCAGACCTTCCAGACCGTTGAGGTAGAACGTCCCGCTGGAACCGCCCTGCGGCACGACCACAGTGGTCATCGCTGCGCCAGCGATTGTGTTGCTGATCGGCGACACGGTGATCGCGCTGCTGTTGGAGCTGCTGAGCGTGACGGTCAGCCCTCCGGTTGGAGCGGGAGCGCCGAGCGTGAACGTGGCAGTGCGACGCAAACCTGAGCCTACGGGCGCGGTGGTGTTCACGGTAACCACCGGCACGATAACGTTGACCACGGACGACGCTGACGGTCGCGCAATCGCCCCAGCCACGGACGTGGTGGTGGTCACGATTGTGGTGCCAGCGCCCAGTGGATCAAACGCAATGCCGCCACCGGCAACGGTGGTCGGAGACTCCAACGCACCGGCCGGCACCGTCACCGTGTGCGACTGGGCGGTCCCACCGGCGGTGGTCACGAGCTGGGCGACGGTACCATTGCTGTTCGCGACCGTAAACATCACGCCAGAGCTGCCAGCCCGCACTTCCTGGAAATCCTGAATGCCCGCCGCCGTGCCCACACCAATCCGCACCCGGAAGTCGGTGTTGGGGCTCAACGTGGTAGTCGTGGCCTGAATGCCCACTACCTCAAACACGATGGGTGCGACCGCGACGGTGGCCGTGCCGTTATTGAACCCGGCGGCTGCAGCCGTGATGGTCACCGAGTTGCCGTTCTGACCTTCAATGCCGTTGAGGTAGAAGGTACCGCTGGTGCTGCCCTGCGGGACCACCACCGTAGCCACCGGCGTACCAATCGCGCCGGTGACGTCCGGCGACAGCGTCAACACGCCGCTATTGGAGCTGGTGAGCGTCACGCTCAGCCCCCCGGCAGGCGCCGGGGCCCCGAGGGAAAACGAAACCCGGTCCCGCAGCCCCGCGCCCACGCGCAGATTCGTGCCGAAGGTGATGCCTGGGCCAGTCACCGTGACCGCTGTGGTCGCGGAGGGCAGCGCAATCGCGCCAACGCTGGTCGTGGAGGTGGTCACGGTGGTGCTGCCGGCGCCCAGCGGATCAAACGCGATGCCGCCACCGGCCACCGTCGTAGCGGACTGCAAGGCACCTGCCGGCACCGTCACCGTGCGCGATTGACCGGTCCCACCCACGACGTTGGTCACGAGCTGGGCAACCGCACCATTGCTGTTCGTGACCGTGAACAGCACGCCCGGGCTACCGGCCCGCACTTCCTGGAAATCTTGAATACCGGCCGCCGTACCCACGCCAATCCGTACCCGGAAGTCGGAGTTGGGGCTCAGTGTCGTGGTGGTTGCGGGAATGCCGACCACCTCAAACACGATCGGCGCAACCGAGACAGTGGCGCTGCCGCTGCCAAACCCGGGTGCGGAGGCCGTGACGGTGGCGGTCGTGTTGATCTGGCCCTCAATGCCGTTGAGGTAGAAGGTGCCGCTGGTGCTGCCCTGCGGGACCACCACTGTGGCCACGGGCGTACCAATCGCGCTGGTGACATCCGGCGACAGCGTCAACACGGCGCCGTTGGAGCTGGTGAGCGTCACGCTCAGCCCTCCGTCAGGCGCCGGCGCCCCGAGGGTGAACGCGACGCGATCGCGCAGCCCCGCCCCCACACGCAGATTTGCACCAAAGGTGATACCCGGCCCGGTAACCGAGACCACGGTACTCGCGGAGGGCCGCGCAATGGCGCCCGCGCTCGTCGTAGTGGTGGTCACTGTGGTGCTGCCGGCGCCCAGCGGATCGAAGGCAATACCGCCACCGGCCGCGGTGCTTGGAGACTCAAAGGCACCGGCCGGCACCGTCACCGTGCGCGACTGGGCGGCCCCACCGGCCGTGGTCACGAGCTGGGCGACGGTACCATTGCTGTTCGCGACCGTGAACAGCACGCCCGGGCTACCAGCCCGCACCTCCTGGAAATCCTGAATGACAGCCACCGAGCCTACGCCAACTCGCACCCGGAAGTCGGTGTTCGGGCTCAACGTCGTGGTCGTTGCAGGCAGGCCCACTACTTCAAACACGATCGGCAAGACGGAGACGGTGGCGCTGCTGCTGCCAAAACCGGGCGCGGAGGCCGAAACCGTGGCTGAACTGATCTGCCCCTCGATGCCGTTGAGGTAAAACGTGCCGCTGCTGCTGCCCTGCGGGACCACCACCGTGGCCACCGGCGTGCCAACCGTGCCGGTGACGTCAGGCGACAGCGTTAGTACGCCGCTGTTGGAGCTCGTGAGCGTCACGCTGAGCCCTCCGGGAGGCGCCGGCGCCCCGAGAACGAACGAGACGCGATCGCGCAGCCCGGCGCCCACGCGCAGATTTGCACCAAAAGTGATGCCCGGCCCGGTAACCGTGACCACGGTGGTCGCGGAGGGCAGCGCAACTGCGCCAGCGCTGGACGTGGTCGTGGTCACTGTGGTGCTGCCGACGCCCAGTGGATCAAACGCAATGCCGCCACCAGCCACGGTTGTGGGAGACTCAAAGGCACCGGCTGGCACCGTCACCGTACGCGACTGGGCGGCCCCACCGACATTGGTCACGAGCTGGCCGACCGTACCATTGCTGTTCGCGGCCGTGAACAGCACGCCCGGGCTACCAGCCCGCACTTCCTGGAAATCCTGAATACCAGCCGCCGTGCCCACGCCAATCCGCACCCGGAAGTCGGTGTTGGGGCTCAGGGACGTTGTGGTCGCCGGGAGGCCCACCACCTCAAACACGATCGGTGCCACGGCCACAGACGCTGTGCCGTTGCTATACCCGGGAGCGGCCGCTGTGACAGTGGCCGTCGTGTTGATCTGCCCCTCGATGCCGTTCAGGTAAAACGTGCCACTGGAGCTGCCCTGCGGGACCACCACCGTGGCCACCGTTGTGCCAATCGCGCCGGTGACGTCCGGCGACAGCGTCAACACGCCGCTGTTGGAGCTCGTGAGCGTCACCGTCACGCCCCCGGCGGGGGCTGGCGCCGCGAGGGAAAACGAAACCCGGTCCCGCAGCCCCGCGCCCACTCGCAGGTTCGAGCTGAACGTGATCGCCGCCGCACTCGCCACATTCACCGGAACATCGTCTGTTGTGACCGACGGCACGCTCGTCGCGCTGGCGGTGAGCGTAGTGCTGCACGGTGTTGCCGTCACACTACCGTAGCTGACCGTCGCAACCGCATTCACCAAACCGGCCGGAATAACCACCGGCGATGTGGCCGACGCGCACCCTGCATCCGCCGACGTAAGCGTCACCGACAACCCGCCGGCCGGCGCGGCGACATCGGCTCCACCGCTGCGCAAACGTACGGTGATCTGAGCCGTCTGCCCCTGCGGAAAACTCACGGCCGTCTGCACGATATCCAGGTTCGCCGTCGTGGACACCAGGCTCGATGCCGATCCGAAGTCGGCATTCGACACCGTCACCGTTGCCGAACCCGGCGCAACACCGAGCAACACAGCGTTCGCGGCCTGTTGACCTGCCGGGATGGTGACCGTTGTGCTTGACGGATCGACACCAACGCGCGTTGCGTCTGTCGTTGTCACGTTGAACACAACACCGCCAGCCGGCGCGGGCTCCGAGAGTGTGATCGGCAGCGATGCCGATCCGGTGTACGGCACGTTGAGCGTTGGCTGCACCGAAACGATGCTCACCACGATCTCAACAGACACCGTGGTGGTTGCGCCCATCGCATCGGTGACGGATGCGCTGATGGTCTGCCGTCCGCCCGGCAAGATCACCGCAATGCTTGGACCGGTGCCGAGCGGATCGAGTAGCCGACTGGAGCGATAGACGATCTGATTCGAGACATCGCCTTCCTGCGGATCGGTGGCCGTAGCCGAAATGGTGACGGGCGTACCCACAGGCACGATGGCGCTGTTTGCGGGGCTGGTGATGACGACCGTTGGTGTACCGTTCTGCTCAATGCGGAATCGAATGGGAAGTCTGCTCGCGTTGCCGAGTGGAACGATGCCCCGTGCCCTGAGACTGGTTGCACTTTCGCCCGGCCCAACGCGCTTCGCATCGGCGTAACCGAGTTGATTGGTGCCTTCCAGTACGCGAATGCGATACAGCGTTGTTGTTGGTAATCCGATGGTGGTCCAGTCGGCGCGATACAACTGGTTGGCTGCATCAACGGTCACGCCACTACCCACAGTGAATCGTGCAACCGGCGATCCAACGCACGTGCCCCCCACGAATTCGCAGACTTCTACAACCGGTGTGCGCGCTGCGTCGAAGACCCCCGGATAGCTGGACAGGTTCGGCGCGATCGGAGATACAAAATAGAATCCTGCCGCGCCGTTGTTTCGTGCAGCGTCGCTGATTTCCGTGCGCGCGGTGATGTCAGGGCCCAACAGCCCTCCACCCGAATCGCCGTTCGTGCTGCAGGCGGACAGCGCAAGCGCGGCCAGCACGCTTACCGGAAAAACTGTTCCGGCAAGCCGTCGAGTTGCGGACATGGTTGGTGCCTCATCAAATGCTGTGGACTGTGCGCGCGCTGCCGATCAGCGCACGGATCATGACACGCGTTGCACCGCGCGAGAGGTGACGCAAAGCGGACCCACTATGCGTGACGTGCCTGGCGAAGGCGCGCGGTGAGTGCGAGTGCGAAAAAACTCGCGAGCATCAGCCACGCCGTGGATGGTTCCGGCACCGGCGTGAGAGGCGGCGGCGGCGGTGGTGGGTTGTCTATTGGCAGCACGTCTGCGCGAATGGCACCCTGGCCGAATCCGAAGTCGGTGACCGCTTCGACAAGTTGTAAGGTGAACGTGAACGATCCGCTACCGAACAAAAACTCTCCGCTACTCAGCGCATTCAACTCAAACGCAGCGTTTGCCACAGCACCGACCTCATTGACATCGCTGATGTCGTCAATGAGAAGGCCACTGTCAAAACCGGGATCCACTTGTGAGGTTAAATAATCCTCGAGCGTGTTCGCCGTGTTCGCGAAAAGTCTGAAGCGGTCACCACTAAATCCGAGGTCGGTAATGCGCACGCGCACCTGCTGCCCTGCACCGGCAGTGATCGAGAAACCGTCCCCTTCGATTGGCGACGGAAAGCCGAAGTCCTCGAAGAACTCAAACGTCTGCCACACACCACTCGTAAGCGGCGTTTGCGCGGTCACGCGTTCAGGAACGGACAACACCGCCATTGCGGCGGCCCCAATCACGAGACGTCGAAACCTCTCTTGCATTTCCAGACTCCAGCTGCGGGTGAGATGACGCAAAGTCGGCCTTACGAATCGGTTGCTGGTCGCCATTCGAGCAAAGCCATTGCAGACACGCACCAAGCCGCCGAAGATTCTCACGACCGCCTCGCGCTGGACAAACACGGGAGCCACAGACCAAACTCCAGCAGCCATGAGAATCCTCTTGCCTGTCTCGCTCTCGCTGGTCGCGGCGGTCACGGTGGCGACGTGTACCCGGCCGGTTGCGGCCCAGAGCCATGGCACTGTCGCACCACGACCGCTGGCCGGCGCCATGGTCCGGTCCTTGGTGCTGGCCTTCGACGAGGGGCAGGACGACACGGTTGCCGAGGCGTGGCGCGTTCGCATTGGTAAGGACGAGGCGACGCGTGCACTGCTCGAGGGCACCCTCGCCAGTCTCGCGTTCCGCTACGACGAGGCCGAACGACTGCTGCGGCGCGCCGCCCGCGATACTGCCAATCCCGCGGCGACATACGCGGCTTTGTCGCTGGCAAGCCTCGTCGCCAATCGATCGCAGTTCGGTGACGCTCTCTCGGCGATGCAACAGCAGAAGGCCCGCTTGGTCAGCGCTGGCGATGTGTCCGGCTTGGCCGAGGTCCTCATCAATGAGGCCAGAATTCTGCTGCGGACCGAAGGGGTACCGGCCGCCAAGGCGCGACTTCGCGAGGCCGAAGCGCTCGTGCCCGGCGATGATGCCTGGTTGCGTGCACGACATGCCTGCACGATGCTGCTGGTGCGCATGCGTGCCACAGAGCCTGTGGCCGACAGTACCTGGTCTCGGGTGGTGGGCGAGGCACGGCAGGCCGGCCCCCGGGTCCACGCGGACTGCCTCTTCGCGCGTGCTCAGCGCGTGGAGGCGAGCGGACAGGCCGACCGTGCGCTGGCGCTCTTCGATACGTTGGCTACGGTGCAGCGCGGTGCGCGGCTGTGGAGCGGACTCTCCGGCACGTTGCAATGGCGAGGCAGCACGCTGCTCGCTCGATCGCGCTACGCCGAAGCCCGCGTCGCGATTCAAGAGGCGCTGGTGACAGCCCGGGCCAGTGACAGTCCGCTGGGCGAAGCCTGGGCAACACGTGACCTGGGCCGCATCGCGCAGCGGTTGGGGGCCACAGTCGATTCGGACTCCCTTTTGCTGGTTGCCCGTCGCGTGTTCATGGAGGCCGGCGACGAGATCGGGGTGCTGTACGTCAGTATCGACTACGCCGAAGGGTTGTTGCTTCGAGGAGAGCTCGAACGTGCGGATTCAGCCTACGCGGCCGCCCGAGTGCGCAGTGAACGTCTGGCCCCCGGCCGTAGGGCCTCGTTCCTCGTAGCACAGGCGGATATCGCGCGGCAACAGCGTCGCCATGAGGCCGGCCATCGCCTGTTGGATACGGCCAGTACGCTGGCGGCAGCGCACGCGCTCACCGGCTGGGGTGCGGAAATCCGGTATCAGCGCGGCGCTCTCTTTTTGTCCAGTGGGGAGTTTGCGCGCGCGCTCGCGCAGTGGGACACTCTCGAGGCCACATACGACCTGCACAATACGGCTCGCTTTGAGCTGGCCAGTCGTCGGGCCGAGGTCGAGGCCGCGCGCGGCAACACCGATGAGGCTTGGAAACGTATCAGTGCGGGCCTGCGGGAGTTCGATCGCTATCGCGCCACATTGAGCCGCCGCGAAGATGTGCTGGCTGCGCTACAGGACCGGGCATTGGACTGGGACCGCGATCTCGGCCTGGCAACACTGGCGTCGCAACTCGCCGGGGCTGATCGTGATGCCGAGGCCCTGGCCCTCTCGGAGTGGCGACGGATACGCGCTCAGGAACAGGCAGCGTTGCAGCGGGGGGCACTGTCCGTCGACTCCAGGGGGCGTGTGCGGGCCACCGCTGGAACGAACGATACGGCGGGTGTCGATCCGACCCGCCTGCCCGCGCTGGCGCGAACACGGATCGCACCATCGCACGCCGTCCTGAGCTTCATCGTGGGGCGCGGCGGCGAGCCGACAACGGCTTTTGTCCTGACCAGCGACACGATGATCAGCGTATCGCTCGTCGCCGTCGATTCGATCGCCACTGATATCGAACGATTCACCGCGCTGCTGGCGGGCGGGCGGGTCTCTGATTCCCTGGCCAAAAGATTGTCTGGCGCGCTGATCGTGCCGCTGTTGCCGCACCTGCCGGCGCGCACCACGCGGCTGGTCATCGTGCCGGACGGAGCGCTGCATCGGCTCCCCTTTGCCGCGCTGGCGCATCCCACGGGCGAGCCATTGCTGGCGCGCTACGAAGTGGTAATCGCACCATCGTTGGGGGATGCGCTGGGAGCCGTGTCGGCGGCTGCGAGACGGAATAGTGTCACGCGATCGGTGGTGTTTGGCGCGCCTGGTCGGATGCCTTTGGTCCCAGGTTCAACGGAACGGTGGGTCGCGCTTCCTGGCGCGCGGGCCGAGGCGCGCGCGGTGGCGAATCAGCTGGCCGGCGCCTCGCTGTTCGACGGACGCGATGCGACTCGCCAGCAGCTGCTCCGGGCGATCGGCGGGGGCGGCGTGGTCCTGCACATCGCGACGCACGCAGTGGCCGACCCTGGGTCATTCTCGAGGAATGGACTCGTGCTCGAAGCCTCCCCGGGTGATGACGGCCTGTTTACCCTCGACGATCTGTCAGCGCAGCCGCTGCCATTTGATCTCGTCGTCTTCTCGACCTGTTCAAGTGGCGACGGGGTCTTGCTGGTTGGGCAATCGCCGCACGGTCTGGTGGCCGCGGCACTGGACGCCGGGGCGCGAGGCGTGGTGGCCACGCGGTGGCCCGCCGAAGACGCTACGATGGGCGCCCTGGTGGCGCGCATGTACGCGGCAATCACTGCTGGCAACGACCCGGTCACCGCGCTGCAGCAGGTCCGGCTGGAGGCGATGCGTTCGGGCGTATCACCCGCGGTATGGGCCAATCTGGAGTATTTCGGCGATCCCTCCCTACGGCTCCCGCTGACGGCACGCCGGCCGTCCAGCTGGGAGCGCCTCACTGGGACCGTGATCGGGTGGTTTACCCGGTGAGGTAGGTCGTTGTATCGTATCGGCGCGCCACACGCAACGCGCTCCAGCTTTTTCTCGATGGCACACCCAACCGGCGGACGCATCTCGACACCCGCATCTCCAGACGCCGACTCGGCGCCGCGCACATCAGCACTCGAACGTACGCTTCAGAAATATCGTGCTGTCGTGCTGCGTGTCGCTCGGGCGCGTGGACTCAGTGAGGCCGATGTGGACGAGGTGCTGCAGGATGTTCGCGTTCGACTGTGGAAGGCGGGCGCGCCGGATGAGACACTGAACCGCCTGGGTGCGTCATATATGCAGCGGGTGGCGCTGTCCGCCGCCGTCGACATGCTCAGGCGACGTCACGCTCGTCGGGAGGAATCGCTCGATGACGCCGTACACACTGAAAGCGTTCCTGCGAGCTTGACGGTCGCATCGCCGGACCGGTCGTCGGACGATGAACTGGCGCGGCGCCTGTCGACATCGCTCGCACAGCTTCCCAGGAATCGCCGGGTCGTGGTGCAACTCCATCTCGAGGGATATTCACGTGAGGAAATGTCAACGCTGACCGGTTGGTCCGAAGCCAAGGTACGTAATCTGCTCTATCGCGGGCTCGACGAGCTGCGCGCGCTGCTGCGCGCCAGCGCGGAGGCGGCCGGTGACTGACGACGAGTTGCAACGCGCGCATTCCGCGCTACAGCGCCAGCGTCGTGCCGACCGGAGCGCCGTAAACGCGCCCCCCCCCGGGCAGCTGCGGGCACTCGTAGAAGGGAGCATGCCCCAGTCCGAGCGTGAGGCGCTGCTCGATCGCACTTTCGCGAGTGGGGCCAGCGATGACCTGGCGCTCTTGCATGCCTTCGCGTCACCGTCCGGGACAACGTCCACGCGAGCTGTTCCACCGTCTCGCCGGCTCGTTCGCTGGGCGGCCGCGGCCGCACTGGTGCTTATGGTCGGCGCTCCCGTCGTGCTCCAGTTGCGCGAGGGCAGCGAGACAGAAGCGCGGTACCGCGGCGCACCGGAGCAAGCAAACGTCCCCATCCTTGCCAACGCGAGCGCGGTATCTGGTGCGATGGTGTTTTCCTGGAGCCGAGTGAACGATGCAGCGTACTACACAATGGAAGTGCTCGACGGGAATGCCAGTTCGATCGTACGGCGCGAAACGAGCGACACCACGATCACGCTACCGGATTCCGTGCTCGTGGCCACTGGCGTCCGGAGCGGGATGAACTGGTGGGTTACCGCGCACCTGAACAGCGGGAGCGAACGGCGAAGTGCACTTCGCTCCATCGAGGAGCCGCTTCCTCAAGTACCTGAATAGCCATGCCGGCCCTCTGGCACGCCACCCAATGGGGGGGGCACCTCACGGCTCGACAGAGCGACCGGCTTTGAGTGGGATGCGGGAATACCACAAACAACTGGGCAAAATACGCGGTCAGTCAGTCCGAGTGTGAAGAACTGTTCTGTAACGCGCCATTCGTGCTATCGCCGGATGCCTGGCATTCTCAGCACGAGCAACGCTGGTTCGCGCTCGGCCAAACGAAAGCCGGTCGAATGTTGTTTGTTGCCTTCACACTGCGCGAGTCCCACATCCGGGTCATCTCTGCGCGCCCAATGAGCCGCCGCGAGCACGAGGTGTACGCAAATGTCGAAAATGAACGTGTGTAAATGACAGTCACACTCAGGCGAACACAGAAACTGGCGCGTGCACTGCCGCTCTCGAGCGAGAGCCCGCCACCTCCGGACACCGCGCTCGGCGACTGGTACGTCAACCGCCTTGTCGTAGACCGTCGTCCGCTGCTGCTGGTTGTTGCATCGCGCACACTTTTTCCGATTCTCATTCCGGCGCGGGAGGTGAGCACACTCCCGGAGCGCCTGCCCAGCGTTGTCGCATCAGCACTCGCGCGCGCCAACATGCCACTGCGACAGATCGAGTGCGAGTGCGCGGCAATGACTCCGATTCACATTGCAAAGACCGCAGACCGCTCCGTACTCGGCATTCTCGTTGACTTCGCCGGCGCGACCGCGTTGCACCTTCCCGTGAACGCTTGGGACGACACTACCCTGCCCTTCGTTGAAGCACGGCTGGCACGGACGCCGTGTTTTGCGTCGCGCAAAATGAGCGAGGTTGTTTTCCCCGCAGATCACACGCGAGAGGCGCTTGCTGCTCGGTGGGCCTGACGCGACGCCGCACGTAGACACAGGATGTCGAACGAGTGAAAACGATGGCGGGAAAGAACGGGTGCGGTGATAGCATGCCCCATGTCCCCTTGCCACCTTCATCCCGCCGAGCGTACCGTATGGGCATGTCACTGCTGCACACTGACTGGACCGCCGCGCAAGCGATGGCGCTCCCCGACAGCGACAACCGGTACGAGGTGCTCGACGGAGAGCTCGTCGTGATGCCACCGCCCAGTTGGGAGCACCAAGTGGCAGTGGAACAGCTGCACCTGCTGCTGCATCCATATGTACGTGAGCATGCGCTTGGGTGGGTGAAACTCTCGCCATCGGCAGTGATATTGTCCGCGCGTCGATTAGTGCAGCCCGATGTATTCGTACTGCCACGCGGCAAAGGTGCTGCACCGCGCGACTGGTCTGACATCTCGGCGCTGTTGCTGGCCGTGGAGGTGCTCTCTCCATCAACGGCGGATCGCGACCGCTGGCAAAAGCGGCACATGTATCAGGAGTTCGGCGCGTCGGAGTATTGGATTGTGGATACGAGCGCGCGCGTGGTGGAACGGTGGCGCGCGCACGATGAACGGCCTGAGCTGTGCAGCGACACGCTGACATGGGCGCCTCTTGGAGCGGGCGCGCCACTGATCATTGATCTGGATGAACTGTTCGCAGTGGTGGCGGGCGAGCGGGACTAAGTCGTGTGCCCACCCACGATCTCTGCACCCCGCCGTTCTGATTCGTCCTTAAGGCAAATCCGTGCCCTGAGGCCTTACGGCCTTATGGCCTCGAACAGCGTCGTACGCAGGAACAGAGCCCCGATGGCAGCCCACGCCAACACCACCAATCGCTCTACATCGCGCCAGGCAGTGCACCCAACTGCACAGCCACCGCTTTTTGCCGCTCGCGCAACCTTTCAGCGAGCACTTCGCTGCGAGCGGAGGCCGCACCAGGCACAACGGCAAGTTCAGACCGGCTCTTCCAACACCACGGCGACGCGAACTCGTGGCGCCGTGTCTCCAGGCTGCACGTCTCCATGGTTCGCATGAATTGTACGAGTCCCGATGCCGCTCCCATGAGGCCCATCAATGGCTGTGCATCGATGGGATCGAACAGGCGGTAGGTCAGAGTCTCGAGCCCCGATCGATCATCAAAGCGAGACTGCGAATCGGGATAGGCACGTGAAAAGATGAATCGCACGGTTGCCGAGTCTCCCATGCGCACGATGGCCGGCCGTACAAGCACCGCTGCGCCAGATGCCTTGAGCAAATGCACGTCTTGCGTACGAATGGAGTTCGATTTTTTCCACGCTTTGACTTCCTCATCGAGACGTACTGTCAGCTCTCGGGGCACAGGCTGCGCAATCTCGCGGCTTTGCTCCGCGCGAAGCGTGAAATCAAGAAAGCTCAGCAGCGCATCAAAGTCGGCGCGTCCGGTATGGTTTCGCGCCGGCAGGATCAACACGCGACCGATGGCAGCAGAGTCGGTGGCGGCGAGGCGGGCGGCGAAACGCTCTGCGGCTTCGCGAGCGTGATCCTCCCTTACGGTGCGTGGATGCACCTCGGCACTCTCACCACGCGCCGACGATGTAAGCCCCCACGCAGACGCCACACTCAGTACACCAAGCACACCCACCACCACGCGACGCTTCAATCGAGCTGGGCGAAGCATGCTGGCGATTGTCTCCGGCTTTTGATACCTGTTCAATGGCCCTTCCCGCTCGGCGGCCCACTCCCCACGCAGCCCCGCGTAGATGAGCGCAACGTTCGCCCGCTCACTCGTGACCCATCGCTCCAACTCGTCGTTGCCGGCAAGCGACAGTCCTTCAAGAAACTCCCCGGCAACTACCTGTTCCGCAGACTGCGTGTCCTGCCTGCTCACGGCATCCCGGAACTGTGTCAGGTCGGACGAGATATCGGGCGCCAGGCACAGCTCGCGACGTCCCACGGCCACGCGGGTTCCCGGCAGCTGCTGTCGCAACGCGTAGAGCGTTTGCGAGAGCACGTGACGCGCACTCGGCTGATCAAGCTCCGGCCACAGCAGCCTGCACAGTTGATCGCGCTCCATGCCTCGGGGCGCTGCATGGGCCAGCAGCGCAAGTAGCGTGAGCGGCTTGCGGCCTACCTCACTCATGACTTCGCCGTTGTCACAGCGATACAGCTGCAGTTCGCCGAATGTGTGCAAATGGTACAACGAGGCGGCACTGCTGACGTTGTCGCGAACGCTCATCGCATCTCCTTCGTGCAAAACTTTTACCCGTGCGTGCTGCATGTTCACGCATACTGCGGCCCTTGCTCAGCTGCTGCAAGCGAGCGCATCGCCGTTTGATAGTGTTTTGCGCATCGTTACGTGCGTTTGATGCAATACTGCAGCGTTTGACGGGCGGGATCGGCTCTCGATGGTGCTGTTACGACTTCTTTCGCCAGAACGATGCGTTGAACGCAAACCCCCAACGTGTGCTGGCTCCTTCAAGTCCAATGGGAAAGGACAGCACTGGGGACAACGTAAAGTGTGTCACCAGCACAATGCCGGTGGACATCGTCACCACGCCGTAGCTGTCTGAGACACTCATATTCGAGACTTCGTTGTCGAACGTTGACCGCACGAAGTTGGCCCTTACCGCCGGAATGGCGGTGAGCGCGGCGTTGACCGGTATACGATGGCCGAGCGATACGCCAACGTTGGCGGAGCGAGTGCGTGCGATGCGCTGCCGGCGGACGCTGAACGGTGCCGTGGGAATCAACGTCTGTACCTCTCCGATGGAGCCGCCCACGATGGGACAGAGTTCTGTGTTGCCGCTTGTTCCTATCGGCCGACGATAGCCAACGGTTGCAGTTTGCGCGAAATCGGAACGACTGGAGTTGTCGTAGTCGGAAATGACACCAGTCGCGTTTCCGAACAGCGAGGAGCCAACACCGCCAATGTAGGTCGCCCGCTCCTTCGCATTTTCTGTTGTCGCCAAACCCAGACCCAGCTGTATCCTGCCGTTTTCAGGACCCGGTCGCCCCTCACATGTTTGCGCGCCTGCCACACAAGGTGCGACAAGGGCCAGCACAGTCGCGACAATGCAAACAACACTCTGATTCATGAGCTGCTCCGCGATACGCGTTGACATGCCCACATCCTCCGGGGGTATGTGGGACGCAGATACACTGTACCCAAATCGGCTCGCCTTCCATACGTCAGCTGACGTAGCTTTTGGATGACATCGTCAGCTGCATCTCCAGCAACGTCTTTCCCCCACCAACCCCGACATCCCATGCGACTGCTCACACTCCCCCGCATCGCCCCGCTCCTGCTCGCGCTCACCTTCGCCGCACCGGCGCAGGCGCAACAGCAGCCGCCCGCCGCGCGCATCACACTCGACGAAGCCAGGCGCGCCGTCGATGCCGCCGAAGCCGAAGCGGTGAAGAACGGATGGAAGCTCGTCTTTCTCATTACCGACGCCAACGACATTCCCATCTATCTGCGCCGCATGGATGGCGTGCCTACGCGCAACTATGAAATCGCGGTGGCCAAAACACTCACCGCCCTCAAGTCAGGCATGAACACCGTTGACTACGCCGCGGCGGTCAAGGAAGGCAAGATCCAGGCAATTGAAGGCGCCACCAACTACGAAGGCGGATTGCTGCTGCGTCGCAATGGTCAGGTCGTGGGCGCGTTCAGCGCCAGCGGTGCACGAGGCTCGGAAGACGCGCAGGCGGTGAAGGCGGGCATGGCGGTGATTGGTATTATGCCGTGATGAACCCGCGCATCCGCAGCGTTCCTCACTTGGAGCCTCTCCCCTCGTTTGACTCCGGCGGCGCGTTGGTGGATGTGTCGGATCGGGATGCGCTCTATCGCACCATGGAAGAGCAGCCGCACGCGCCCGCGCCGTGAAGCATTGACGCGCTAGACGCGCTGAGCGCGAGCTGTTTGCTTTTCTTCAGTTGCTTATTTTTTCTACAAATACGCACTGAGAGGCTCATGTCCGTCAACATAAAAAACGAGCGCGTCGAACGCCTGCTCGACGAGGTCACGGCCCTCACCGGGGAATCCAAAACCGAGGCCGTTCGCCGGTCCCTGGAGGAGCGGCGGGACAGACTCGCGCGCAGCAGCGCAGATCTGCGCCCGGCCGATCGCCTGCGCCGGCTGCTGGTCCGTGAGATCTGGCCCAACATTCCCGCCGAGGTTCGCGGTACCCGTCTTACGAAAGACGAAGAAGAACAGATCCTTGGGTATGGCCCCCACGGCGCATGATGCTCGACAGCTCGGCGCTTGTCGCCATCGTATTGCAGGAGAGCGGGATTCAGGTAGTCAACGTGACGGAGTCGCACTTCGGAGTCGCGATGGACGCGTGGCTCACCTTCGGTAAGGGACGCCACCCTGCCGCACTCAACTTCGGCGATTGTCTGTCCTACGCGATGGCCGTGGTATCGGGCGAACCACTGCTGTGCGTTGGCGAAGACTTTGCCCAGACCGATTGTCTGTTGGCGTGATTGCAAGCCGGACCGCGGGCCCTCAGTACTGGCGCGGACGTCACCTGCCGATACTCCCCTGTCAGGGTGTGCATGGTAGCGGGCTCGACAACGGGGAGATATGCTTGCGGCGTCCCCTCGTCATCGCAGCGCGCCAGACGCCCGATCACCCCTCCACCGACGGCATCCGCACGAGATTCCTCATGGTCGCCAGCCAGACACAAACGCCACGTGACCTGCTCTATCGCGGACTCTTTGAGCACGCGCTGGTTGAAGTACACATGTGGCAGGTAGTGCGGGACGCCTCAGGCAACATCGTGACCTGGAAGCTGGTCGATGCCAATCCCAACGCGCTGCAATCGTGGGGGAAAACGCTGCATGAGGTGGTTGGCCTCACCACCGATGAAATCTTTCCGGGCGTAGGTGCCTCAGACACCTTCATGCCGATCGTGAAACAAATCATGGCCACCGGAACGCCACGGGAATGGGAGATCGAGTTTCCCGTGACCAACCAGATCCTGCACATGGTCAGCTTTCCGGTGGGCGAGTTTTTTGTGAGCACCGGCTTTGATGTAACCGCTCAGCGCAAGCAGGAGCAGACGCTGCGGCACACATTGGACAGCCTTACGCAAGCCACCAGCGCCGCTGGCGTGGGGCTGTGGGATTGGGATCTGCACACCAATCACGTGATGTACTCCGATGAGTGGAAACGGCAGCTTGGCCATGAACCGCATGAGATCGCCGACAACTTTGACGAGTGGAAACGTCGCGTTCACCCCGACGACCTGGAACCGACGCTCAAGGTAATTCAGGAGCTCCTGCAGTCTCCCCGCCCGCAGTACACCACGACCTTCCGTATGCGACACAAGGATGGCTCGTACCGGTGGATTCTGGCGCAGTCCACAGTGTTTGTGAGGGCAGATGGACAGGCCGTCCGCATGCTCGGCTCACACATTGATGTCACCGAGCGGCGACGTGTTGAGGAACAGCTCCTGAAATCGCAAAAGCTTGAGTCGGTGGGTACGCTGGCCGCAGGCATCGCGCACGATTTCAACAACTTGCTTACGGCGATCAGCGGCAACGTATCGCTGCTGAAAAATGCCGCGCCACATGCAGCGCCCTCAGCCGCCGAGCGGGAAACGCTGCTCACGGAAGTCGAAGAAGCTGCACGACGGGCCAAGTCGCTCACCTCCCAGCTGCTCACCTTTGCCAAGGGTGGTGCTCCGGTTCCGCAGGTCGCTTCCATCAGGGACGTGATTGTTGATTCCGCATCGTTTGTGAGTCGGGGCTCCCGCTCGCGGTGCGAGTTCGCCGTTGATGCCGACCTCAAGAACGTGCACGCCGATATCGATCAGATCAGTCAGGTGATCGAAAATCTTGTCATCAATGCGTCGCAAGCCATGCCCGATGGAGGCACCATCACGGTGAGCGCGTCAAACATCGTGATGCACAGACGCAATGAGTGGGATCTGGCCCCCGGCGATTTTGTAAAGGTCTCGGTATCCGATCAGGGATACGGTATCGACGAACAGCATCTGCCGCGAATCTTTGATCCGTTTTATACCACCAAGTCCACCGGCAGCGGACTGGGGCTGTCCACCGCCTATTCCATTATCGGCAGACACGGCGGCCAACTCACGGTAGAGTCACAGTTGGGGTGCGGCTCCACATTTACCTTCTACCTGCCGGCATCAAACGCTCAGGCTTCACAACGGGAGCAGGGCGACGTGGTGAGCGGCTCCGGCCGACTGCTGGTCATGGACGACGACCCGCAGCTGCGGCGCCTCATGAAACGACTGCTCGAACGCCTCGGCTACGAGTGCGACACCACGGAAGACGGCAACGAGGCGGTGGCTCACTATGTACAGGCCGATCGGGACGGCCGCCCGTACGCCGCGGTGATTCTTGACCTCACCATTCCTGGCAAGGAAGGAGGAAGAGAGACGTTGGCCCGGCTCCGGGATCTCAATCCCGATGTGATCGCCGTGGTGGCCAGTGGCTACGCCGACGACGACCTGTTGTCGGCCTCAGACAAGTACGGATTCAACGGCCGTTTGAAAAAACCCATGGATCTGGCCACGCTGAGTTCAGAAGTTGCCCGGGTGCTGCAGGAAACAGTGCGCACCACCTGAGTGACGCTCCACCACATCAGTCGTCGCACAGGTGAAGCCGTTCCTGTCGTTCACTTTGGTGCAACATGTCGTCTCTCAGTAATCGCAGCAGCTCCCGTCGTGCCAAGGCGGACGATAACCGTTCCCGCCGCTCACCTCGGCGCTGGCTCACAAGCCCGCAACGAACGGGACCCCTGCGCTACTGGCCCGGTGCAGCACTGCTCACCCTGCTGTTGGTCACCGTGACCATCAGTCTGATTTTCAGTCGCGGCAGCAGTGCGACACTGCCGGTGGTGGGCTACTCCGACGTAGCCGGTGCAATTGCCAATGGCCGGGTGTCATCGCTCCAGGTCAGTGACAACGGACGTCGTCTCATCGCGACATTGGCGCCCGGTGCGCTGCTGGCCAGCGCGCCCGGTGCACGTGATGTCATTACCCACGTGCCAACCGCGGTAAGCGTCGCCGATCTTGAACGCTGGAGCAGCGCCGGCATTACGGTATCCGTGGCTCCGGTGGGTGTACTCTCGTCACCGCAAACGTGGAGCACACTCACACCCATCATCATTCTGCTCATCGCCGGCGGCGCCATGATCGCCTGGCAGCGCAAACTGCGCGGCGGAAAGTTTGTGGTCACGCCACCCGAGCGTCATCTCACACTGGCCGACGTTGGTGGCGCGCGCGAAGCCCGTGCCGACCTGCAGGATGTGATCGCATTTTTGCGTTCACCTGAAAAGTTTGACGCGATGGGTGCCAAATGCCCAAAGGGTGTGCTGCTTGTTGGCCCACCCGGCACGGGCAAAACATTGCTCGCGCGCGCCGTTGCCGGCGAAGCGGGTGTGCCGGTGATCATGGCCGGCGGTTCGGACTTCAACGAGATGTACGTGGGTGTAGGTGCGGGACGTGTGCGTGAACTCGCGCGTCGTGCCCGTGAGTCTGCACCATGCATCATCTTCATTGACGAGTTTGAATCACTTGGCGGACGTCGCGGACGCCCCAATCGCAGCGGCGAAGACGAGAACACGCTCAACGCACTGCTTGTAGAAATGGACGGTATGGCAGGCAACGCCGGTGTTGTGTGGATGGCCGCCACCAACCGTGAAGACATGCTCGATCCGGCGGTGCGTCGCCCCGGCCGCTTTGATCGCATTGTGGAAGTCCCGTTGCCCACACTCGCCGACCGACTCGAGATTCTACGCATTCACGCCGCCCGTGCACCGCTGAGTGCAGACGTAGACATGGATGTGATCGCGCGACTTACACCGGGGTACTCCGGTGCAGAGTTGGCCAACCTGCTGAATGAGGCCGCACTGATTGCGGTGCAAACCGAACAGAGCATGATCACTGCTGCGCACATTGAGCAGGCGCGTGACAAGATTCTACTGGGGCGCATCCGTGCCGGTGTGGTGATCGCTCCCGACGAGCGTCGTCTCGTTGCACTGCACGAAGCAGGGCACGCATTGGTGGGATTGATTGCCTGCCCACAGGACAAGCTGCACAAAGTCACCATTCAACCGCGTGGACGTTCACTGGGCGCGGCGCACTTCTCACCCGAAGCCGACCGCCATCTCTACTCGCGTCAGTATCTCGAAGGCGTGATTGCCAAGGCATTGGGCGGGCGCGCTGCC
>JAABRT010000060.1:0-307 GCA_011390805.1 Gemmatimonas sp. | reverse complement strand
GCCGAACTGATTTTCCTGGGCGCAGACTGCGTTACCTCAGGTGCCGGCAGTGATCTCATTCAAGCCACCAGCGTTGCACGCCGCATGGTAGCCGAGTTTGGCATGAGCGAACGTGTGGGGTTGGTGAGTGCCGATCCGGCGGCCAACGGAGGTGGCGCACCAAGTGCACAGCTGCAGTCGCGCATTGACGATGCAGTGGCCGAACTGGTGCAGCAGCAATCGCAGCGTGCCGAATCACTTGTCGCGCAGCATCGTGATGCTGTGCAAGCGATTGCCGACGCGCTGCTGGAGCACGATGTGATTGATG